>JAZUCJ010000021.1:0-1755 GCA_045639105.1 Methanosphaera sp.
TGGGGATAGTCAGTTAAATACTGAGAACGTTTTAGGTTTTAATATGTATGCTTACTGTTATAATAATCCTGTCGTTTATAGTGATAGTGAGGGTAACAGACCTATTGTGGGTGCCGGACCTGTATCAAAGGAGACAGCAGACGAAAGAAGACAGTCCGCTGCTACGATGAATCCTAAAATTACAAAAACAGAAAGATGGTCTAAACCAAAAAAACGTGCTGTAGAAGAGTTTTCTTCACATATGGCAAGACCTCGTGAAGATGGTAGTACATTTTCGGTTGGTATTACAGGTGGGTATACATCCGGAGGCATAAGTATTGGTAAAACAAATGTTTTATCTGTTGATTCGTCATATAATTATGCAGTGCAAAAAACGGAAAGTTTTGGTATATCCACAGGTGTAGGAGGCAGTATAGGTATAGTCTTTTCATTCACTAACGCTTCTAATGTACAAGATTTGGTTGGTGCATCTGAATCAAAAGGGATTACACTTGTTGGGTTAAGTGGAGTTTCTATTGATTATGTAACATTTAATCCAGCATCCAATCCATATGAAACCTGTTATGGAATAAATGTCGCCATTTCTATAGGTGGTGAACTTGAATATCATAAATTGGAAAATTATACGGTTTCTACAAATTCGTTTAATCCGTTTAGGATTTATTGAAGCCTTTATGGATGGTGTTAATTATGAAAAAAATAAATAATGTAATAGGTTATAAAATTAGTGTCTTTTTACTTTTTGCAATATCAATGTTATTATCCAATTTAATAAGTGTATCAGCTTTAGAGTTTGGCGGCATATCAGTATTAAAAGAAATTGATGTTCCGAAGAATTTAAATTTTACTGTAAGAGATACTTGTGCAAAGTATGACCACTTTATGCAAGCGACAGCTCGTGAGGATGGTTGTTTTGCAGTTTATGCTAGGCAGGTTGATACTGGTGACCGCTATATTGTTGATTTTGAAAAGGTGTATATTGATATCTACAATTCAGAAGGTGATTTTTACCAAGAACTTTGTTTTACAACATCACAAGATTTAGCAGTTGAACTTACACAGGAAACAGTAAATATTTATTTTTATAACTCGATTTTAGTTTATAATTTAGAAACACAAAAAATACATAATTATGCTATTCCTGATGGCGAAGCTGTTGATGGAGAAGTTTACAAGAACTTAAGAAAAGAAGAATTCATTAGTGGTGATTGGAATTATAGCTGTAAAAAGTCTTTTGGTGAATATACACAACTAATTCGCCAAAATGAAGATAATATTCAAATACCAGTACAGTTGGAGGGTACAGAGAATAATTTTGCTAAGGCGTTTTTCCCGAGTCTTGGAATTGCTTTTTTAGGATTTTTGTTTAGGAAATGGTTAAAGAGAGTGAACCAGAGGACAGGGGGACGGTTAGCGTGAAAACCCCACCATCAATCAGTCAATCAGGGGACGGGTCTCTGATTAATAAAGAGTGATTAGTGGGCGGTGGTCGCTCTCCACCGCCCACTCTCCGCTGACGGCTTAAGAACCTACAAAAAAGTCGGCTCTACCGTACACGAATATGAGTATTCGGGTGATAAGCTTTTCTACGAAAAGCGAGGAGACATAAAGTTCTACTACCGCTATGATGTAAACGGCAACCTTATGTCAATCACAAGGCTTAAGGCAAACGGTGATAAATTTACTCTTTATGCCATCTGCAACAGCCGTGGCGATGTAGAGGAGCTCCGCAAGGAAGACGGAACCCTTTACGCC
>JAZUCJ010000022.1:0-100413 GCA_045639105.1 Methanosphaera sp.
TTATATAATTTTATTAAACATAGTTTAATAGAAATTGTTATTAAAAAAAGGATATTAAATCATTATTTTGAAGTTAATAAATAATAATAAAAAAAATAAGATAAAATTATGGATATATGAATATTTTTATGAATATTCACATGATTAGTTTAAAAAAAATGAATGCTATTTTTTCATTCGAATAACCGGTTTTGAAAGGTGTCTTCTTGCTTCTGTTGGCACTTCATAAAATGCTTCACTGATATCCCGTGGTATGACCTGCTTAAGCTTTTCTGAAGATCTTATTTTCTTTCCACATTTTGGACACTTATATCCCTTATTCTTTCCGGCAGATTTCATTCTTTTACCACATTCACACAATGGATTTAACAGCTTATATTGTGGAGCAAGACCTGTTAATTGAAACTTTTCAATGTTAAAAGTATGGTTTTCGTTTAATCCGCCATATAATACCAATTCATCACCAACAACCAGTTTTCTTATATGATTCCGGAAGGTTTTTGTTGGCTCAAATGCTGCACATTCAAGAGTTCCCGTATCGTCTGATACCTTAAAGAAGACATGTCCCCCCTCTATATCGTGAGGATTTTCAACAACATGACATTTAATCTTATAACAAGATTCGTTCACCATATCCTTTATAGCAACATTTTCTTGTATGTGCATATCCGTATGCTGATTTGTTCTGAAAATACAATAGTCTTCTATTTCTTCATAACTGACAACCATATTGTGGGCCTGTTCAACTATTTCGGCAGTATTTCCGCGTATGCCATATAATACTGGACAGGGAGTATGTGGTTCTATGGCAGTATAATTTCCCTCGACGTCAATATTATCAAATGTTTCGGGATATGTTTTTTCGTTCATCCTATATATACTGTCCTGGTCCAATTGTCTTTTTGTACCTATATTTTCGGCTTTTCTATAGGCTAAACATTCAAAGGTTTCATCATCCAACTCAATGCTTATGGATGCGATTGCACCAATTATTCCCCTGCCCTTTTTAAACTTATGAACCCTTGCACCTACCTTTTTTGCAAATTCTTCAGCATAGTCAATGGTATAAATGGAGTATATTGCACCAATGGCATAATCCCGCATTTGCTGAGTTATTTCACCCTCATAAAATATTACTCCTGGATTGGTGTTTACACCTTCAAACATGGAATACTTTTCAACATTTTCCAAGACAATCTTTTCAACCAGTTCAACTTCCTGCCTGGATTTAAGTTCCACTACAAAGGACAATGCGCCATTACCCCGTGTTTTATATCTTGCGAAAGGATTTAATCTTATGAGTCTTGGATAATCTAAGGGTATAATGTCATGGTCTCTTAGCTTTTTAATTATAATATGTGTCAAATAAGTAGTGCACATACCCTCATTTGAATCGGTATCATCAATACCTACATGTAATATGATATTATCGGTCAAAACAAAACTTCCTTATAGTTTAAAAATAAGATAAAACGAATTCTTCTCTATTATAATATATTATTAAAGAGATACATAATATATATTATGAATTTAGATAACTCCGTAATCAATCGTGAACAAATATTGCAAGAAATAAAAAACTTGCTAAAATCATATGACTTCAAAACATCGGATATTTATGATAGAAGTTGCTTTGACTTACTGGCAAGAAAAGATGACATACTTATTATATTGAAAATTCTTGTAAACATTGACAGTTTAACATCGGCACAGGCAGAAGAGTTATCTAAAATTGCGGGAACATTTTTGGCAAGTCCGATAATTATTGGATTAAAATCCAAACATAACCTCCTGGAAGAGGATGTTGTATATGAACGTCATGAAATACCGGTAATTACTCCACAAACATTATGCAACATTGTTGTAAACGATATTCATCCCGAAATTCTGGCAAAACGTGGCGGATACTATGTTAAGATTGATGGACCATTATTAAGACAACTTCGTGAATCAATGAACCTGTCTTTAAAGGAATTGGCAGATCTAAGCCATGTTTCAAGAGAGACAATTTACAGGTATGAACAGGGAAACTCACAAACATACCCTGAAACTGCAATGATGATTGAAGAAGTGTTACAAAGACCGATAACGGTTTCCATCAATGTACTTGAAAGCGATAAAAAGAATAGTTTAGATAAAATTATTCATGAACCTATAGAATTAATAAAATTAGGTTATGACGTTAAAAGTTCAAAGAAAACACCATTTGATGCCATAAGTGAAAGTTCTAAAAAAACTACCGACATAGAGAAGTTGCAGGAAAAGTTAGAAGATAAGCTTGATGAAATAGAGAAGATACGTGCTGAAATTAATAAAAAAACAAGCGCTAACGATATTCTTATTACCAACATGGAACGAGGCAGAAACGAAAAAACTTTGACAAATATTGCCAATAAAACAGAGGACATATCATCGGTTACTGGTTATGATGCATTATTTGTACTTGATAAAGAACATGATACCGAATCAATAAATAAAATTCCGGCAATATACACGTGGGAACTTAAGGATATGGCAAACATAGATGATTTATTAAAGCTAATTAAGGAAAGAAAAAAAGAAGCTGAAGAATTATGATTTGTATTTGTTAACAATATTGAAAGTTTCTTCTGCTTCCTCTACTTTTGCAACCCCCACACATACACTGTCCACATAATCAACACCGGCAATGAACTTATAAGCTTCTTCTGGCTGCAGGATACCGGTAGCCAAAGTTCTGTTAACAATGATTTTCTTATTGAGTGTTGCTAACAAATCCCGTATAATCTGTTTATTCTCATTATTTAAAAAGTTACAATCCATCATGTATCCATAAAAGTTTAATGGAAGCATTATCTCTTCAAAATCATCAATTAATTCAGATTCCACTATTTTAGGAATGTTCTTAAAGGGAGTTCTTGTTTCGATTGCAGGTATAAAACCCCTTGATTTAATTTCTTTCAAATATTTTGATATATTATCAAAAGAATTGTTTTCAATATTTTCGTCCACAAAGAATCCATCCAGGATAATTGTTTTAGTATTATACTTTGAAAAAACGGATAAATCCTCTTCAAAATTCTTCACACTTGTTTTTCCCATTACTTCCCATTTGCACCCGTTTTGAATTGAAATATCCAATGCTGCTTCCAAATCGTCAGAACGGTTTAAAAGGATTTTATGAACTCCTTTCTCATAGGACTTATCCAAAACTTTTACAATATTTTCTGGTTGATTTTCAAAATCCAATTCATATAATCTTGTCCTATGACCAAATTGTGGTGCAAAGATAAAAGGTGAAGTTCCTAAAATAATTTCATTAAAAGTCATCATATCAGCTCAAATGTTTCTTTAATATTATTTCTAAAAATAAGTAATTAAATTTTATCATAAACTTTAGTATTTATACTAAAAAAAACATAAATAACATATGAATGTTAAACCAATTTTATAGATAAAAATAAAATTTTCAAGGTTTAAATTAGTATTATTTTAGTTTAATATAATGAATAATATCCAATATTTCATACAAAGAAAGGAGAAAAACTATGCCAAAAGTACTAGTAGCTGATAAAATTAATGAAAAGGGTGTTGAAGTACTAGAAGGATCTGCTGAAGTAGTTAATGATCCAACTATTACACCTGAAGAATTACTTGAAACAATAGACCAATACGAAGGAATTATTGTAAGAAGTAGAACAAAAGTTACAAGAGAAGTAATTGAAAATGCAAAAAACTTAAAAATTATTGCAAGAGCAGGTGTTGGAGTAGACAACATTGATGTTGAAGCTGCAACCGAACACGGAATATTAGTAGTTAATGCACCTCAATCCACATCAATTACAGTAGCAGAACATGCAATGGGTTTAATGCTCTCATTAAGCAGAAAAATAGCAATTGCAGACGCATCTGTTAAAGCAGGAAAATGGGAAAAAAGTAAATTCATGGGAATGGAATTACGTAACAAAACTCTTGGTGTAATCGGAATGGGTAGAATTGGAAGCCAAGTAGTTAAAAGATCAAAAGCATTTGAAATGGATGTTATAGTATACGACCCATACATTACTGAAGAAACTGCAAAAGAGTTAGGTGTAGAAATCACAACATTAGATGATTTAATACAAAAAGCAGACGTAATGACAATCCACGTACCATTAACACCTGAAACAAAAGGATTAATCTCAAAAGACGAACTTGCAAAAATGAAAGATAATGCAATTATATTAAACTGTGCTAGAGGAGGAATCATCAATGAAGATGATTTATATGATGCATTAAAAGAAAGACCAGAACTAAAAGCTGGATTAGATGTATTTGAAAATGAACCTTTAGAAAACAGTCCTTTAGCATCATTAGATAATGTTGTATTAACACCACACATCGCTGCTTCAACCAAAGAAGCTCAACGTGATGCCGCAATTATTGTTGCAAAAGAAGTTAAACAAGTAATAGAAGGTGAGACTCCGAGCAATGTATTAAACATGCCCCTAGTTGATTCCGAAACCTTTCAAACCCTAAAACCATACTTTAAATTAACCGAACAGTTAGGAAAAGTTTTAGTACAGACAAGTTCACAAAACATCTCCGAACTAAACATCGTTTACAGTGGAGAAATAAATGGCAGATCAAAAGAACCATTAACCAGAGAATTATTAAAAGCTTTCTTAAACCCTATACTATCCGAACCAGTTAATAGTGTTAACGCAAAAAGTGTTGCAAAACAAAGAGGCATAAAAATTACGGAAGGCGAAACTGAAGATAGTGGTAAATACGATGCTACAATAAAAGCTACAACCAAATTTGATGGAAAAGAAACAACCATCGAAGGTATTGTAGAAAACAACGTTCCAAAAATCATTTCAATAGATGGTTATGATGTAAACTTAATCCTAGAAGGATTAATGGCTATGATTAAATACGTGGACGTACCTGGTACAATCGGTACTATCGGAAACGTACTTGGCGACCACAAAATTAATATCGGTGAAATGCAAGTTGGTAGAGAATCAGCTGGTGGAGAAGCAGTAATGGTTCTAAAAGTAGATCAGGAAATTACTGAAAGTGCAATATCCGATTTAGAATCAATACCAGAAATAGAAGTTGTAAAATCTATAATATTATAACTTCTCATAATCTTTTTTTTAGAAATAAATATTATAGATTCTTTTTTAATCTCTCATTTTCAGCTTTTAATTTAGCAATATCTTTTTCCATTTCTCTGATTTCATTTTCTATTTCTTCGGAAGTTTTTTCTGTTTGTACAGGTTCTGTTTTTGACTCATTTTTTTGTATGGATCCTGATGAAATTTTCTGTGGAGTGACTGTGATTACTTTGGAATTTCCTTTCCTGTTTTTTGGTACTTTCTTAACATTTACAACAATTTCATCAATTTCATCGTTTGGTGTTTTATCTGTTCTTATATCTACGTCTATTTGATCTCCAGGTTCATATTCTGGTGGAAGTGGAATTGCTTCAACGTATTTTTTTCCTTTTATCTCAAATTCCAGATTTAAAGTTGCGTGTTTTTGTTTTTTTGTATCTTCCTGATTTTGATTGTTTTGTTCGTTTGACAATTTAGTTTCCTCCTCTGAATTATTATCGTCTGAATTGATTTCATCACTTTCTTTTATTTCTTCAATTTCCTTAACGTCTTCAATTTCCTTAACATCTTCAATTTCTTCAATTTCTTTGTCATTTTCTTCTAGTTGTTTCATCTCTTTAATGAATTCTTCATCAAAAAATTCTTCATCAATATCCAAATCTTCCCATTGTTTAATATCTATATCATCACCTAAATCTTTAACTGCAAATGACAGAGGATTTCCAAATGTGTCATATGCTTTGATAGTTGATTCGGAATATGGTCTGCAGATAATCATATGAAAATAACCGTTTTTTCCAAAAAATCTTAAATCTGCCTGTGATGGATTTGCACTTGGTCCAGGATGACTATGAACAGAACCGACCGCTTTTGTAGTCATTGGCATCATGAATACTTCCATGACTGCACTGCTTCCCGAAGCCTTAAATGGTAAGAAGATTAGTCCCTTAATTTTAAGAATATCCTTTTCTATTTCTCCGGATAGTAATGCAACATATTCTTTTGGATCTGCATTTCTTGCTATTTTAACTATTTCATCTATTACCCTGTAATCTATGTGTACTTCCTTTATTGATTTATCATTGCCTAATAATTTTGTAAGTGCATTCTGAAAATCCATCTTTTCATCTCCATGATAAAGAATTACATTTTATATATCAATTGCTTATTTGATTAATTTCATTTCTAAATCTGTATATATTTTAGTTCTAGTAGATATATTTTTTTGTTTGTTCAAGGGATTTTCTCCTTCAATTTTTTCGGCTACTTTATGAAGACATACCCCTCGTTTATGCCATGTTGGAACATGAGCTATGTTTATTCCATTTTCATATAACAAATCATGAATATCTGATTTTTTTAGTTTATATAATATTTCTGACGTTTCTTTACTGGAATGCTTTTTATTTAAAATGTTTTGTGCATAACTGTTTAAACAATTTCTCCAGGCTTCATCTTGTCTCCATTTAAAATAATCTTTTATGTGTTCTGATGTTAAAACAATCCTACAATCAAATGATGCTGCTTTTAGTTGTGATAAATCAACATCAAAATCTTCCTTGTTTAAAAATAAATGTTTCATAAATGATGCGGAAGTGAATGAAGCCAATACGGAATTAATTTTTTCAACCCTGCCATTAAAGGGTACTTGTGTGAAAAGTATATTTATCTCATCCGAAAAGGTATAAACGTATTTTGGATTGAATTCGTTGATTAAATCTTTTGACACTTCTATAAAGACATTTCTTAAACGTTCATCGAAAGGTTTTTGAAGCTTCAGTTGTTTAGTATAATTTGAAAAAGACCTACCATCCAGTCTAAGAATTAATGGCATGTCCGGAATAACTTTTAGTTGAGAAAATTGTTCATATTTTTTCAAAAAGATCACCAACGAATAAAAAAAATATTTATCTAAAAACTAGTGAAATTAAAATAAAAATAGTATGAATTTAAAAAATAAAAAGAAAAAAACTATGAACCATATCATAGTGAAATTCAATAACAGTTCTTTAACATTTGATATAATATTAAGTTCCTATTTGAATTGTTTCAGACAATTTATTTAACAAGCTTGCTGCTGAATATGCTGCTAATAAACTTGTTTTAGGATTATCAGGGCTACTGATATTTGAAGTTTTTGTCACAAAGTCACCAAATGTACCTTTTAAGTGAATTTCGTGAGTATTTCTTGTTATTTTAGGATCTGCTATGATTTTTACGTCAGCATCCATACCTGATGCTAAACTTAAAGTGGATGAAACGTTAATATTTTTTGGAAACTCTTTTACGGCTTCGGATGCTTTCCCTTCAAATAATAAAATTTCTTCATCATCTTCCACTTCTAAACCTAAGGATAATGGTGGTTTCCTAGTTATTAATGAAACGGATTCTATTTCACCCATTCTGGCTGCCTTAACTGCATCGATACCAGTTATAGCACCTGTTGGTAAATATATTTTTGCACCGGATTTTTTTGCAATAGACTCTAAATTGGTTCTGAATTCTTCATCCAATAGTGCACCCACACTCATAACAATAACATTAGTTCCGCTTTCAAGAATTTTAGGAACTGAATTAATTACTGCTGCCTGTGAAGCTGATTCCAATATTAAATCACAATTTTCTATTAAATTTTCTAATGAATCAGAAGCTTGAGCGTCCACTTCCTGTGCTAAAGTTTTTGCATTTTCATAACTTAAATCATAGAAATAGGCAAGATTGACATTGAGTTTACCACTTAATTTAAAATCTACCAATGTCTTTGCTATAGATCCACAACCCATGATTCCTATTTTCATTAATTATCCCCATTAAGATTTCATAACAGGTTTTTTAACCATACTTCTTTTTTGTGCATTATCATTTATTCTGTTTTGTTGTGCAGATTGATATTGTGTAAATTTTTCCTGATTTACTAAGATTACGTCTCCCACAGCTGTTACAACTTCGTATGGGATATCTATGATGCCTTCAGTTCTGATAGGATTTACATCCTCTTCTTCCGGTACTAATCTTAATGAATTTCTGAAAACATCTTTTAAACCTACATTTCTATTGTCTTCTGTTAAAGCTTTGGTTTTGAAAAATGAAATTCTTCCTTTTTTGATGTTTAAAACAACTTCATTTACTCTTCCTATGAATTTTCCTTCAGTATTGTAAATATTTAAATCGTAAAACGTAGATAAGTTAACCATATTATCACCAAATGTTTTATTTCAATGTAATTAATGATACGTCTTTTATAATCCTTCAAAAATTCTTGAAAAGGTTTAATATCCTTAATTCAATTATTAAAATAATAATTTCTAATCTATTTAATATATGTTAAACATATTATATAAATTTATTTTTTTAATTAGTAAATAGAGTATTAGTAAATCATAGAATAAATTTAGTTTAAGAAAAAAATAAATTACTATAAATACATAATATTATAAAGAATTTAATTCAAAAAATACTATTTATTATCAAAATCAAGGGAATAATATGTGGGACACAAGTAAAGATTATAGATTAAAAGTGGCAGAAAAAGCAATAGAACAATTTATTAGAGTTGTTGAGGGATCAAATTTAAGAGGTTCCTGGAATAAAAAGCAAGTGAAGTTAATTGCAAAGAACATGAATCCTGAGATTCAAACAATGTATTATTCATACATTTCACCACAAGAACTAGCAAAGACACCCCAAATGGAAAAGTTATTATCTGATGTCGATGAAATAATTGAAAATCTGGGCGGAGAAGATTATTCCAAAAAGTTTTTATCAGAACTTAACCGTGAGGAAAGAGAAAAACTTGAATTACCTTTATCAAAAATGAAATTCTTTTTCAATACTATTCGCGGATTACCCGAAAGATTAATGTTAGGGGAAATAGATGATCCCGTTATTGGAGTAGACATTAAAGTGGGCGAATTGGTTAGTGTTAGTAAACATCCGAATACCGATACGTTAATGGTTTGTAATGTTAACCTTGGCAAACGTGCAATAACCGTCATTACCAATGATTTGACAGTTAAAGATAATGATAAGGTAGCCGTAGCATTATTACCGCCTAGCGCCTTTATGGGAATCAGTAGTGAAGGCATGTTTCTGGGTGCCGGTGAAGGAATATTAAAGGATGTTGAAGGAGAATTAGGCAGTCTTCCCCAACACATAGATGTTGCAGCCTTTAACGAAACTAGAAATTTAGTGGATCAATTCTTAAAAGAATAACACTACTTATTTTATCCTTCCCACCTATTTTAGATAATCATTCATCTTATCTATTTTATTTTTTAAAATATTTACGTCAGTATTGTTTATATCCGATACGAAATCTTCCATATAATTTTTATACATTGAAATGGAGATAATGACCACCATCAAAATGCATGCCATCAATAAAATTAATTCTGTTGATACCTGACCCGAATTATCATCAAACATGTTAAACTCCTAAAATTCCTTTAAATATTAATTGAGAACAATAGTACACCACTAATGAAAATGGTACGATTATTATAATAAACAGAACTCCTTTCTTAACATTGGAATAAAGAATTATGCCTATTAATATGGAAACTAAAGCCGATTGAATAATCACGTAAGCCATGCTTGCAAGGGGTATTACAGATGATAATGGATTCATACGCCCTATCTGGCCAATAAAATCCGAATATAATCTTATCATGCCAAGTGCAAAGGGAGTTGCGATTGTTGAAGATATCAACAAAAACATTACTGATGTCATTACGCTGGCTTTTCGTTCTTTTTTTAGCATGATGCTGTCTGTTAAATCATTTGCAACAGATTCCAAAACATCGGAAATGTTTCCTCCAGATTCATTACTGAAAACGATTATTTGAAAAACGTGTTTCAGGTTTTCGGAGTTGTTTCTATAGGCTATGTCCATCAATGATTCATCAAAGGGTTTGCCAAAACTAGTTTCTAATAGTGCACGTTTGATTTCATCATTTAATGGATTGTGCATAGTCTTTGATAATTCGGCAAATGCCGATTCTATACCGTAACCGACATTTATCAAAGCTGATAACTGTCTAAGATAATCCGATAAATCCAGTTCTATTTTTTCTAAACGTTTTTCGTTTTCGAAATAAATATACACAATGACAATAAACGGTAGTGAAAACGTTAAAATAATCGATAATATTAAACTGATATTTAAAATTAGAGCTGCAATTGTTGAGATAAAAAATGTTATTATCATCAGTATTACCAGGAGCACTATAAAATCCTCTGCTTTTACGAATATTTTAGCACCAATCAGTTTTCTCTGAATAATAATAATCGTTTTATCATCAATAAATTTTAATATATTTTTTCTCATTATTTTTAGTATTTTATTAAACATAATTTATTAATTATGATAATTATCTAAAAAAAGTAATATTTAATATTTTCGTGTGAAAAAAAAATGAAGGTTATAAAGTAAAATCTAATTTCTTATCGAGAGTGGTTAATACTTTACTGTTCTTTTGAACCAAAACATCATCTTCTATCCTAACACCAAATTCTCCAGGAATATAAATGCCCGGTTCGGCTGTAATGACCATGTTTTCTTCCAGTATTCCCTCAGCCTTATTTGAAATTACCGGATCTTCATGAATGTCTAAACCAAAGCCGTGACCCGTACTGTGTATAAAATATTCACCATAACCATATTCGCTTATTACATCACGTGCAGCATTGTCCACATCGGCATAAGAAATTCCCGGTGCAATAGTCTTTATAGCCGCTTTCTGTGCTTCCAAAACAATAGACCAAATTTCTTCCTGACGTTCGGAATCTATGAATGTTCTGGTTATATCGGAACAGTAATAATCATATTTTGCTCCCCAATCAACTACGATAGGCGTTTCAACACGATTCATAGAAGTTTCTGAATGAGGAGAACTAGAACGTTTTCCTGAGGCAACTATTGTATCGAATGCAGGTTTAATAGACCCGTTAATTGTCATGTCAAATTCTAATGAAGCAGCAGCATATTTTTCAGTGCTTGAAAAGTCTATTTCCTTAATAGCATTTTCAGCAATACCTATGGAATTTTTAATACATGAAATCTCCTCCCTGGTTTTGGTCTTTCTTTGATCTGTAAATACCTTAGATATTTTTAGAGAAGAGACATCATCGGATATTTGTTTAATTAATGCAAATTCCAAGGAGCCCTCCACTGCAGTAGTTCCATTTAACAAATCCTTAACTTCAGACATCTTGACTACATCTCTTGTTTCAACTAATGATTTTTCCTCTGCAGATTCCTTATCTATACTGTTAACGTATAAAACCGGTTCATCTTGAATTATCAAATATGCAAAACTTGAAGGATAAAAGCCGGACATATATTTAATATTTTCAGGAGAATAAACAAACATAGAATCTATATTTTCATCGTTTAACTGATTTAGTATTTCCTCGTTTTTCATTGCAACACATTCCATAAATTTAACTTGATAATATATTTAAAAGTTTTAACTAATATTTTTAAATGATTATTATCAAAAAAACATATGCTAATCAAATAACATAGATATTAATAGTTAAAGTAAAAAAAATATTCTGAAGTATGATAAAATGTTAAATGAATCCCCCGTAAATTATAAGAAATCAACTCATAGAACAATGAGTCCTGAAGAAACTTTGGAAAAAATTTCCAAAAATACATTATCTATCGGGATAACAAGAACATCAAACATTACCCATTTAGATAGAATTAAGATACCGGTTTATACTTCAGTACGTCCATTAGCACAAGAGGGAGCTGTAAGTGTTTATGCAGGTAAAGGACCTACAGAGATACATGCAAAAGTTTCTTCAATTATGGAAGCAATAGAAAGATATTCTGCAGAAATGCAGGAAGATGAAAAAACCATAACTAAAGTATATGATGAAGAGGATTGTGTTAATCCTGAAGATTTGATTTTGCCTAAAAATAGTTATAATAATGAAGAACTGGAATGGAGTGAAGGATATTCTGTTATAACTGGTGAAAAAATATACATACCTTCAAATGCCGTTTTTCATCCATACAATAACAAAACGGTTAAACATATTTTCTTATCAAACACGAATGGTTTGGCTTCAGGAAATAGTTTAGAAGAAGCCATATTCCATGGGATGATGGAAGTTGTTGAAAGAGATTCCTGGAGTTTGTTTGAGGCATTTAAAGAGAATAAGCGGGAAATAAACTGTGAAAACTCAACTAATGAATATATTCAAACCTTAATTGAAAAATTCACAAAAGCCAACGTTTCCATAAAATTAATTGATTTAACTAGTGAAAATAGCATTCCTACCATCGGTGCCGTATCAGAAGATTTATCCCTGAAAGATCCTGCATTGTTAACCTTGGGTATAGGAACACATTTAGATCCGGAAATTGCTGCCATCAGGTCAATAACCGAAGTTGCACAAAGTAGGGCTACACAAATTCATGGTACCCGTGAAGATACCACAAGAGCCAATTTACTTAGAGAAACCGGTTATGACAGGATGAAAAGAATTAACAAACATTGGTTTAGAGAATCGGATGAAAAAATTGATTTGAATGATATGGTCGATTATTCCCAAAACACGTTTAAAGAGAATATTGAAAAAACCATGGACATGCTGAAAATTTCAGGAGTTCATGATGCATATTATGTTGACTTGACAAGATCCATCAATGTCCCTGTTGTCAGGGCAATCATACCGGGTATGGAAGTTTATAGTGTGGATGCATCCAGAGTTGGAAAAAGATTGATTCCAAAAAAATACATCATTAATTAAGAATAGGAGAACCCGTAAATGAAACAAGCAATTGTAGTGAGAACTGATTTAAAAATGGGTAAGGGCAAAATTGCTGCACAAGCATGTCACGCTTGTCTTGAAAGTTATAAAAAATCGGATAAAAAAACTCTTCGAGAATGGGAATTGTCAGGACAAAAAAAGGTTGTTTTAAAAGTTTCATCCGAAGAGGAATTGATGGAATTGTATTTTTTATTTAAGGAAAGTGATTTGCCATGTTCGTTAATTACTGATGCCGGACATACTCAGATTGAACCAAGTACCAGAACCTGTTTATCTTTAGGTCCTGGTCCGGATGAGGAAATAGACAAGTTAACAGGACATTTAAAGTTATTATAGGTTATTGTTATGGTTACTGTAGTAAAGATTGGGGGAAGTTTGTTTCCAGAATATACTGAAGAGTTATGCAATCATCTGATAAAAAGTGATGAGAAACTTGTATTAGTTAATGGTGGTGGCCTGTTAGCCAATGATATCCGGGAAATTAATAAGATCAACTCTTTTTCTGATGATGTTAACCATTGGAATGCCATTAAATGTATGGATATTATTGGAAATTTTATTGCGGATAAAAATGATGATATAATTCCCATAAGAAGTTTTGAAGAGATTGAAACTGTACATAAGAATAATAAAACACCATTATTACTTACTTATGAATTAATGAGAAAAGAAGATCCGCTTAAGCATAGTTGGGATGTTACCAGTGATTCAATAGCATGTTGGATTGCACACAAATTAAATGCCAAACTATTAATATTAACAAATGTAGATGGTATATATAGAGGTAACATTTCTTCAAATAATAAAAAACTTATTAAAAACATAAATGCAGAAAATCTATTATTTTTTAAAGAAACTTGTATTGATAAATGTTTACCAAAATTACTAATTAAATATCATTTAGACTGTTTTATAATTAATGGGAAATACCCTGCTAGAGTTATGGCTCATTTAAACAGTGATAATAATATTAACAATTTTTATACACATATAGGAGGAGAATAATATGGCAGATAAAATGACTTGTACTTCATGTAAACAAGAAATTTCACCAATCGATGAATATGTGAAATTCCATTGCCCAGAATGTGATGCAGAAATTTACAGATGTCCTAAATGCAGAACTTTTGGACACGAATACACATGTGAATGTGGTTTCAAAGGACCATAAATTTTTTTACCAACAAGAAAAACTAAAGGAGATTTGATTATGGGAGAAGTAGCAGTTACATTAAAAGTTATGCCTGAAAGTCCGGAAGTAGACTTAGAAGCATTAAAAGAAGCAATTAAAAATGCAGTTGATGAAAAAGAATTCGAAAGAATTGAAGAAGAACCTATAGGTTTCGGATTAGTTGCATTAATAGTTACTATCGTTGTAGATGATGGTGAAGGTGGAAGTGAACCTGCCGAACAAGCTATTGCAGCTTTAGATGATGTGGCAACTGTAGAAGTTACACACATGACAAGATTAATGTAAATATTTGAATATTTACAACAACATTCTTTTTTTTAAAAATTATTTGACCTTTTTTTATTAACATAACAACATATAAGTAATACTTTTTTATAATATAATTATTAACAAATTATGTTTGAATTTATCATAGCAATTATTCTGGGAATACTATTTGGAGTAATTTCGGGAATTACGCCGGGACTACACGTAAATACCATTGGGCTAATCTTATTTTCAATATCGGATGAAATTTTAAAATATGCCGACAATCTATCATTCTGCACGTTTCTTGTAACTATGTCAATATGTCATGCGATGATAGAATTTATTCCATCATTACTACTGGGAATACCAGAGGAGGACACTGTTTTAACAATACAGCCCGGCCATAACCTATTGTTTCAGGGAAGGGGAAAAGAAGCCATAAGATTAATAAGTTTGGGAGGTTATTTTTCAATATTGTTCTTAATAATTTTAATGCCCGTACTGACAGTTATATTACCCATAATTTATGGACTGCTTAAAAATCATATTGGCATTTTATTAATAGTTACCATGATTATCCTGATGTTTTTCTTCAATAAAAAAGAAAAAAGATTAAAAAATATTCTGTTATTGTTAACTTCTGGCATGCTCGGAATTTTCGTACTGGGCAGTAACTTTGGAAACAATATGGGATTATTAATATTGTTATCCGGATTGTTTAGTGTTAGTAACTTATTATATTCAATTAATTCCAAATCCAAAATACCCCCACAGAACAAGAACAAAAACATAATAATAAATAATAAATTTAAAAAATCGGCAATTGCGGGAAGCATATCCGGTTGTATACTGGGATTATTACCCGGATTAGGACCTGCTCAGGGAAGTATAATAGCACAAAGCTTTACATTAAATAAAAACATTACACCTGAAGAATTTCTGATTACAAACAGTGGAGTTAACATTTCAGACACCTTATTCTCATTAATGGCATTATATTTAATAAATAATCCACGAAGTGCCATTAGTGTTTATATTGGAAATATTATGCCCAACATAACGTTAATACATGTAATTTTTTTCATTTTTGTTTCATTAACCACTGTTTCGGTTGCCACAGTCATTTCCATAAAAATTGGTGATCAAATGATTGAAAACATGTCTCGAATAAACTATAAAAAATTAAATTATTTTATCATAATGCTCATTACAACAATAATCATTTCATTCACTATTTTATCGAATGCATGTTTATACTATGCCATTTTATGTTATGTTACCAGTTTTCATTAGGTCTTATAGTTAATTCACTGGACTTAAATAAAAGTAGTTTGATGGGAGTTTTGATTGTTCCTTCCATAATTACTTACCTGGGATTAATGTGATTATATTATTACAATTTCATCACATAATTCTTTTAGATTATTCAGATATTCTGTAGTATCATTATCGGGAAATGCATCTATTAGTCCTATGTCAAATTTCTCTTCAAGAACGTTTGGTAAATTGAGTAAGTCCTCGTTAACAATTTCGTAAGTGTCCTCGTTTATTTCATTAACTTTTAAATTGATTTTTAAAGATTCAAGTGCTTCGTCGTAAATGTCATTGAAAACAACTTTCTTTGCATTTTTCATTAATGCATAAATCCCTAATGTTCCAGGGCCGCACATTGCATCCAGTATCGTTGGATTTTCATGTTTTTCCAGAATTTTGGACAAGTCTTTTATTTTTTGAGATTCTTCTTTAGGGTATTCTATGTGTAATTTGGATTGATTTTTATATATTAAAATAGGTCCCAAATCAGTATATTGAATATCGCAACGTATATCGCAGCCACTTAAAAGTTCATAATTGGTGACTGACTCGTTTTCATTTATTTTGCCGGCTGTTATTTTAGTATCTCCGTTGATGATGGCTTTTATTTCCGGGACTTCTTCGATTATTTTAATGGCTGTTTGCTTATTGCAAAATGTTGTGATAATTACCAATGATTTTTCTGAAAGATAAGGTAATTTATCCAAAAATATTGCCGGAGTAATCAGTGGAACTCCCACCTGCCTAATGGAGGCCGAATCGGATATCTGGTTTTCCTCGATCATAACTTTTAATACGTGTGCCATTACCAGATCAATATGTCGTTTTCCACAGGATTCACATTTACAGTAATTTTCATCTATTTTTGAGAGTTTAATCTGTCTTTTTAGTGGTATCGCTTTTTTCAGATTTTTCGTAAAGCAATCCTGACATGGCCGATATAACAATTCAATGCCGTTTAAAACCTGACTTTTTTCTTGAATACAATTATTTTTACAGTGACATTTCATGGATTAATATATGATTATTAAAATAATTATTTTTAAAATATGTAATACTTTTATACTTTAAAGTATTAAATAATAGTAGAAAAAATATTATGATACAAGAAAATAATCTGCCGACATACAAAAGCAAAAATATGGAAAAAATGTCCGAAAAAGAAGAACAGGAATATCAAAAAATCAAAGAAGAACTAATACAACTGAAAGTAAATGACAAAAACCTAAACGTTCAAACAAAGGAAATCAAAAAGTTAATGACAACAAAATCAATAAATTCCAGGAAAATAATCAATAAATTAACAAGTGACCTGAAAGGATATGGAAAAATCAACCCCCTCCTAAAAGATGATGATTTAGAAGAGATAATGATAATAGGTAAAAATAAGCCAATATACGTTTATCATAGAAACAAGGGCATGATGGTCACTGAAATAACACTTTCAGAACCAGAAATCAAACAAATAATTAATAAAATAGCAAATTACGTTCAAAGAAAAATAGATAAAGAAACCCCAATACTTGATGCAAGATTACCCAATGGAAGCAGAGTAAATGCAACCATACCACCAATTACAGCAGACGGTTCAACCCTAACGATTAGAAAATTCAAAAAGGAACAGTTAACAATACTGGATTTAATAAAATCAAACACTATCAGTCCACATTTAGCGGCGTTCCTATGGATAAATATTGATGGTTTGAATGTCAGGCCATCCAATATCCTTATTTCCGGAGGAACAAGTTCCGGAAAAACCACGACATTAAATACTCTGACTTCATTCATCCCCTCAAATGAAAGAATAATAAGCATTGAAGACACATTGGAACTGCAAATTCCACAGGAACATGTTATTCGAACGGAAACCCGACCCCCAAATATTGAAGGAAAAGGAGAAATTAACATGAACCTTCTATTAAAAAATTCACTAAGACAACGTCCTGATAGAATAATAGTTGGAGAAGTAAGATCTGAAGAAGCAATCACATTATTTGGAGCATTGAATACTGGCCATTCTGGTATGGGAACGTTACATGCAAATTCCAGTCAAGAAACCATTTCTAGATTAATTAATCCGCCCATGAATGTTCCCCCAATAATGATTAATTCAATAGATTTCATATTAATGCAAAACAGAATTTATCACCCAGGTAAAGGAATAATACGAAGAATAACAGAAGTATCAGAAGTAGTGGGCATGGAAATGAACCAAGTACAATTAAACAGAATATACCAATACAATTACTCATTGGACAAAATAGAATATACTGCAATAAATTCAAAGGCCTTAAACAAAATTGCATCGATGAAGGGAATGTCCACAAAAGAAATTATCCGAGAAATTGATGAAAGAGAAAAATACCTGATTAAGAATGTTAAAAATAAAGAAAGTAACGTGTATGAAACAAAAAAAATACTCAACAATTATTATAACCAGTAATTAACCACTGAGAGAGAAATGTTTAAAAAGATATTAATTAAAATAGGTTCTGTAACTATTAAAAGTTTTAGAAGAACTTTGTTAAAAAATGACAAAGAGGAAAATGAAATTAAAGTCGAATATAGAATTTTCAATGAAATTATTAAAGTAAATAAAAACAATAAACGGAATACGATGCATAGATTCATAATATTTCCAATTCTTTTTATAATCACATCAATAACAACAAAAAATTTAGAAACCGCATTCAAACTAGTTACGATACTCTTTTTAATAGAATTATTTAAAGAAACTCTTCCAAAAATGAAAGAAAAAAGAAGAAAGAAAGAGATAATGAATGAATTTCCATTTGCATTAAGACAGATATCAACACAACTAAAAGCGGGAATTGGATTGTATGATTCCATGAAAAGTATTGCAAACAGTAACTATGGAGAATTATCCAAGGAATTTCAGATAACGTTAAATGAAATACAATATGAATCGGATTATATTAAATCATTTGAAAATTTATCAAAACGATGTCAATTAGAAAGTATGGAGAAATTTTCCGGCCAAATAATCAGAACACTGAATAATGGTGGAAACCTAGCAGACACATTGAATAAATTGGCAAATGAAAATTCATATAATGTAAAAATGAAATACAAGGAATATTCTGAAAAATTAAATGCCATTATGTTATTGTACATGTTTATTGCTGTTCTTTTTCCAGTAATCTTATTTATTTTAATAATCGCATCAACTACAGTAATGGGTCCCATAATTGAAGCAGAAATGTTAATAATCTTGTACTGTTTCTTTTTTCCTATGATAATTGTTTTTATGATAATATTAATCAAAGAATTGGAACCAAGTATTAGTTAAAAAATATTTATTAATTGAAAAATTAAAAATTATAGTATAAAATAATGAAGGAAGAAAATTGCCAAAAAAGAATGAAGATTACGTTAAAAAATTAAACTATGACCGAAGGATTACCACTCAATTTCTTATTGTGGAAAAAAATATAAAAAAATCCAAGAACAATAAGCCGTATCTGGAATTTATTTTACAGGATAAAACCGGACAGATTATTGGCCGCATGTTCAACAAAAAAACTTATAACATTTTTGAGAAAACTGAAGAAGGTAAAGTTTACAATATCAATGGAAGAGTACAGGAGTTTCCAGTTGATACTAACAAGTATAATATTTTGATTGATAACATTGTTTTAGCTAAAAATTTTGATGAAGAAGAGTTCATTATTGAAATAGAAAATCAGGACAGCCACATTGAATATTTAATTAATACAATTAAAGAAATTGAAAACAGAGAACTTAAAAACGTGTTATTATCATTATTTGAAGATGAAATATTCTTTGAAAAATTTATTACTGCACCTGCTGCAAAGAAATATCATCATAACTATAAGGGAGGTTTACTGGTTCATACAAATGAAGTGGTTGAAATCTGTAAAACCATAGCAACAATATATGAAGATATTGATGGTGATTTGTTAATTACTGGCGCAATTCTTCATGATATTGGAAAAATTGAAACTTATGAATACAAAACCGAACGAATAGATATAAACAATAAGGGAACTCTGCTGGATCATATTTTTATAGGTGCATGTTTCGTTAAAGAAAAAATGAATGCGTTAAACATTTCTGAGAAAACAAAAATAAGTGTATTACACTTAATTTTAAGTCATCATGGTGATATTGAACTGGGTTGGGGTTCTGCAGTAAATCCTAAGATTCCCGAAGCTATAGCATTACATCAGGCTGATGATATGAGTGCTAAAATATCAAAGTCATTGAAATTTAATTAAGGAATAATCATTAAATTTATTATATAAAAACTTGAAATAATTAATTAGTAATCTAATAATTTTAAAGATAATAAAAAATTAATTTAAATATTTTAGTTCTTTTAAAATTTAATTAATTAAAGGTGTAATATATGGAGAAAATTAAAATTGCAATTGTTGGAATAGGCAATTGTGCAAGTTCATTAATCCAAGGATTGTACTACTATGCAGATAAAAATGAAGAAGATGTAGATGGATTAATGCATTGGTCTATTGAAGGATATAAGCCTTCCGATATTGAAGTAGTTGCAGCTATCGATATTGATAAGAGAAAAGTAGGAAAAGATGTTAGTGAAGCAATTTATGCAAAACCTAATTGTACAACAATTTTCTATCCTGACATGAAAGAAATGGGCGTTAAAGTATCAATGGGACAAGTTCTTGATGGTGTAGCACCACACATGAGTAACTTCAAAGAAGATGCTACTTTCGTAATTTCTGATGAAGCTGAAAAAAGCAAAGAAGAAATTGTTGAATTATTAAAAGAGAGTGGTGCAGAAATCCTAGTCAACTATTTACCTGTAGGTTCAGAAGAAGCCGGTAAATTCTATGCTGATTGTGCTTTAGATGCCGGTGTTGCTTTTGTAAACTGTGTTCCTATATTTATTGTAAGTAATCCTGAATACGAATCCAAATTTAAAGAAGCAGGACTACCATGTGTTGGTGACGATATTAAAGCTCAAATCGGAGCAACAATAACACATAGAACATTAGCCAGTTTATTTAAGGACAGAGGAGTAAGATTAGACAGAACATACCAATTAAATACTGGAGGTAATACTGACTTCCTAAACATGCTTAACAGAGACAGGCTTGCATCCAAAAGAGAATCTAAAACGGAAGCTGTACAATCAGTACTAGCACACAGATTAGATGAGGATGACATACACATTGGACCAAGTGATTATGTGGCATGGCAAAAAGATAACAAACTTTGTTTCTTAAGAATGGAAGGTAGAACCTTCGGTGATGTTCCTATGAACATTGAATTAAGATTAAGCGTAGAAGACAGTCCAAATAGTGCAGGTTGTGTAATTGACGCAATAAGATGTTGTAAATTAGCATTAAACAGAGGCATCAGTGGTGCTTTAACCTCAATCTCTTCATACACCATGAAACATCCACCAATACAATATCCTGATGATATTGCTCATGATAAAGTAGATGAATTCATAGAAGGAAAATTAGAAAGATAAGATTTATTACTGAATTTTATTTTTCTATTATTTTTTTTAGAATAATGAGTCTCCGACAAAATTATTATTTTGAATTAATTTTCTATTTTCATCATATAATTTCTTGTTTTAACTTAAATAGTCTATTTATTTAATTAATATTTATATACTTGTTTTTGCATATATTATATTAGATATTAGTTAGTTTTGGTTGGATATTGATGGTTTATATTGATAATGATGAAGCTCAAACTTTTTTAGCTGTTAATAAGTATGATGATGATATTCCAAAAGATCATATTTCTCGTTTGATTAAAAAATTCGTTAAGAATGATTTTAAGTATTTGGATGATGAGAATGAAAAAAGTCGTGGACGTGCCGCATATCGTAAAACAAGCTTATTAGCTATTGTTTTGTATGCTTATTATGATAATCATACGTCCTGTCATGAAATGGAAGATTTATCAATGTTTCACTTAGTTTACAAATACCTTGGTGATGGTATTAAGCCTAATGAACGTACTTTTCAACGTTTCATTAAAGAAAACAAAGAAACCATTACCAGAGTTCTTCAAAAGACGGTTAATATTGCTCAAGAAAAAGGTTTCACAAAATTTAACCATATTGCCATAGATGGAACAATAATTAAAGCTAATAACTCAAATTACAATATCATTAAAGCTAAAGAAATAGATAAACTTATAAAAATCATCAAAAAACAATATAATACTGAAACAATTATTGAAAAAGGTTATAAACTATCAAAATCAGCCTACAGATTCCTAACTAATCCAAAATTAACCGATAAAGAAAAAATAACCAAACTACAAGAACTTAAAAAAGAATTAAAAAAACCAAGACAAAAAAGCATAGGCATAAACGATACAGATGCAAGATGGATGCTAAACAAGAAAGGACAAACAGAAATATCATACAACCTTCAATCATCAGTCGACTATGAGTCAAAAATGATTGTATCAGTCGATATCAACAACAAACCTACAGATCACAATCAACTTAAAAAACAAATAGAAAATATTGAAAACACCATACAAGAAACACCAAAAGTTATCAGCGCTGATAATGGATACCACACCAATGAAAACATAAACAGCATACAAAACAAAGACATAGACCTATTAATACCAACAAGAAAACAAAACAAAGAACATAACCACAAATTAAACCCTAATCCTTACCATAAAGACCATTTCAAATACAATTTCGAAACAGACACATACACATGCCCAGAAGGCAAAGAATTATACTATCAAAATTCGTATAAAATACAAAACACTAAAAAAGGACAACCAGACAAAATAAAACGAGTATATTACAACAAAGACTGCTACAACTGCCCAATCAAAGACTTATGCACCAAATCAGAAGTACGAATTATAACAAACTACGAAAACAAACTAGCACAGATAATAGAACAAAGAATGGAAACACCAGAAGCACAAAAAGAATACAAAAAAAGATCACACACAGTTGAACCACCATTCGGAGTACTTAAACAACAAAAACAACTAAACAACATACACGTAACAGGACAAGAAGAAGTAAACAATCGTATAACTCTTAAAGCAATCGGTTACAACCTTAAAAGATTAGAAAACATGATTAAAAATAATGTTGAAGAAAAAAATTCTTTAAAAAATTTTGCTAATAATTTGATTCGAGAAAATCCGAACATTCAATTTTCATTCACGATTGAGTGAAAAATCTAGATTTTTGTCGGACACTCATAATTATTAAAAAAAAAGCTATTTTTGAAAAAAAAGTTAATGAGATTATTTGTTTTTTATAACCTCTTTATGTTCATTGTTTGGTATTATTTGCATTTTACCGTCATCATAGACAATACCTAATTCTTTAGCATCCATTACATAATGTAAGCATATTGCTAATGCTGCTACTTCCGAATGAGGTTGGTTAGTTACGCTTAAATTCCAATCGGCCAATTCATAAACCTCTGTAGGTACCCTTGAACCTCCGACAATTATTAATTTATCTTTACCGTTATCACGTATTTTAGGAATAACATCTTCCACATGTTTACCATACATAGTTAAGTGTATAATTTCGTAACCGTTTCTTTTATGCTCTTTAATAACCGGCAAATACTTTTCATTATATTCAACTTGGAAATTTCCACCCCAATTTTCAACAACACTTTCAACGGATTCTATTATATGCTTATCTCTTTCACCACTCAAAATAACCTTATCTGCACCAAAGGCTCTTGCAGTCAAACATACGTGAGTAGTGATTCTTGTATCTCTTCCAAGTCTATGATCTAATCTTAATACAGTTATCATATTTAATCTTCCCCTATACTAAAAAATTAAAAGCGATTAATAAAACAATTAAGGATACTGTTCTTG
Source organism: Methanosphaera sp. (assembly GCA_045639105.1). Lineage (GTDB taxonomy): Archaea > Methanobacteriota > Methanobacteria > Methanobacteriales > Methanobacteriaceae > Methanosphaera. The sequence continues at coordinate 23,482 of JAZUCJ010000022.1, forward strand.
CGATTTCATTTGAAGCTCCCATAATATCTCCCGTAACGCATCCAAAATTATTATCTGCTACATGTGCCAGGTATAATCCTGTACATACTGCCATTATAATTGCACATACTCCAGGTAAACCCAATATTAAATATCCTATTAATGAATTTATTATTACTAATATTAATAAAATTTTTGTATTTATACCTGATTTAATCAAACGTCCAATTCCCCTTGTATCATCTTTTCCAATAACCATTGATGTTATCATACTGAATTTTGAACAAAATTCCATTAACAATACTGTTTGAATAAATAAAGTGGAAGGAATTGAAGCCAGTGCTGCCAAGGTTAAACTAGCAACTACAAAAAATGTGGCAATACCTCCGGTACCCACTACAGAATCCCTCATAACGGCTAATCGTTTTTCAGAATCTCCATGAACCATTAATCCATCGCCCATGTCCATTACACCGTCAACATGATTAAATCCCGTAAACCATATTATAAATCCATAAACCAATACCGCCGTAAGCATGGTGTTTAAGCCAAGCAAATAATGGGAAACGTATGCTAAAACTGCACCGAACGCTCCTATCAACAAACCAACGTATGGCCATATAACCACACTACTGGCCATTTCTTCGATAGTTACCATCCGGTTTATTGGTATTCGTGTAGAAAAAGAAATTATTCCCAACAAACCATTTAATGATGGTCGAACAATTGTTTTTGATTCTTTGTTATCCTCCAGATTTTCCATTTTATCACCATTTAATAATTAATTTTTACTATATCCTATTTTTTCAAAAGATGTCGTTAATGCTTCCTCAAGCAATTCTTTTACCTCATAAAACAATGAAATATCAAATGCAATTAATTTTTCAGATTCCCCTCTGCACGCTATATAGATCATGTTATAGTAATTTCCCAGCTTATTTGATAATTCATCCCTGTTAATAGCATTTACCTGCCATGAAACCGTAGATATTGTTTCTACTGCAGTACGATAAATATTTAATAATGTTATGTTATCTAATTCAACATCAAGTAGTACTGTTATGTTTGTGAAAAACTTTTTTTCAAAATATTCTACCGTAGTAATTACACTAATTCCATCTTTTTCAACTAAAATTCGTTCCAAGTTCTCATTATTATAATAATGATTATCAAATTCTGTTATATATTGAAAATCAAAATTATCCCTATTTGCAAGTACATAAAATGGACTTTGACTTTGTATTATAATCCCATTGTCTTTTTTACAAATTGTTACCCCATCCATATTTACATCCAAGCATATTACCTCCATCAGTTATTAAAAATTATTGTAAGAAATTGATTAATAAAAAATAATTGAAGTTTATTCGGTTAAATAAACTAAAATTGATTTTTAATAGCATATCTACTTTATTTTCTTCTAATAATATTATATAAAAAGAATTTTATATAATTATTTCTTAAAAATGAATAAAAAAAAGAATTATAAAAATTAAAAAACATATAAATATACAATAAATTTTTAAGGACGAATGAAAAATGGTTGTAGTTATAGACCCACAGGTTTCAGGATTAGCCGGAAATATGTTTATAGGAGCGTTCATCGATTTAGGAGCAGATAAAGAAAAAATAAAAGAAGTCATAATAACCTATGCAGAAGAATTTGGTGACATAACAGTGGATATCAATAAAAAAGCCAAATCAGGTGTGATGACAACATATGCAAATATTCAAACCAGTGACAATTCTGCAAGACATTACACGGACATAATAAGTAAATTAGATGAAATAACAGGAAAAAAATATTCTGAAGACGTAATCATCAAAAAAAGTATTGAATTAGCAAAAAAAATATTTAAAACATTAGCTGATGCAGAATCAGAAGTTCATGGAAAAACTCTTGAAGAATTACATTTTCATGAAGTAGGATGTGCAGATGCTGTTGCAGACATAGTTGGCGCTTCATACGCATACCACTTATTGAAATTTGATGAAGAAAAGATTTATTCATTACCTGTTGCTACCGGAAACGGTTCTGTAAATACACAACACGGCATACTGCCAGTTCCTGCACCTGCCGTCTTAAATATTCTTAAAAATGTTCCCACAATAGGAGGAAATGTCAACACCGAATTAGCAACACCAACAGGTTGTGCTATCCTAGTAAATATTACGGATGAATACACTTCCTCAACACCCCTGTTAAAAAATAAAAAGGTAGGATATGGATCCGGCAAAAAAGACTTGAACGTATTAAATGCACTGAGAATTATAAAGGCTGAAGACAGCTCAAAAGAGAACATAATTACAATTCTTGAAACAAACATTGACACATTAAGTGGTGAAATACTGGGCAGTTTATATGATAAACTGTTAAATGAAGGTGCCAGAGATGTTTGCATAACTCCGACAATCATGAAAAAAAATCGTCCGGGACATATTGTAAAGGTGATTGCCAGAACAGAAAATGCAGAACACCTGGTACAAGTATTAATGGAAGAAACGGGCACGTTGGGTGTGCGAATATTACCACACGTTCACAGGGGCGTGGCAGTTAGGGAAAATGTTATCCACACTACACAGATAAATGGCAACACGGAAAAAATTCGTTTTAAAATAGGAGAGGTAAACGGAAAAATCATCAAATGCAGTCCGGAATATGATGATTTAAAAAGATTATCCGAAAAAACGCGGATTCCAATTAAAGATTTGAAAGATTACATTGAACAGGACTATAAAATGAACAATAGAAGTGACAAAAATGAGTAAACCCAAAGGAATAAGTGTTTTGTCCGGAGGATTGGATTGTACTGTGGCAACAAGCATATATGCCCAGGATTATGATTTAACGGCAATAACATTTAATTATGGACAACAAAGTTTAAAACAGGAAATAAAGCATTCAAAACAGATATGTGAAAAACTAAACATGAAACATGTTGTAATAGATTTGCCATGGCTAAAAGAAATAAGTAATTCTAGTTTAACAAGTGATGAAGATATCCCGGAAATTGAAGAATCAGAACTGGATAATTATGATGTTGCTATAGAAACTGCAAAATCAGTATGGGTTCCTGCCAGAAATACAATTTTTTGCAGTATTGCCCTGGCTTATGCAGAAAGTATTCATGCCGAAATAATTATAGTCGGATGGGATTATGAAGAAGCTAAAACTTTTCCGGACAATTCAAAGGAATATTTGAATGCCTTTAATGAAACCATCAAATATGGTTCATTTGATGATATTGAAATTAAAGCTCCCCTTATTGATATGGATAAAACGGACATTGTTAGAACAGGCCTAAAATTTAATGCCCCCATGGATTTAAGTTATTCCTGTTATAGTGGTAAACAAGAACATTGTGGAGTTTGTGAATCCTGTAAAAGAAGAAAAAGAGCATTTTTAAATGCAGATACTGAAGATTATACAAATTATTTGAAATAGAGGGTTATTATGGAAGACATAGTGTATGATGTAAAGCATTACAAAAAAACATTGACTACTGAAGAGTTCTTCAACAGATTTTATAATTTTGACTTGGTGCAAGGATATTGTAAAGAATGTCCCCGTTATGATACTAACTATTCCTGTTCACCCCTTGGAATTGACATAGAAAAATATGTTCTTGAGTACGATTTTATTGATATTCATGTTACCCAATTGTTTTTTGAGGCAGAGGATTATGAGAAAGACTATAGTCCGGATGAATTGAAAGATTTTCTATATAACACCTTTTTTAAAGAGAAAAAGAAGATCGTTGATAAAGTGTTAGAATCTGAAAAAACGTATACGAAAGCTCAAAGTTTAACAGGACCATGCAATCATTGTGCTGAAAATTGTAAGGAGTTATATCCCGAATGCAAACATCCCGAAATAAGACGTTATTCTTTAGCTTCCATTGGAATGGATAGTAGAAAAATATTAAAAGATCTTTTTGACATTGAATTGTTGTTAATTAATGGAGTATTACCAAAATATCTGAATAATGTAACATCCATTTTGTATAAAAAATAAGAAAAAAATAGAATGGTTATTCGATAACCATTAAAACATCATCTTTTTCAACTGTATCTCCTTCAGAGATAAATATTTCTGTGATTTTACCTGTTTTATCAGCTTTTACATCGTTTTCCATTTTCATAGCTTCTAAAACTGCCACAGTATCTCCTTCGTTGACGTTGTCCCCTACTTTTACTTTAAGTTTAACTATCATTCCCTGCATAGCTGATGTTAAAGCGCCTTCAACTGATGGTTTAATTTGGTGAGATGATGGTTCCATTTCCATATAACCTGTTGGTAAAATTTTTACACTGAATACTTCTCCATCCACTTCAACATCGTATGAGTTTGGTATGTTGGATGCTGTGTATTCTACTTTAGGTTTTGGTATTTCTTCTGCAACTGCTTCTCCTTTAAGGAATTTTTCAGCAACTGTTGGATACATTGCGTATGTAAGAACATCTTCTTCTTTTTTAAGTAAATTTAGTTCTTCCAATCTTGCTCTAGCAGCGTCCAGTTCTGGTTCTAATAAATCTGCAGGACGACAGGTGATAGGTTCTTCATCACCAATTGCTTCTTTGTATAATTCCTGATTTATTTCGGCCGGTGCTCTTCCATAATAACCTTTGAGGTATTCTTTTACTTCTTTGGTTACGTTTTTGTATCTTTCACCCATCAAGACATTCATTACTGATTGAACACCCACTATCTGACTTGTAGGAGTTACCAGTGGCGGATATCCTAAATCTTTTCTAACCCTTGGAATTTCTGCCAATACTTCATCATATTTGTCGATTGCATCTTGTTGTTTTAATTGTGATACAAGGTTAGATAACATTCCACCAGGTACCTGGTATATTAAGACGTCAGTATCTACTGTGGATGCTAGTGGATCAAAGAGTGCATTATATTTTTCGTTTAGTTCTGAGAAGTATTCTTTGATTTTGGATAATAATTTTAAATCAATTCCTGTATCGTATTGTGTGGATTCTAACGCTGCTACAACACTTTCTGTTGGTGGTTGTGATGTTCCCCCTGAAAATGGAGATATTGCCGTATCTAACATATCCACACCAGCATTTACTGCTGCCTGATAACTCATCAAAGTCATTCCACTAGTACAATGGCTATGTAAGTTTACTGGTAATCCTAATTCGTCTTTTAATGCAGTTACTAAATCTGTTGCAACTTGAGGAGATATTAATCCTGCCATATCTTTGATTGTAATGGCATCACATTCCATAGCTGCTAACTCTTTTGCAAAATCAACATATTTTTCTATGGTATGTACCGGACTAATTGTGTAACTTATGGTACCTAAAACGTAAGCTCCTTGTTGTTTTGCAGTTTTAATAGACATTTCCATGTTTCTTGAATCATTTAATGCATCAAAGATTCTGAATACGTCCACTCCGTTTTCATATGATTTTTCTACAAAGGATTTTACAAAATCATCCGCATAATGTTTATAACCTACTAAATTTTGTCCCCTTAATAACATTTGAAGTGGTGTTTTAGTAACGTGATCTTTGAAAGTTCTTAATCTTTCCCATGGATCCTCGTTTAAAAAACGTATACATGAATCAAAGGTTGCTCCACCCCATGCTTCTAGAGAAAAGTATCCTACTTTATCCATATCTTCTATGATTGGAACCATATCCTCGGTTCTTAACCTAGTAGCAATTAATGATTGGTGAGCATCACGTAATGCAGTTTCAATAATTTTTACTTTTGGCATGTATGACACCTACTTTTGTTTTATTAAATTAATTGTAATAGTATTTAACCTATTTATACGAAAATAAATTAAAATGATTATTATTTTTAAGAAAAAAATGATTTTTCATACTATTATATTCTATTTATAATTTATGTTCAATATAATATACCTATTTTACTATTATGATGATACAATGATAACGAATAAGTAGAATAAGAATATGTTAATAAATTGAGGTTTAATAATGTTAAATTAGAAATAGAAAAAATAGTGTTGAAGATAATGTATTAGAAGTCTAATAATTATCTATTTTAATCTTTTACCTGTAATAGGTTTTTTATTTTGCCAACTGTATCTTCTTAACCTTTTTGATCTTCCAAAACCACATGAAGCACAGTATTTTTTATTTGGATTGTAAGCGTTTCTTCCACATCTTCTACATCTGATGTGATTTTTCTTATTACGTTTACCAAATGATGGTGTTCCTTTCATAAATATAACCTCCGTTGAATGTGTAAAATAAATGAATAAATATAAAACCTTAAAAAAGGTAAAAACTAGAGAATAGAATTGAAATTCTATTCAAATCAGATACACGACCTATATATCTTTTTTTATACCTTAATCAATAAATAACAATCAGGTATTACTTTCTAATAAGGACGATTAATATTAATAGTTAAACTACTAAGTTGTCCTTTAAATAATTATCCTGGTGATATGTATACTATGTTATCTCCACGAACTAAAACAACGCCTAATCTACGAGTAGATTCACCATTTTCTAGTTCTTCAGCATCGTTAAGCACTAAATTCATGTGCATATCAAAACTTTGTAAAGCTCCTCTAAATTCTTTTCCACCTTTAAGTTTGATGAGAACTTGAGAGTTTAAAGCTTTTCCTAATGCATCTAATGGTCTAGATGTATTGTTATTATTTTTTTGATCGTTCACTATTAATCACCTTATCAATAATATATACTTCTATATGTTTAAATTTATATTTAAATGTATCTAAAAACTGTTAATTAAAAAATTATTTCCAGAAATATATCTTGAATTAATAAATAATAAAACTTGTCATCATCCCCCTTAGAATAAAAAAACAGTGCAGCAATACCATATATTATAATTCAAGATTAATGAAACTGTTAAAAATAAATTAAAGACATTATCAACCATACCACAATACCTCTAAGAAAATTTAACAAATAAATCTGACTGATAATTTTACATTTTAATATGAACAAAAGAGTACGTAAACAGAAACTATACCGACAAAATATTTAAATTAAAATCTAGAAAATATAAGAAATAAAAGGGAAAACCATTCAATATAACTTTATTAAAAAAAATAATTAAACGAGGATAACTAAATTGAAAATCAAAAAACGATTTTACTTAAAAAATAAAAAAATCAAAGAAATTAAAAAAGAATTAGGAAATTATCAAACAATCATTCCTAAAAAATCACAAGTAGAACTGGTAAAAATTGAAGACTACCCTGATATATTACTAATTGATGGAAAACCATTGTTGATGCAAATTGAAGGAAAAACCATACCAACATTACACTCCATGATCAATACGGACATAACAGAAAAATATGCAATGGTAGACATGGGTGCAATCAATTTTGTAATAAAGGGTGCTGACATAATGTCCCCAGGAATAGTTGAAGCAGATGAAAGTATTCAACCGGGAGAAACGATTGTTATTATAGAAGAAAGACATCATAAACCATTAGCAATTGGAACAAGTTTAATAAGTGGAAAGGAAATGGTTGAAAACGATAAAGGCAAAGCAATTGAAAACTTACACTATGTTGGTGATAGTATTTGGGAGCTTAATATATAGAGGAATAAAAGATGAATAACATAAAACTAAAATATGATTCCGGAAATGTAATGTCCAAAGACGTACACCAGATAGGAATTATTGCACTAGGATCACACAGAGAAAATCATGGCACTGCCCTGCCCATAGACACAGATTCCAAAATTGCTGCAAACGTAGCGTTAAAGGTTGCCACCCAAACCGGTGCGACATTTTTAGGAATTTTTTACGGTGCAACGGAATATGATTACGTTAAACATGGAATTCATCTAAAAAAAGAGGACTTGATAAATAATCAGATTATCCCCCAACTATTGAATGCCAAAAAATTACTAAACATTTCTAAGGTAATTATTGTAAATGGACACGGCGGAAATAATTTAATAATCGATGAAATTGAAACAATATCAGACAAAACAGGACTGCAAATAATTTTCAACAATTCTATTATAGAACATGAGGGTCCTCATGCCTGTACTGGAGAACTTTCGATGGGAAAAGTTTTAGGATTCGTTGACGAGGAAAAAATTATGGAACATGGAAATTTTGAAAAAAATCCCGAAGTTGGCATGGTAGGACTAAAATTAGCACGAGAAAATGAACCGATTATTGATAAAGAAGCAGAATTTATCGAAGAAAACGGTTTTGAAATAAATGAAGAATTTGGAAGAAAACTCTTGGATGATGCTCAAAAAAGTATAATAGAAAATGTTAAATCATTACTGAAATAATTACCTTCCCTGTTCTATCTTTTTAATTAATCTTTTACATTCATTACTTGTTTTTTTATTATTAAATGCTAAACTTATTCTGGATATTGCTTCAAGCATGCGTATTACACTATCCAACCACGTGAAAATATCTCCCGGATAGATATGTATATCGTAGTTGGTCATGAAATATTTACTGATGCCGTTCGGGTTCCAACCATTTAGTCTCTGTTTAATAATTTTATCGGAAACGTTTTTTTCCAAACATTTACAAAATGGACTTTCCTTACATTCACAAGTCATGAAATCAATTTGGAAGGAAATCAGTTTTTCTGCAAATTGATCATCCAATCTTGCCAACACATCCCCTGATGTTATGATGTCCCTGTTGGAATCTGCAAACAATCTTGAACTAACATTGGTTTTTAAGGCATTTGAAAGTCTGCTGGATAGTCTGTTACTAATGTATGCGCTTTCAAATGATTCAAGATGCTCCACAATAGATAAAGGATTTTGTTTTAAATGTTTTCGTATGTACTCTGCCTGATGAACTGTCAAGAATGATACTGAAGTTGCACGACCATACTTTGTCGGTACAATAATGTTAGAATTATCCCTACTTGTTACCACCAGTTTGTTAAGAAGTAATGTATTAAGTACGTCCTCAAAATTTATTGGCGTTTCTATTTTTTCATATTTTGCTTCCAGATTAGTTATATCCGCATTTCTTATGGCAGATATATCGGCCAATACCTGTTCTATTGTATCGTCTTCACTATATTCTACGTTTACATTGTCAACGTCACTATCCAATAATTCAATGGCTTTTTGTTCTTCGGATTCGTTGTCAAATTCCTTACCTAATTCGGGTAACAGATATACCTTACCCTCATCATGATAAGTAGGTCTTCCTGCACGTCCAAGCATTTGTGAAAAATCATTGTTAGTTAACCATTTATTTCCCATACGCAATGTTTCAAACAATACCTGGGATGCTGGAAAATCTACTCCTGCAGCCAATGCTGCTGTGGTTACTACAGTTGATATTTTTTGTTGGGCAAATTCCTTTTCAATCTTAACTTTCTTTGAATATGATAATCCTGCATGATATGCTGCCGTGGAAATTCCTTTCTTTTCTACTTGCTGTGCAATGGAATGAGTTTTTCTTCGTGAATTGGTAAATATTATTGTCTGTCCTTTAAATCCTTTACTTGATTTTGATTCAAATTCCTTTTTAGCCAGTTTACCCAATAAATCTTTCTTTTCAAATTCATTTTTAGTGAAAATCAGGTGTCGTTCTAAAGGCACCGGCCTTTGCTTATATTCCACGAGTTTCATATTAAATTCATCTGCTATCTGTTTAGAATTTTTTACAGTTGCAGATAAAGCTATCAGCTGGGATTTTGGAAATATTGTTAATAACCTTTTTAATAAACCATTTAATCTTGGCCCTCTTTCTTCTTCATCCAACATGTGGATTTCATCTATAACAACTGTCCCCACACCATTTAATTGATGATAGTTGCCTGAACGAAGCAGAAAATCCAATCCCTCATATGTTGCAACAATTATATCTGCATTTTTAACAGATTTGTTGGCTATTGTAAGTTCACCTTTAGCTTTAACCCTGTTTGAACCTACCTTAATTGCAACATTCAATCCCAGAGGTTTGTATTGCTTTTTAAAGTCCCTGTACTTTTGATTTGCTAAAGCAACCAGTGGTGTTAAATAAATGAATTTTTGATGATTCATTGCCTTGGGTATGCCCGCCAGTTCTCCGACCAACGTTTTTCCAGAAGCCGTAGCAGATACAACCAACAGATTTTTATTGTCCAATAGTCCTGCATTTAAGGAGAGAATTTGTATTGGTAACAAATGCTTAATCTTTGGAGATAATATCTTCTTCAAAGGTTTAGGTATTTTTAGTTGATTGATTGTTATCTTAGGGTATTTGGTTTTCTTGACATTAATTTTATCATAAACTGTTAAATCGTCATGCTTTATTGGGTTAAACTTCGGATCAAATACCTGTAACACTTTTTCCAGATTATTGGTTTTATCCAATAATTTTTTAAAGCTTACGAATGATTTATCATCGTATCCTCTTAATTGCATTATTCTTTTAATTTCTTTGAGGGCGCATTTTTTACAGATGTATTCATCATACAATTTGTAGGAGGATGATTTTTTTAATATTGTTATCATCCCTTCAAAAGTACAGTGTCTGCAAATATGAGTATACTGGTATGTTATATTCAGGGAATTTAACATGGATTCTATATTTTCATCCTTCGTAGCTAATAAGACGCTTTGTTTTCTTAAAATTTTAATTACTTCTTTTGGAGATTTTAGTATATCAACATTATCCTGCTGAATTATGAAACGATATGGTCTGATTTTTCCATTATTTTCCTGAAGTTTAAAATAGCTATAAAATAATGGTTTTCGCTGATTGTTTAATGCACCTTTAGCTGGTCCTATAGGATATAGTTCCACATTTTTTTTGTTGCGTCTTAAAATTATCATGTTATCAATAGTTAATTAATGCATTTTTCTGCTTATTATATATCAAGTAAATATTTGTAATACCTTTTTTTAGTATTTTGCTAAATGTTATCGGTTATCAAATAAGATTATTCTTCTTATTGAAAAATCCTGATTAAATCAATTTTTATTAAAAGCATACAAGAAATGTTGAAAAATTAATTAGAAAAAGATAATTAAATAGATAATCAAATATTATAATCAATATATTTTAGTAAAATAAAAGTTAAGAAATATTGTTTTATTATAATTTAGGATGTGAAATCTATGTATAATATGGGTGCATCAACAAAACCCGGCTATGACATAGCCAATAAGAGTAGAGAAATCATTAAATCATTAATTGATGAAGATACTAAAGATCTAACTTATGAAGAAAGAGATATTGTAGAACGTGTTGTTCATTCAACTGCCGATCCGGAATATGCAAAATTAGTTAAGATATCTCCTACCTTTGTTGAAACGGCATTAAATTGTTTTGACAATAAGGAAGATATTCTTACGGATATAAATATGGTAAAATCAGGAATTACCCGTTATGATGGAAAAGTAATGTGTTATATCAGGGATGAAAGAGCTGTTAAATTAGCTAAAAAAGAAGAAATCACACGTTCTGCCGCTGCTATGAGAATTGCTGCAGAAGATGGTTTTAAGGGAGTTGTTGCAATTGGAAATGCTCCTACAGCATTGTTTGAAGTTATGAGACTTGTTGAAGAAGGTCAAATGGATGCTAAAGCTGTAGCCGGTGTTCCTGTTGGATTTGTTGGAGCAGCCGATTCCAAAGAAGCATTATCAAAAACGGACATTCCTTACGTTATTACCACAGGACCAAAAGGTGGAACGCCTATCGCTGTTGCAGTAATCAATTCATTATTAAACATTAGGAAAAAAAACTAAAATGGTGGTAAATAAATTGAATTTCGATAAATCTAAAAAATTATATGATGAATCCGTAAATTATCTTCCGGGCGGAGTTAATTCACCAATCAGAGCATTCAAACCATATCCTTTTTTTGTTGAAAAGGCAAAGGGTTCCAAATTGTTTGACGTTGACAAAAATGAGTATATTGATTATTGTCTAGGATATGGTCCGATTATTTTTGGTCATGCAAACGAAACAATCATTGAGGAATCAAAACAACAGCTAGAACTGGGAACGGCTTACGGCGTACCATCAGAAAAAGAAGTTATTCTTGCAAAGGAAGTTGTTAACAGAGTACCATGTGCCGAAATGGTACGTTTTTGTAATTCCGGAACAGAAGCAACCATGAGTGCAATAAGATTAGCAAGAGGAGTAACAAATAAAAATAAGATAATTAAATTCGAAGGTGCATACCATGGTGCACATGATGCGGTACTGGTAAAATCAGGTTCCGGAATGGCGGGAAAACCAGATTCACCAGGAGTTCCTGAAGATGCAACCAAAAACACCATCCTCGTACCATTTAATGATGAAGAAGCAATGAGTAAAATTATTAGTGAAAATAAAGACGAGATTGCATGTATCATCGTAGAACCTATAATGGGAAACATTGGATGTGTACCTCCACGTGAAGGATATCTTAAGTTTTTAAGAGAAATTACTGAAGAAAACGGTATTTTACTAATATTTGATGAGGTAATCACCGGGTTCAGATTAAGTAAAGGTGGTGCACAAGAATATTATGGAATAGTTCCGGATCTTGTAACCTTTGGTAAAATTTTGGGAGGAGGATTCCCTATAGGAGCTATTGCAGGTAAAAGAGAATACATAGAACAGTTTGCTCCTAACGGTTCCATTTACCAGGCCGGAACATTTAGTGGAAATCCTATGTCAATAAATGGTGGAATTGCAGCATTTAAAGTATTGGATGATGCATTTTACAAAAACTTACATGACAAGGGAGAATATCTTAGAAATGGTATGTCAAATATATTGGATGACTTGAAACTTAATTTCCAAATAAATGGTGCCGAATCAATGACTCAAGTTTATTTCACAGAAAATGAAGTATACGACTATGAAACGGCAAAACTTTCAGACACGAAAGGTTTCCTAAAATATTTCCACACTTTGCTTGAAAATGGTGTTTTCATTGCTCCTAGTCAATTTGAATGTTGTTTCCTATCAGGAGAGCATACAAAAGAAGATATTGACAAAACCTTGGAAGCTATGGAAATAGCATTGAAAGATTTATAACCCCCATCCTTTTTTTTAAACTTTTCTTGAATCACTTATCCCCTGATTATTTATCTAAAGAATATTTTTTTAATTCTACTTTAGAAAATTTTTAATATTAATTAAAAGAAAAATATAATATCATAAAACATTTGAAGAATTGGGTAATAAAATGGAAATTGCAATTGGTCTGGGAAAAAATGAAGATGTTCTTAAAGCTGTGGAACATTTTCCATTTAAAATACATTTAGCAAGAACAAATCATGAATTACTTAATTACTTGAAAAATCCGAACATAGACGGCGTAATTAGAGGTTCATTAGAATCAAACATAATAATGGATTTAAAAAAAGAATTTCCCAACTTATTTAGAGCATCCCTACTTGAAAAAGATGGTCATCAATTCCTATTAAGTCCTGTAGGTATTGATGAAGGTGATTCAATAGAATCCAAAATTACCATCATAAAAGAATGTGCAAAAGCAATGACACTATTAGGAAACAAACCAAAGATAGCACTACTTTCTGGTGGCCGAAAAAACGATAAAGGACGAAGCAAAAAAATTGACCAAAGTATTGAAGATTGTGAAACAATTGAAGAACGATTAAAAAATCAATACGACATTAAACATTACTATATCCTAATCGAAGAAGCAATTAAAGATCAAGCAAACATAATTATTGCTCCGGATGGAATTATAGGAAACATCATCTTCAGAAGTTTAGTTTTAGTAGCCGGAATAAAAAGTAACGGTGCTTTAACTCTTAATCAACCCACTATGTTTATTGATACATCACGTTCACAAAATGCGCAAGGTTATATCAACTCGATTAATTTAATGAAAAAGCTTATAGAAAAAAGGAATCAAGGGGATCATTAAAATGACATTATTACAACCATTATACTCTATTTATGAATGGTACATTTCTAGGAACTTAGAAAAAGACAAGATGCCTAAACATGTTGCAATAATTATGGATGGTAATAGACGTTATTCAAAATTACAGGGAAACATGAATGCAATCGAGGGCCATAAACGGGGAGTTGATACCTTAGAAAACGTTCTGGAATGGTGTATTGATTTAGGAATAAACATCGTAACAGTATATGCCTTTTCAACAGAGAATTTCAAGCGTTCCGATGAAGAAGTTAAAGATTTGATGCAATTATTTGTTGATAGTTTCCTCAGCATAAGTTCCAATAAGAAAATTCATAAAAACGAAGTAAAACTAAAGGCTGTGGGTAGATTAGATTTATTCCCGGATGATGTTAGAGATGCAATTGCAGATGCAGAAAAATCCACAGAAAAATATGATAAACGTCTGATAAACATTGCGATGGGATATGATGGACGTGTAGAAATTGTTGATGCCTTCAAAAAAATAGCCAACAAAGTAAAAACTGGTGAAATAGACCCTGAAGACATAAATGAAAAGATGATTAATGATAACTTATACACTGCAGGATTAGAGGATCCTAATCTTGTAATAAGAACTAGTGGTGAAGAACGTTTAAGCGGATTCTTATTATGGCAATCCTCTTATTCTGAATTATACTTTACCGACAGTTTATGGCCTGAACTAAGAAAAGTTGATTTTTTAAGAGCTATAAGATCATATACAGAAAGACAGAGAAGATTTGGTAAATAAGAGGATGATATCATGATTGATTCACATTGCCATTTAAATTTCACAGAGTTTGATAGCACAAGGGATGAAATAATTAATCAATGCAAAAAAGAATTCAAATACATAGTTGATTGTGGAGCAAGTATAGAGGGAAATGAACGATCATTAAAACTTAAAGAACAATATGATGGATTTATACAATCTACTATGGGTTATCATCCCGTTTATGCCGGACAGGATAATGAGGAAACAACACAAAAAACCATTGAACAAATAATTCAAAACCTTGACAATATTCAGGCTATTGGAGAAATAGGTTTGGATTTTAGCCAGAAAAGACCTGAAGACGAACTTAAAAGACAACATGAAAACTTTCATAAAATGTTGGAATTGGCCAGTGAATACGATATGCCAATTGTCCTGCACGTTCGTGAAGCTGAAAAACATGCCCTGGACATAGTTAAGGAGTACCATAATATACCTGATGTAATATTCCATTGCTTTAGTGGAGGAAAGACTACTGCACTAGAGGCTGTTGATTGTGGATATTACATATCCTTTGCAACCAATGCTCTTTTTTCAAAAAAACATAAGAAAAACATTAAAGCCGTTCCCCTGGAAAACATGCTTACAGAAACGGACAGTCCATATTTATCCCCTGTAACCGGACAAGCAAATCAGCCATCAAATATCAGGATGACTATTGAAAGAATTGAAAGAACAAAACATGTTGACTTTGAAGAAATAGAAAAACATACCGAAAAAAATGCCATAAAGGTTTACAATTTATAGGGTGAAAGTTATGAGTCAAGAGGAAATGTTGAAATTATATGTTGAAAAAAGAAAAGAACTTGAAGATAAGATTAGTGAGGATTTGCAGGATATTGAAGATTCCGTGAAAGATTTGGCCCAGATTGGCGATTACTTCAGCGTAAAAAATGATGACCTGTTAATTACCATTAAAGCAGTTGAAGTTAATGGAGAAAAACATATTGCTATTTTTACTGATAAGGACAAGCGTGAAGTAATCTTTAACCAGTTAACTCTTACAGAACATCCTGATTTAATACTTTGGATAATACAGAATGATACTTTAATAAAAGAAGGCTTTAAAGAAGTGTTGATTAATGCTGTGAGAAATGGGGAAAATATTATAAATACTCTTAGAGCATTAAAGGTTGACTATAAGTAGGTGTTAATTTGAAACCCTTTGTCTTATTAAATTCTGCAATGACTGTTGACGGTAAGATTGCTACTAGGGACAGTTCCATGAAAATTTCGGGTAAAAATGATCTTATCAGAGTTCATGAACTTAGAAAGAAGTTTGATGCCATAATGGTTGGTATTAATACGGTGATTATTGACGATCCTAAATTGACTGTTCATAAAATTGAAGCTTCCGTTGAAGATAATCCCATAAGAATTATTATTGACAGTAAAGCCAGAACTCCCCCTGATGCACTTGTATTAAACAATGATTCAAAGACCATCATAATAGTTTCCGAAAATGCGCCTGTGGAAAATATTGAAAAACTTGAAAATAAATGTGATATTCTGGTTTGTGGAAAAGGGCGGGTAAACTTAAAAGAAGCTATGCTTAAATTATATGATATGGGTATTGAATCAATATTATTGGAGGGAGGTTCAACTTTAAACTTCTCCATGTTTGAAGAAGGATTAATTGATGAGATATCTATATGTATCGGTTCAAAAATATTGGGTGGATCATTTTCCAAAACATTTGTTGATGGAAAAGGTTTTGAACCAGAAAATTGTGTAAACTTAGAATTAAAAAATATTGAAAAAATAGATAACGATGTAGTGTTAAGCTACAAAGTTATAAAATAAACTTATTTTCCCCTCAACTATAATAATCCGTGTTTTTTAAGTATTTTTTCAGGATTATCCTTGAGTATTTTAGGAATTTCTGAATCAGGAACTTCAGCACCCTTAGCTATTCTTTCTGCTAATTCATAATTAATCAAATCATCCGGTGCATGAGTATCCGTATCTAAAACCAGGTTCGCACCATATTCCAATCCTAATTTTGCAACATGCCCGTTTCCCAGACAATGTCCCTTACGTGCACTAATTTCGAGTGAAACGTCGTTATCAACTGCAATCTGAACTTCCTCTTCGGTGATTAATCCGGGATGTCCAATGATATCTATCTCAGGACATTCTGCAGACATCCTGTTTGTTCCAGGCCTTACGGGTTCAACAATTGTTTCTCCATGAACAACGATTATTTCTGCACCATACTTTCTTGCCTTATTTGCTAATTTATCAATGACTTCTATTGGCACGTGGGTAATTTCTACACCCGGAATAACATTAATATCCCAGTTATCCCTGATATCATTAACTGCTTCGGCAATTTGTGAAGCTACCTGAATGTTTGAAGCATCAACGTGGTCCGTGATTGCTAATGCTTTATGACCCAATACGTCTGCACGTCTAGCAAGTTCTGAAGGCAATAATTCCCCATCACTAAATATACTGTGTGTATGTAAATCTATTCTTAAATTTTCAGACATTAAATAATACTCCTGATTATTCTCATAAAATTATTTTATGAATATATAATGTTATTTATGAAAAGAAAAATATAAATAGATATATGATTAAGAAACTTAAAGTATTTGTTCCGGCACATATTACTGGTTTTTTTGAAATTGTAACCAACGACAATCCTATACTAAAAGGTTCAAGAGGTGCTGGAATTGCATTAGACAAAGGGGTTATTACAGAAACTACGGTTGAGGATGGTTCGGGAAATATTTTCATAAAATTAAACGATGAACGAGACATGAAAAACACCATCAGTCCCCAAGCCATCAACGTCATAAAGAATCAGTACCGGATTGATTTAAGTGAATATGACATTACTGTTAACCATGAAACCAGTTTACCTATCAGTGCAGGATTTGGAACTAGTGCAGGATTTGCTTTAGGTGTAGCTTACACGTTGCCAAAATTACTTGGATTAAATATTTCATTTAATAAATCCGGAGAATTAGCTCATTTAACTGAAATTTCAGAATCCAGCGGTCTTGGTGATGTAATCTCGGAAATGCATGGTGGCCTGGTTATTAGATTAAAAGAGGGCTCACCTGTTATAGCTAAAATTGATAAGATTCCAATAACACAACCAACCTACGTAATAACAAAAACATTAAGTGCATTGAATACCGGTGACATTATTGAAAATCCGGTATATCAAAAAAGAATTAATGAAAGTGGAAAGAAATTGCTTAATTTGTTACTTTCAAATCCCAGTATTGAAAACTTCATTAAATTATCAAGACAATTTGCCGAAAATGCGGAATTAATTAATCCTGAACTAAGAGAAATATTAGACATTATGGATGAGGAGAGTATGGGTTCCTCAATGGCCATGCTGGGAAATACCGCATTCTGTTTATCAGATACGCCGGATATTAATATAGAAAAATGTATAAAAACTAGGATTAATACGTCGGGAATTAAATATGAATTATAAAAAAAAATAGTTAAGATGAAAATTATACTTTTTTAACATCTTCAATCGTATATACAATACCTTTTTCTTCCAATTTTGATATTATTCTATTTGTCATTTTACCTACTGAAAATACTAAAACTCTTAAACCTTTTTCTGCAGCACTTGCTGTAGCAGATGCTGTTGCAAACTCGAAATCAGGATATACATTCAGGTGATTTGTGATAGCTCGTGCACTTGTACCTAATACTCCAATTCTATCAAATTCCTGTGAATATATTTCATGGATTTTATCCATATCACATACCCTTGATCCGCCTTCTGAAATTGGTGGAATTTTTACTATTACAACATCTTTAGGAACTAAGTCTATTTCGCCACCTAAATTAATTAATGTAACGTCTTCGCCTTCTAAAGCATCACTGAACACTTCTGCATAAGCACCTGATTTATCTTCAGTATCTGCATATAATATTCCATCGTCCATATTTAACCATACTTGTTCACCTTGATGTAAATCTTCGGCTGCAATTGCAGGCCATATGGATTTGTAACCGTTCATGGTATTTAACACCATGTCTGAATAAGCTTTAAGATTTATTGCTTCGGTTTTTACTTTGTCTATTCCGTATTTGGTAATTTTGTATCTAAAATTGGAACTTCCTGTTTCAACATATCCTTCCTTTACTAAAGTTTTTATGTTTTCTGAAACAGCTTGAACTGTTATACCTAATTCTTCAGCTATATCTTTTTGTTTAAGATGTGGTTCCTGTTGAGCTATTTTTGCTAATATTTGGAATTTCGTGAATTCTCCTTTATTTTTAAAAATCCTCATTCTTATTGCACCTATTGGTATATTTTCAATATGTAAAAAATTTTTTTATTCTTAATAGATAATATATTATTGATTTTATTTAAACTTTTATAGAAGCATAAACGACTATGTAGTATATATAAAACCTTTTTAGGTAATTTCTTAATGACTATTATAATTTATTATTTAGCCGATACTTACAGAATTATTTAATAATTGAATAAAATGGTCAATTTCATCTTCCGGTATATATGCACCACATGCAACGCTATGTCCTCCACCGGAGCCGCCACATTTCTTTGAAATATCCCTAACAAGGTTACCAAAATGTATTCCCTCATAACCCAATAATTTAGAACATCTTAAAGATACCTTGTATCCTCCATCATCAGAATCTACTGGAGTGAATCCAACTATGGGTTTTTGCCAATCATAATTACTTAGCAGCATTCCGGCAATTGTACCTACAACGCTTGGCTTTATTCCGCTTCCATCAAAGTATTGTATATTTTCCAAGATTTCAACATTGTTTGCTTCTTGTATTCTTGATAAGTTTTGTGCCAAATAAGCTTTATGTTGTTTAACCAGATCATCCAATTCACCTGCTATTTCAAAGCGGTTTCCTTTGATTACTTCCATTCCCAGTTCGTGCCTGCCATTTCTACCACATGCATTTATGACAGTACTGTATTCACTTGCATCCTTATAAGTGGTATAATCCTCTTCGAAAGTAAATTCATATGATTCTCCAGAGATTAATTTTGGCACATACTTAACGTATTTATGTGGAACTTCGCGCGTCATCATTTTTAATAATTCCGTGAAAAGTCTGCCCTTTTCGTCCATGCTTAAATCGCATAAATACCTTACAGTACCCAAATCATTTTTTACGGGTATGTCCAAATTTTCCAAAAAATGAATACATTCATTTCTGTTATTGGTTAATGGTAAATGAATATCTCCGAAGTAGGATAATGCTACAAATAGAGGTCTTGTATGTCTTCCATATAGTAGTAAGTCATTCACATAATCCACACAGCCTACTTCAGTAGAATCCCTTAATATTTCACGGTTTAAGCCCCTTAATTTTCCGGTCATACTATTTTGCATGTCCCCTACGGCACTTAAAATTCCCATCCAACTTAAATCATAGAAATGGAACGATTTTGCCAACAAATATGATAATCCTCCACCAGATATGGTGTATGAACCATCCAATCCATAGTAATTGGGATTTATTTCTATTAAATCACCGGTTAACTGTGTTCCCAATCGTCTTATTGGTGGATGATGATCCAATACTATGATTGAAGAATTTGAATTGCTGCACAAATTTGAAATATTTTGTCCTGCACCCAAATCGGATATGATGGTTAAGTCAGTATCCGTATCTAATGATTCGACTTCGTTAATTTCCACGAAATTCACTGAATGTTCAATTTCCAATTTGTCAAGAATTGATGATAAAACTCCACCAGCGGTTATTCCATCACAATCAGTGTGTGTAAAAATAGTTACGTCTTCAGAATTCAATATCTTATCTTTTGCCTTGTTAAATAACAGGTCCATATGTTTTCTAGATTCTTCAAAATTGTTGTCAATACCTGAACTCATAATAAGCCCCTTAAAAAAAATAAAAAAAGATTAATTAGAGACACGATTAATTTTGATTGTGTTTGCAATCTTACGTAAAAGCTCTAATTTTGTTGCATATTCGTGTGTTACAATTACACGTCCGGATTTTTCCCACCAAGATGCCGGAAATGATTTGTTGTGTTCAACTGTATATTGTAATTTTAATCTACGTAAAGCTTGGCTTATTTCACGAATTTTTGGATCATCCACTGATTCTTCGAGAGATAATCTGCGTCCTTCTCTACGTGAATAATTTGAATTTATGTATGCTGGCCATACCATTGTTTCCATGTTTTCACCCAAATTAAATATTTTGTAATAATGTATCAATCATGTCTTTAACTGTATAACGATTAGCTTCTATTGCTGGAAGACCGTATTGTTTTAATGCTTTACCGGTAATAGGACCAATAGAAGCAATAGTTACATCAGTACGTAATTTATTTAAAAATTCATCATATTTTTCTGCTTTTTCGGTTTTTATGACTTCCAATAAATTATGAACTGTTAATGGACTGGTAAATGTTATGATATCTATTTCATCATTCAATATGTCTTCCATTAATTTTATGATTTTAGATTTATCCCTTGGAATACTTGAAGTGTAGGCTTCTGCTATAGTCACTTCAGCTCCATAGTTTTCCAATCCTTTCGGTAAAACGTCCCTTGCACTTAAAGTGCGTGGTAGGGCTACCTTTTTACCGTTTAAATCTATGGAATTGAATGATTCCAAAAGTCCTTCGGCAGTGAAGTCTTCAGGTATTAAATCGGGAGTTTTATCATATTGTTTTAAAATTTCTTCGGTTTTTACCCCGATTACTGCTATTTTTGAAGGAATTGAATCATTTTCGTATATGCTGAAAAAGGATTTTACTCCTGCCGGTGAAGTAAATACAATCCAATCAAATTCATCAATATGTTCTGCCACATATGATAATTCCTTTGATTTGACAAGCTGTAATTCTAATGTTGGAACAATTATTGGTTGTCCATTATGTTTACGAATTATGTTTGCTAAGGATTCTGAACGTTCAACGGGTCTTGTAACAACAACTTTTTTATTATTAAAACCATCAGATGACATTATTGAAATTTACTCCTTAATTCTTCACATTCTAAGTATATGTTTACAACTTCTCCTATGATAATTAATGCAGGAGGCCTGATATCTTTTTCTGTAATGTTTCCCAAAGTACCTGTTATGATTTTTTGATTAGGTAATGTACCGTTTTCAATTGCACATACCGGCGTATCAGGAGATTTATATTGTAATAGTTTAGGCACGTATTTCTCAAGTAATCCTACACCCATGAAAACTACTATTGTATCTGCGGTATAATCCCAGTTTACTTGTTTTTCTGTTTTTTGTGGATCTTCGTGTCCTGTGACTAATGTTAAACTGGTTGCTATTGCACGATGTGTTAATGGTAATCCAATACCTGTTGCTGAACCTATTGCGGAGTTTATTCCGGATACGAATTCTACATTAATTCCTTCTTTAAGAAGAGCTAATTCTTCTTCTCCTCCCCGACCGAATATGAATGGGTCTCCACCTTTAAGTCTTACAACATTTTCATATTTTTTTCCTTGTTCAATTAATATTTGATTGATTTCAGGTTGTTTTCTGTAATGTTCTCCTGCTCTTTTTCCAACATAAATTAGTTCTACATCTTCTGGAGCATATTTTAATAATTCGTCGTTGGCAAGGCTATCATATAAAACTACGTCTGCTTTTTTTAAGATTTTAACTGCTTTTACTGTTATTAAATCAGGATCTCCAGGTCCTGCTCCGATCATATATACTGTCATTTATATCATCCACACAAGTTTTTAATTTAATTATTATATATTGTTTTGTTTAGTATTAAAATTGAGTTTATAATAAATTATTTTACTGAATTAATATGCTTTTTTTGAAAAAAAGATTAAAAATAGGTTGAAAATTAATCTAAGAAACTTTCAAAGAATTTTAAACCGTCTTTAGAACGTAATAAATCCTCAACTGCTCTTTCAGGATGTGGCATTACTGCAACCACATTTCCTTCTTTATTACAAACACCGGTAATTGCATCTAAAGAACCGTTTGGATTTCCATCATTAAAAGTTAAAACTATCTGATCATCATCATACAATTCTTCCAGATTATCCGTATAATATCTTCCTTCCTTATGTGCAATAGGTAAGTCTATTATGTCACCCTTCTTGTATAATTTAGTAAATGGTGTTCTTGTTGTTTTAACTTCAAGTTTTTTACTTTTACAAATGAATTTAGCGTTTTCATTCTCGATAAATACTCCAGGCACCAAATCAATTTCACCAAGTATTTGAGCACCGTTACATATTCCGAGAACAGGATTATTGTCTTTAGCAAAATCTTTTATTGCAGAAATAATCGGTGTAATACCGGCAATTGAACCTGCCCTTAAATAATCTCCGTATGAAAAACCGCCAGGTATAATCACTACATCCATCTTAGATAAATCACTTTCATTCCAGTAAATATAATTAGGGTTTGCACCAACCAAGTTAACTGCATATTCAATGTCTCTATCACAGTTTGTACCTGGAAATCTAATAATACCTACATTAACATCAGATACATCTGTCAATCTTATTCCTCACATACATTTATTTCATAATCATGAATAACAGGATTACATAATAATTTCTGACACATTTCATCAGCCTGTGCCAAAGCATCTTCCTTAGAATCAGCATTTAATGTAAATTGTATAATATTAATTGTTTTAGTGTTACTTACTTCAAAATTAAGTAAAGATAAAGCTTTCTCTATTGTTGATGCTTCAGGGTTTAACATTCCTTTTTTTAAACTAGTTTTTACTTCAACATTATAATTCATAATTACGCCTTCCTACCATACTAATTATATTTGTTCAACATTCCATTTTTCTTTTTCATCATCAGACAAGACTAAATTGACAACTTTAAGATAAGCATCTACAACGCCTTCTTCACCTTTTCTGTAAATGTCCTTATCAAAGTTTTCAAGAGTTTCAGAATCCCATAATCTTGTAGTGTCAGGACTGATCTCATCACCCAAGATTATGTTACCATCACAATCCTTACCAAATTCCAGTTTGAAATCCACTAAAATTATTCCCCTTTCAATTAAGTAATCAGATAATATTTTATTAATGTTCAATGTTATTTCACGGATTTCGTCAAGTTCTTCTTGAGTAGCTATTCCTAATGCCTTGATAATACTGTCATTTAACATTGGATCATGGTATTCATCATTTTTATAATCAAATTGTATTATTGGAGGTTTTAATTCTTGATTTGCTTCAAAAGGATATTTTTTCAATAAACTTCCTGTTGCAATGTTTCTACAAATTACTTCCAAAGGAATCATTTTCAGAGATTTTGTTCTCATTTCATCAGTAGATAACAATTCAATGTATTGTGTTGCCACACCGTTTTCTTCTAAAACTTTAAATAGTTTTGCAGAGATTAGAACATTACAATATCCCTTTTTGCTGAGAGTATCTTTTTTAGCTCCATCTCCTGCAGTAATGTCATCCCTAAATTTAATGATTACTTCATTTTCATTTTCAGATTTGTAAATATCTTTAGCCTTACCTGCATAAAGTAATTCTCTATTAATGTCACTCATATTATAATTCCACAAAATTTTTTTGAAAGATATAAAAAGCAATATTGATATCTTTTTTTTAGTTAATATTATCTTTGTAAATGATAAGTATTATAATATATGAATTAAATAATATATAACAATACTATAAAAGAAAAGAAATATAAAACATGGATTTGACTAGGTGATTATATAATGTGTGGAATTGTTGGATGTATATTAAATAAGGAAGTAGCACCCACTATAATAGAATCTATTAAAAAATTAGAGTATAGAGGCTATGATTCCGTCGGAATTGCTACTGTAACGGATAAGATAAATGTTAAGAAAGGTAGTGGAAAAATAAAAGAAGTAGATGATGAGATACATCTTAAGGAAATTGATGGAAAAGTCGGAATAGCACATGTAAGATGGGCAACACACGGAAATCCTACAAAAGAAAATGCTCATCCTCATTGTAGTTGTGACAATAAAATCAGCGTCGTACACAATGGAATTATAGAAAACTACAAAGAATTACGTACCGAACTACAACAAGAAGGACACATCTTCAAATCAGAAACTGATACGGAAATAATACCACACTTAATAGAAAAATATATGAATGAAGGCAACAGCTTACTTAAATCCACACAACTTACAATAAACAGATTATCAGGTTCATATGCCTTAGCCGTTATCAGCACAGAAGAACCGGATAAAATAATTGGTGCCAGAAAAGAAAGTCCATTGATAGTTGGGGTTTCAGATAAAGGTAATTACTTAGCATCGGATGTTCCGGCCATATTAAACGAAACCCGTCATGTAATTTACCTGGAAGATAATGAAATAATCCAATTGGAAAAAGATAACGTTATCATCATGGACAAAGATTTGAACAAAATTGAAAAAGAGATTGTTGAAATAGATTGGGATCCGGAAATGGCTGAAAAAGGTGGATACGATCATTTCATGCTTAAGGAAATATTCGAAGAACCTCAAGTCATTAAAGATACCCTCTCCGAATCACCAAAAATCAAAGAAATCGTGAGCAAATTTAAGAATTTCAATAGAATATGCTTTGTAGCATGCGGAACCAGTTTCCATGCTTCCCTCATCGGTGAATATTTAATAGAAACACAGTTACATATACCTACAGAAGTAATCTTGGCAAGTGAATTTGAATATTTCCAAAACACTCTTGACGACCATACACTAGTAATATTCATAACACAATCCGGGGAAACAGCAGATACACTTAACGCATTGAAAGTTGCTCAAAAAGTGTCAGAAACACTGGCAATAGTCAATGTGGTTGGAAGTTCCATTACAAGAGAAGCAGACCATGTTATTTTCACAAGAGCCGGCCCGGAAATAGGTGTTGCAGCAACAAAAACATACATCAGCCAATTAATATGCATCTACCTACTGGTAGCACACCTTAGTGAAAATGAGGAACTTATTGAAAAACTGTTTTCAATATCCGAACTTGCTGAAGAATCATTAAAACGTGAAGATGACATTAAAAAAATTGCTAAAAAATATAAGGAAGCAAAAGATTTCTTCTATATAGGCAGAGGATTTAATTATCCTACCGCATTGGAAGGTGCATTGAAACTTAAGGAAATTACTTATATACATGCCGAAGGATATCCTGCAGGAGAACTGAAACACGGCCCTCTTGCTTTAATTGAAGACGGAATCCCTGTAGTGGGAATCCTGCCACCTGGCCCTAGTTATGCAAAAACATACAATAACCTTGAAGAAATCAGGGCAAGGGGAGCTCACATGATTATCCTGGGTTCTGATGATGATAAACAAATCGATGAGGTTCATGATAAATTATTGTTTAATCCAATAATTGATGAGTTAATAGCTCCTTTAATTTATATCATTGATTTACAACTATTATCCTACCATATAAGTGTAGAAAAAGAAATTGATCCTGATAAACCAAAAAATTTAGCTAAATCCGTTACTGTTGTATAAACCAGTACTGCCGTGATATTATGAAACAAAATTCATATGGTGGAATACTTGTTATTCTATTGGTGAGTCTATCTGCTTTGGGTTGTGGAGCATTTATGGGCAGTCATCATATTGGAGAAGACCTCAGTAAACAAGTAATCCCCACATCACTAATAACACCCGTTGATGTTGTTAAAGTGATTGATGAAGATGGTTTTGAAGCAGCGAATATTACAATCAAGTTATATATTCCCAAACCTGTGACTAAGAAAAACAACACTTCAAATACTACAAATTCATCCAATGTCACCATAAATATCACAAATTCATCAAAGTATAACCGGACAAATCACTCGAATTATTCGAGCAGATATTAGTAACCTCCACCCATTATTATTTTTTTTAAGGAATGAATGAAAAATGTTTAAAACTGTTATTACTCCAAGTATTGCTGATACCGATGCCTTAAGACACATTAACAATACTGTCATACCACACTGGTTTGAAACTGCCAGAAGCGATTTATATGACATATTTAATCCAAGTCATGAACTTACCTATAAAAAATGGAACCTATTACTTGTTCATATGGATTTTAATTTTATTAAACACGTATACTTTGGATATGATGTTGAAATCAGAACTTATGTCACCAAACTTTCAAAAAGTTCCATAACTCTTTCTCAGGAAGTGTGGCAGAATGGTCAACTGAGATTAAATGGAAACTGTGTGATGCTCTATTTTGATTATGTTAAGGGGGAGAGCAATTTAATTCCGGATAATATCAGGAATGAATTGATGAATCATTTAATATCTGCCAAAGAACTTGAAGAAAAAAATAGGTTAGAAATGAGGAATGTGGATGATGATGAAAAGGAGTTTATTGAATCGGAATAATTACATCTGATTTCCCATTATGAAATTCATTATGTCTTCAGGGGATGATCTGTTAACAATTGATAAATATGG
The DNA here is from genome assembly GCA_045639105.1 of Methanosphaera sp. Classification (GTDB taxonomy): domain Archaea; phylum Methanobacteriota; class Methanobacteria; order Methanobacteriales; family Methanobacteriaceae; genus Methanosphaera. The sequence goes on from JAZUCJ010000022.1 coordinate 50,515, forward strand.
GTCATCAGATTTACGTTTAATTATTAAAATATCTGATACGTTTCCTTCTTTTATGCTTATATCTTTTCCCAATATTTTAAATCCGTTTATTGTAGCCATCTTTAATATGTCATATGCAGTAATCTTATTCTTGTAGGAAGCACGAACTGCCTTGAGGGTGTATTCCATTTCCCTAAACATATCCGGTTGATTAAACATTACATTATCAGTTCCCAGAGCCACATCAATATCGTTTTCCACATAGGCACTTACAGGTGGAATTCCTACTGATAACATTCCATTTGAACGTGGACATGCAACGACAACGGGACTTGTTGCTTCCATTAATTCCAGGTCCTGGAGTATTGGACAGGTTGCATGTACCATTGTTGTAAAACCTGCCTTCAATGCCCGTTCTATTTCTGTTTGGTTTGTTAATTGCACCGATTTTTCCTGTAGTTCATAATATTCTGCCACGTGGATAACTGCTAATTTATCCTCCTGATTACAGACTTCTGCTATTTGAAGCATTATTTCGGAATCAACGTCCTGAACTCCACTTAATCCTATTCCATCACAATGTTGGAGTAATTCTCTTGTTATTAATCTTGCTTCTTCGGGTGTTGTTGATGGATCATAGTATTTATCACTTCTTCCAAGAATACATGCATTTATTGGTAAGTCATATATTGCCTGTTTTAGCAAATTTATTCCCCTGATACCTCCTTCCCTGAAGTCGATGAATGTGCTTGTTCCGGAGTATAACATTTCTTTTGCAGTTTCGTGCATTGCCTCTATTATTTCTGCATCTGATGCCTTTGATAATATTTGATGTTTTAATCCATTTGGTGGTTCAACTAATTCTTTTATTGATAAACCATCTCCTACATCCCTTGATATAGAGTCACCAATATGAATATGTGCATTTATGAATGCAGGTAATACTATGCAGCCTGTAGCATCAATTATTTCACCACTTTCATCATTAGGTGACAGTTTAATTATACGTCCTTCATCATTTATTATAACATTTGTTTCCACTGCTTTTAAGGTATGTCCGGTTAAGACCAAACCATTTTTAATAGTTATCATGAATAAATCATCTCAAAAAAAGTTTTAAAAAGGGAGGTTAATTATTAGAAAAGCTATTCTGCATATTCATTTAAAGATTTTACTGTTAATTCACCATTACTTGCTTCTTCAATAGCTTTTAAAACCGCATTTGCTGCAGCAATGGTTGTTACATATGGAATACCTAATTCCACAGCCAGTCTTCTAATAATGTATCCGTCATCAGCAGATTGTTTACCGCTAGGAGTATTGATTAAGAATGCGACTTCCCCATTAAGCATTGCATCCCTGATATTTGGAGAACCTTGACTTACCTTCCTAATAATATCCATATTCACGTCTTCTGCTGCTTCGGCAGTACCTTTTGTTGCAATTAAATCAAAACCTAATTCTTTAGCTTTTTTAGCTATAGGTGCAATTTTCGGTTTATCCAAGTCACGTACACTGATGAATATTTTACCTTCAGTAGGTAAGTTATTGCTTGCAGATAACTGTGATTTATAGTATGCTAAACCAAAGTTTTTGTCAATACCCATTGTTTCTCCAGTAGATTTCATTTCAGGACCTAAAACGGAATCTGAATCCGGAATCTTAAGGAATGGGAATACTGATTCTTTAACTGCCACGTGTTTAATGTCAGCGTAATTTACTAAGTCAAAGTCTGAAAGTTTTGCTCCCAACATGATTTTTGATGCAATTTTTGCTATTGGAATTCCTATTGCTTTACTTACAAATGGAACTGTACGACTTGCCCTTGGATTTGCTTCAATAATGTATAATTTTGGTTCAGGATCCATTTTAATAGCATATTGTATGTTGATTAAACCGATTACGCCCAATTTCAATGCCAGTTTTCTGGTGTATTCTTCCACTTGTGTAATTATCTCTTCTGATACAGATTGTGGTGGAATTACACATGCTGAGTCACCAGAGTGAATACCTGCTTCTTCAATGTGTTCCATTATTCCACATACGTATACATCTTCACCATCACACAATGCATCCACATCCAATTCTATGGAATCTTCCAGGAATTTGTCCACAAGAATTGGGTGTTCTTTGGATACTTTTACGGCTTCCTTCATATATTCTTCCAATTCGTTGTCATCATATACAATTTCCATTGCACGTCCACCAAGTACGTATGATGGTCTGACCAGTACTGGGAAACCTATGGAATGTGCTGCATCTCTTGCTTCGTCGTATGAATTTGCTATTCCATAATCTGCTTGTGGAATGCCTAGCTCATTAAGTACTTCGGTGAATTGTTCCCTGTCTTCTACCATGTCAATGCTTTCAAATGGAGTTCCGAGTATTTTTATTCCAGCATCGTTAAGGCTTTCGGCCAAGTTAATGGATGTTTGTCCACCAAACTGAACAATTACTCCATCAGGTTGTTCCTTTTCTAATACTGCTAACACATCTTCTTTTGTTAATGGTTCGAAGTATAATCTGTCTGAAATGTCATAATCAGTACTTACTGTTTCGGGGTTATTGTTTATAAGTATTGTTTCAACATTTTCATCTTTTAAGGCTAATGCTGCATGAACACAGCAGTAATCAAATTCAATTCCCTGACCAATCCTAATAGGTCCTGCACCGAGAACTGCAATTTTCTTATTGTCTGATGCTTTCATGTGTGATGGAGAATCGTATGTTCCATAGTAGTATGGTGTTTTTGCTTCAAATTCCGCTGCACATGTATCCACCATCTTATATTCTGGTGTAAGATTTATTTCGTGACGTGCTTTTGAAACTTCATCTTCTGTTAAATCCAATAATTCACCTAAACGTTTGTCGGAAAAACCGTATTGCTTTATTTTTCTGAACATTTTTTCGTCGTTAAGAATATCTGCACCGGTTTCTTGTATTTGGTTTTCACAGTCCACGATACTTTTTATTTTGTTTAGGAAGAATGGGCTGATTTTTGTTATATCTGCTAATTCTTGGATGTCTCTTCCATCTTTGATTGCTGAGTAAATGTGGAATAATCTTTGATCTGTTGCATGTTCCAGGTTATAGTCTGTGTATTCTGTATATTCAAATGCTTCCTGATCAATATCTAAAGAACGTATAGCTTTTTGTAAGGATTCTTCAATTGTTCTACCGATGGACATTACTTCACCGGTTGATTGCATTTGTACACCCAATTCACCGGAACTGGTTTTGAATTTGTCAAATGGCCATCTAGGAACTTTGGCAATTACATAATCTACTGCCGGTTCAAATGATGCAGGAGTTTCCTTGGTGATGTCATTTCTAATTTCGTCTAAAGTCATACCTAATGCAATTTTGGAGGATACTTTTGCAATGGAATAACCTGTTGCCTTACTTGCCAATGCACTACTTCTACTTACCCTAGGGTTTACTTCAATTACCTTATATTCCCTGGTTTCCGGATGTAGAGCAAATTGTATGTTACATCCACCCTGAATACCCAGTGCTTTGATAATTTTTATTGATGCGTTTCTTAGCTTTTGGTTATCTTCATCGGATAATGTTTGTGTTGGTGCTACTACAATACTTTCTCCGGTGTGTATTCCCATAGCGTCCACGTTTTCCATGTTACAAACAATGATACATGAATCGTTTTTATCACGCATTACTTCGTATTCAATTTCTTGCCATCCAAGTACTGATTCATCTATTAATACCTGGTCATTGAAACTCATATCCAATCCGTGAATAACGATTTCTTCAAATTCTTTCTTATTGTTTGCAATACCTCCACCAGTACCTCCAAGGGTAAATCCAGGTCTTACTATTACAGGAAAACCAATGTCTTCAACTGCTTTGAAAGCTTCTTCTAATGAGTTTACTGCATGACATTTAGGTATAGGTTCATCTAATCTGTCCATAAATTCTGCAAACAAATCTCTGTCTTCTACGTCCTTAATTGTTTGAATTGGTGACCCTAATACTTTTATTCCATCAAGTACGCCCATTTTATCCAAGTCTACGGCAATGTTTAAACCTGTTTGTCCACCCATGGTAGGTAATATTGCATCTACTTTTTCCTTTTCTATGATTTTTGCAACTATTTCTGCCGTTAATGGTTCAACGTATACTTTATCTGCTGAATCAATATCAGTTTGTATTGTTGCTGGGTTACTGTTTACAAGTACTGTTTCAATATTTTCTTCACGTAAAGATTTACATGCTTGTGAACCTGAATAATCAAACTCTGCTGCTTGTCCAATTTGTATAGGTCCTGATCCGATAATTAATACTTTTTTAATACTTTCATCCTTTGGCATTTTTTTAACTCCTCAAAAAATAGTTTTAATTATTATTCCCCTTTGATTCTTTAATTGTGTTTACAAAATTGTCAAAGAATACTTTAGAATCATGTGGTCCCGGTCCTGCTTCTGGGTGGTATTGAATGCAGGAAATAGGTAAATTTTTATGTTTTATAGCTTCTGGTGTACCATCATTCAAATTGATTTGTGTAATTTCCAAATCTGTTTCACCGATACTGTTTTCATCGATTGAAAAACTGTGGTTTTGTGATGTCATGTACACTCTTCCAGTTTGTAAATCCTGTACTGGCTGATTTGAACCTCTGTGTCCAAATTTCATTTTATATATTTTAGCACCAAAAGCTAATGCTATAATCTGTTGACCTAAACAAATTCCTGCAATAGGCATTTTTTGTGCCAATTCTCTAATGGTATCCTGTATTTTTTCAACGTTTTCCGGATTTCCAGGTCCACTTGATACCAATACTCCGTCAACATCCAAATCAAATATCTCTTCTGCACTTGTTGTTGCCGGCACTAATGTAACTCCAACATCTTGTGCTATTAAATGGTCGGTGATATTCTTTTTAACACCACAATCCAATACTGCCACATTATATTCTTTTCTTTCCCGAATAACTTTTGGTTGTTTTACAGTAACCTTTTCAACAAGATTCATATCTTCAATACGTGGCTGTTCTTCCAATATTTTAAGTAATTCTTCATCACTAACATCAGTATTAGCAACAACTGCTTTCATTGACCCTAATTCTCGGATTTTTAAGGTTAATGCTCTTGTATCAATGCCACTGATTCCTGGAACATCGTTTTCTTCTAAAAATTCCGGTAATGATTTTTCAGATTTTGGGTGACATGGTTCGTTACAAACTTGTCTTACAACGTATGCTTCAGCTTTAATACCTTCTGATTGATACCAGTCAGAGGATACTCCATAATTTCCTTCTAAGGGATATGTTGACATTAAAATCTGACCCTTGAAAGACGGATCGGTTAATGCTGCAACATATCCTGTCATTGATGTTGAAAATACAATTTCTCCGGCTTTAATTGTTTCTGCTCCGAAACCTTCGCCCTCTAAAATTGTACCATCTTCCAACGCTAATTTTGCAGTTCTTATCATCTTTTAACCCCGATTAATTTTAAATAAGATACTGTTTATAATGTATCTGCATCATTTTATCATTTTATATACAAATGAACTAAATAAAATGTTTAAAAAAAATATTTTACATAATACGGCCAAATAGAATTTTATTCTTAAAAAAAAAATCAAAATAATCAATAACAGTAGTATAAAGTTATAATCATTATTAAATTAATTAATAAAAATTAATATGAATTTTTTTAAATAATTAAACGGTTATTTAACTATATTATAAAACATTATTCTAAAAATTATTACTTGTCCATTCCTAATATTTATATATTGAACTTAATAGTAAAAAAAAGTTACGGAAAAATATGGCCGTTAAGAAAAAAATCAACATTCGTCTTTTGTATATTGCATTATTATAGCATTTTCACCATCATTATAATAATCATCTTCTTCTTTAACTTTAACAAAGCCATGTTTCAAGTAAAAGTTAATGGCAGAAATGTTGGATTTTCTAACTTCCAAACCAATAACGTTAATGTTGTTTGAAAAAAAGATTTTTAATGTTTTTTCTAATAGTAATGATCCTACATGCATATTCCTATAATCTGAATTTACTGCTATTGCAATGATGTGTCCTACGCCGTCTATTATCCAAAAGATAATATATCCTACCACGTGTCTGCCCATCTCTGCAACTGCAAAACCTGCTCCTTTTTGATGTAGTTCTATTAAAACATCTACAGGGTATGGGTCGGGAAATGCTTCATATTCAATTGCTAAAACATCATCTAAATCCGACAATCTAAAATCTCTAATAATCATAGTATGCACATTATTTATTGGTAAAATTGTATTTAAACTATACATTAATATATTAGAACATCAATTAATAATTTACTGATAAAAAACATGAAAAAAACAGATTATACTTATTAAAAAGAAAATTATTATGATTAATAGTAATCATAAAAAACTGATGTAAACGGGATTAAACTAATTTTTAAGCATAGATTATATGAATAAAGCTTTGTAATTTCAAACTAGAAAATCATAATTAGTAAGATGCATAAAGATACAATTATTACATAAATTAATATAAAAAAATTATAAAGTGAAAAAACATGAGCAGTATCTGGTCTAATTTTACTGAGTATATTATTGACAATTACCCTGACAGCAAAAAAATAGTTGAGGTGGGTGTTGGAAAAATTCTTGAACCAAGCACAATTCTTAAAGAAAAACTACCGAATACTGAGATAAAACTTGTAGACATCCATCCCTCTAATGAAAACATTATAAAAGATGATATAACCAATCCAACAGACAATATTTATGAAAATGCTGATTTAATATATTCAATTAGACCACCGGAAGAATTACAAAAGGATATTGTTAATCTAGGATTAAAATACAAAACAGACATTATAATTAAACCATTATTTACGGAAGAAATAAATTATAATCTTCAGACAAAACTAAATTTAGTAAACTATAAAAGAACTGCTTTTTATTTATATAAAGAGAGTAGATAAAAATGGAATGGGAAACAGAAAACACAGCTTCAGTTTTAAAACAATTAGATACCAGTAAAAATGGATTAACAACCATCGAAGCAGAAGAACGTTTGGCAAAATATGGTAAAAACACTTTGAAAGAGAAAAAGAAGGAAAGTGAATTAAAAAAATTTTTATCACAATTTACTGAACCATTAACTATACTATTGATTATTGCGGGAATAATCTCTTTATTAATAAATGACTTTATTGATGCAGGAGTAATCTTTTTTGTCGTAATATTAAATGCCGTTCTAGGTTATAGGCAGGAAAATAAAGCACAAAATGCGATGGAAAAATTAAAATCAATGACGTCAAAAACAACGATTGTTCTCAGAGATTCTAAAAAAGAAGAGATTGATGCGGAAAATTTAGTGCCCGGTGATATAGTAATACTTGAAGAAGGAGACACCATTCCCGCAGATTTACGACTTATTGAAACATATAACTTAAAAATTGATGAATCATCCATAACTGGAGAATCATTGCCCGTTAATAAAACGTCGGATATTGATAAGGAAAATAAGAACAGCAACATAGCATATATGAATACTGGAGTTTCCAATGGTAGAGCCAAAGCAACGGTAATTCAAACAGGTATGAATACTCAGATGGGTAAAATAGCTTCAATGATCCAGGAGGAAAACAAAGATAAAACACCTTTAGAAATTAAAATTGAAACCCTGAGCAAAACATTAAGCATATTTTCGGTTATAATCTGTATTTTAATATTTGTTCTGGAAACAATTCAGGGAATACCTGTGGCAAATACTTTCATGACCGCAGTATCATTGGCTGTTGCTGCCATCCCGGAAGGTTTACCTGCAATATTAACATTAACCTTAGCGCTGGGAATGCAAAAGATGGCAGGTAACAAGGCAATTATTCGAAAGTTACTGGCCGTGGAAACATTAGGTTCATGTTCAGTAATATGTACCGATAAAACGGGTACCCTGACACTCAATAAATTAACTGTTACCAACCACTTTATTTCAGACCCCAATATGACAAAGATTATAGGCCAGTTATGTAACAATGCAAAGATTTCATCCGATAAAAAAATCGGTGATGCAACAGACATTTCCATACTGGAATATTCCTTGGAGGATATGGAGAACCTGGATTATGAGAGACTTCACGAAATTCCTCTAAGCAGTTCCAGAAAAAGGATGACAACAATTAACAAAATTGATTCACAGGAGTATGTTCTTGTAAAGGGTGCTCCTGAAATATTGTTGAACAAGTGTAAGTTCATAAGCTTTGATGGAGAAATTAAAGTATTGGACGAGGATACAAAAAAATCCATCAATGACAAGGTTATTGAATTTACAAACGATGCCTTACGGGTAATTATGTTTGCATATAAAAAAGTGGATGATTATACAAACTATTCTATAAAGGAAATAGAGGAAGATCTTGTTTACACGGGAATTGTTGGAATGATGGACCCTCCTAGAGAAGGTGTTAAGGAATCAATTGAAATGTGTAAAAATGCCGGAATTACTGTGAAAATGATTACTGGTGACCATAAAAATACTGCTTCATCAATTGCAAAATTGGTGGGTATCTCCAATGCAGAAAATACCCTTACCGGAAAAGAAATGGAGTCCATGAGTGAATCCGAACTTAAGGATGCTGTAAATAAAATTAATGTATTTGCAAGGGTTTTTCCCGAACAAAAACTGAAAATTGTTAAGGCATTGAAAGAAAACGATGAAATCGTTTCAATGACGGGTGATGGTGTTAATGATGCGCCTGCACTTACTGCAGCAAATATTGGGGTAAGTATGGGTTCGGGTACTGATGTTGCTAAAGAATCAAGTGACATGATTCTTGAAGATGATAACTTCTCAACAATAATATATGCTGTTAAGGAAGGAAGAACCATCTATTCCAACATTAAACGTTTCATTAAATTCCAGTTATCCACAAATATTGCTGCAATACTGACTATACTTGCTTCATCAATTATGGTATTGCCACTGCCTTTTAATCCCGTGCAGTTGTTATGGATAAATATCATTATGGACGGTCCGCCGGCACAATCATTGGGTGTGGAAGCATCGGACAGGAATATTATGAACGTTGAACCTAGTGATGAGAACATTTTATCCATGGCCAATTTATTACACATTACTGTAATTGGAATTGTTATGGCCGTTGGTACATTGGGTTTATATGTTTATGAATTAAATACTGGATCGTCACAATTGTTGGCAAGCAGCTGTGCATTCACGGTATTTGTTATGTATCAATTGTTCAATGTGTTTAATTGCAGATCAAAGAGTGATGAAAGAAACAAAACATTAATAATTGCAGTTTTGGCTTCATTGATTCTGCAGTTATGTGCAATATATGTTCCGTTTTTACAAAATATATTCCATACGACTGCCATTCCATTAACTTCATGGATACCAATCGTCATAGTAGCATTGACCATATTTGTCGCAGAACAAATTGTTAGAAGATTCGAAAATGCTATTATATAACCTTCTTATTTTTTTTTTGCATAATCTTATTCCTGATTTTCATTTTGTATTTCAAAAATAGTATTAATCATTTATTATAAAATTAATGTTAGATAGAATCATAATTATTTGGAGGAAATTAAATGAGATATATTGTGATGTCTGGTACATCTGATGCAACGAAGGTTATTGAATTTTTAAGTCAGGATGAAAATAATTACATTTTAGCAACAACAGTCACCGATTATGGTGGAAAGATTGCCGAATCTGCTGGTGCAACTGAAGTAATTACGCATGCATTGAAAGAGGAAGATTTTATTGAATTGATTAAGGAAAAAAATATTGATACATTAATTGATGCTACACATCCCTTTGCGGCAGTGGCCACTGAAACTGCTATTGAAAGTAGTGAAAAAGCCGGAATAAACTATATCAGGTATGAAAGAGCTTCAACTGTTCTTCCAGAATCAGATTTGATACATAATGTTGAATCTTTTGAGGAAGGTGCCGTTAAATCTAAAGAATTGGTTGAAAATAGTGATGGAAAATTAATGCATCTTGCCGGAGTGTTGAATTTAAGTAAAATTACAGAAGTTGTCGGTCCAGAAAAAGTTGTTCCACGTGTTCTTCCAAATAATTTTAGCATTACAAAAACTCATGATACGGGAGTTCCTGCAGAAAATATTATTGCCATGCAAGGAACGTATTCCAAGGAATTTAATATGGCACTTATGAAAGAGTACAACATTTCTGCAATTATCACCAAAGAAAGTGGTGAAAGTGGTGGAGCCGAAAATAAGATTAATGCCGCTTTAGAGCTGGAGATTCCTGTTGTTTTAATTAGAAGACCTAAAGTTGAAAAATTAGCTAATCATGTTATGGTTAGATCTATTGAAAATCTTAAAGAAATAATTGGATAATATAATTATTTATAAAAAGAATTGGGGTTTATGTAAAATAGCCTCAGTTCGCCCATCATTCATCATCAGTTCAGAGCTCATAGGGTTCATCATTGGCTATTTTTTTTATTAAAAAAGAGGTAGGAAGGTGTATCTAATTATACATTACTCCTGCTTCTTTTTCGTTTGTATTTTTGTTTTTGTTTAGAACTTTGTCAAGTGCATCTTCAAAGTTTTGTGCTGATACGCTGTAATTATCTTCACGTATTGCAAACATACCTGCTTCGGTACATATTGATTTTAAATCTGCTCCTGATGCATTTTTAGCGTTTGCTGCTATGCTGGCTAAGTCCACGTCAGGGTCTAATGTCATGTTTTTGGTATGTATTTTAAGAATTTCCAGTTTACCTTCTTCATCAGGTACAGGTACTTCTATAATTCTATCAAACCTTCCAGGACGTATTAATGCTGGGTCTAATATGTCCGGCCTGTTTGTAGCTGCTATGATACCGACATTTCCTCTTGATTCAAAACCATCCATTTCTGCTAATAGTTGCATGAGTGTTCTTTGTACTTCTCTGTCACCACTAGTTGAACCTTGTAATCTTTTTGCTGCTATTGCATCTATTTCATCTATAAATATTATTGCAGGAGATTTTTCTTTTGCTAATTCAAATACTCCACGTACTAAACGTGAACCTTCTCCAATATATTTTTTTACGAATTCTGATGCTACAATTTTTATGAAAGTTGCGTTTGTTTCATGTGCTACTGCTTTTGCAAGTAAAGTTTTACCCGTTCCTGGCGGTCCATAGAAGAGTACTCCCTTAGGTGGTGTAATTCCCACTTTTTCAAAGATTGTAGGATTTTTAAGTGGAAGTTCTACTGTTTCAATTGTTTCTCTTATTTGATCTTTAAGTCCACCTATTTTGTCATATGATATGTCGGGTGCTTCCTCTATTTCCATTCCTGATACTAATGGATCTTTTTCTGATGTTAATATGTCAACAATACTGAATGTTTGTTGGTTTAAAGCTACCCTTGAACCTATTTCAACCCTATCTGCATCCTTATCAGCATATTTTAATAAGAATGAAGGACCGGTAGTGCTTTTGACTACTACCTGGTTATCATCCAATATTTCAGATATGGTTGCTAATACTAATGGAGGTGTTCTAAATCGACTAATTTCACTTTTTAATGATTTTACTTCACGATCTAACCTTAAGTTTTCATTTTCTAGCAATACTTTGTCTTTTTCTAATTTTCTTACTTCCCAGGTTAAATTTCGTTCAATAGTCTCATGTTTATCCAATAAGTTTGATAATTCTAAATCTTTTTCATCTTGGACATTTGTTTCAAAGTCTGGTTCTTGCATCTGTTGCCCTCCTTCAAATTTTAATTTTTAATTAGACTTATGTAATTTTTTTTCTAACTTTTTGTTTTTTTAATAAAATTTTTTCTACATCATTATCTTTAGAAATCATCATTATTAAAGTATTTGCAAAAAATATTTTCAATCAAGACTTTATTATCAAAAAAGATATTTTATCCAAAAAACAGAACAATATATATAACAAATCTATTAAGTGAATAAAATGAACTGTGAAATATGTGGAAGCGAAATAAAAGGAGAACCTTATAAAACTAAAATTGATAATTCTGTTATGGTGACTTGTAAAGAATGTTCTAGATATGGTAAAGTTCAAAGCAAACCTCAACCAGTAAATAAAAGAGCACCTAAAGGAAAAAACAGTAACAATAACAGAAACTACAACAACAAACCTAGAAATCAAGCTTATACACGAAAAACTAAAGAAGAAGAATATGAATTAGTGGAAGACTATGCAAAAATTATCAGACAAAAACGTGAAATAAGAGGTCTTACACAAAAGCAACTTGGAGAAAAAATCTACGAAAAAGAATCAGTTTTACATAAAATCGAAAACGGTAAAATGGTTCCTGACGAAAAAATCGCTAAAAAACTAGAAAAAATCTTAAACATACAAATTATTGAAAAAGTAGAAGGCGATGAAAGAGAATTCCAAGATGCCAGACAATATAAAGAAGCAACTATCGGTGATATTGCTCGAATAAAAAGAAAATAAAATAATATAAACTATTTTTTTCTCTTTTCTTTATTCTTTTTAGATGAATAATAACCATCAAATACTCTTGCCTTATTAAATTCCCTGAGTAAACCTTCATATTCCGGATATTCTTCACTAATTACGATAACATGTGCCGGAGGATGAGTTTTTTTAATATTAATTATACTAATAGTAGTATCTTCTTTTACTTGAACTAAAACCGGAACTTTAATATCATCACGTGGTTTTTGTTTAATGACTCTTTTTGTTACATCATACACTTTATCCTGTGAGACTATTTTAGGTTTTCCCACAATATTTAATTTTGCGTGTCTTTCCAGATCAGCTAAAACATTTAAAGCCTTCTTATTATTCATTGCCCTTATTAAAATTAATGCCATAAATAAACTCCTAAAAAATAATAATTAAAAAAAAAAGAATAGAAGACTATCGTCTTCTAAAGAAAGATTTGATTAATGTACTTCTAAATAATGCTAACAATATTAACAATATTCCTATAATGGTTTGAATATTTCCCAATACATCAAATATTTGTGAATTTATAGGTAAATTCCATGTTGGTGCCGTTCTACCATTAGGTGCCGGTGAGAAATATACCCCTACAGCTTTAATGTTTTCCTTAACATTTAAATCTGATGTATCTATATGTTCAACACCAACCAAAGTACCACTATCAATTGCCCTATTAATTGATCTTGCTATTTTAACCGGATCATAACCGTTTCTAGATACTGATGCAGATACTATGTCGGCGGTTGCTTCTGACAAACCTTTTTTATCTGAACCGTATACGGAAACAGATGGATGATCACCAGAGACCGTGATAGCATTTTTAAGTGCATCATAAGCATATATTGTAGTTAATGGACTTCCATCTACCGGGGAAACTTGATAATTATTAGCTTCAGGGAAACCAATACTCCAGCCAGAACTACTTACTTTACTGTATGGCTTATCCATTTCATATCCTACATCGTTTAATTGTTCCGGAGTAAACATATCTCCCGTAGTTACACCAGAAATTAAGTTAACTGCACCCCCACCGTGGTTTTCACCGGAATCTTTTGCAACTTCTTCAAAAGCCTTTGCCACAATGGTTGTTGCTGGATAACCATCCCTGATCATTTTACCAATATTCATAGCTGTTTGTAATCTTACTCTATCAGCCGTTCCTGCTTTAGGGTTTCCTTCAGAATTACGAAGGTGAATAATTGCACCTCTTGTTCCTGGAGGTACTGATACAACACCACCTGCTGCAGGCTGAATTCTGATTGTACTGCTGTTGTCAACTGTAATTACGTATACTTGGAAATCTCCTCCAACCGAAATTCCTTGTGTCGGATTTACGGCCATTAAACGTATACCTTCAAAGTTTTGTGCAACACCCACTATCTGTTGAAGTGAAGAATTTGCTTGAAGTTGCGTTAATGCCGTGATAATTGCGGCTATACGAACATCCGAAGTACCTTCACCCCCTGAAAGCAGGGCTGTCTTATGTTCTTGAGAAAATATAAATGTTGACTGGAACATGTTTGATGCAAAGGACTGGCTTCCTGCAGCACAACCGTTTGGATCTTTTCCAGAAGGATCGGTAATTACTGCAACGTTCATTGTTGCTGAAGCTACGGATGATAGTAATATGACAATTAAGAAGAACATTGATATTTTTGCAAATTTTGAATGTCTATTCATCAAATCACCATCATCATGTTTCTACATTTGCAGCAGCTGAATGTGTTGCTGTCGTATTATCAATAGTGTTAACTTTAATTACTGAAAAGTCTTCAACTACGTTTACTATTACGTTTCCTGTGTTTGAATCTACTTGAACATCAACAACATTTATTGGAGCAATGGATGTTCCAGGAATTGTTGATCGTTTAACTAATTGTTCCGCGTTTTTAATCGCATCTGAAAGCAACAACTGTCGTTGTGAAGTTATCAAAGTGTTTCCTTTAATATAACTGCCATCCCTAAATCCTGCTGCTTCCACGTTTGTCTTTATTGAAGAGAGAGGTACTATATCATTTCCTTTTATCATGACACCTGCAATAGGAACACCATCCTCTACATTATCAGATGATGCAAATGCAACATAAGTCATTGCACGACCAGATAATATTAAAACAAATGCTAAAATCAAAATGATTAAAGTATCTCGTCTAACTTTTATAAACAATATTTCACCCCTATTAAAGCATAGATAAAAAAAATAAGATATAACTACATTTTTTTTAATTTAACCACACTTTGTTTATAGTAAGATAATTTATTAAATAATAGTTATATTTTTTATTTTATAAGTAGATAATGCAAAAATATGCAAATAATTTTACTATGAAAAAAAAAATGAAAGGATAATTAATGATATTTATAAATCATATTTTTCAAGAATAATGTCTTTGTATTTAAATGCTGCTTCACCGGTACATATTATCAAATCGGCATCTATTTCTAAAGACTTATTAAAACCTGATAAAACTTGTTCAACGGTAGCTCCCAAAGTACCTTGCTTTTCATCCGTTGGCATAGAATCGGGTAAAACAATTTTATCAGTGTATAAACCATTTTTTAATGCTTCTTTTGCACATAAATAAGCATTATATGATGCTGGAACAATATAATCCGCATAATCTGCAGAACAATTTAATATCTCAGTATCTCCACTTAAACCGGATTCGGAAGATGTTGTTATGACATTAACGATTTTAGGATAAATGTTTTTTATCTCTTTCAATACTGTTGTTATTCCTGCAGGATTATGAGCATAATCTATCATTATCTCTTTATCAAAAAGTGTTCCTATCTTTTGCATCCTACCATTTACGCCATCAAATTCAGAAATATACTTTCCTATGTCTTCAAAAGACATTCCCATAACTTCTTTGGCTACAATTATTGCTCCAAGCGAATTGTAAATATTATGTAATCCGTTTATTTTAAGTTTAAAGTCGTATTTTCCTTCTTTGGTAATTAATGTGAAGTGATCATGTTTTTCATTAATATTTGTTGCCAAATAATCGGGCTGTGAATAAGAAATTCCGCATTCACAATCGTATTTACCGACACCTGCTATGAATTCGTTGACCTCAACTTCATTTCCACAGAAACATTGTTTGTAAGATTTTCTGAATGATTGTGCATCAAGTCCAAATGTGATTAAATTACCCGTGTAATCTACTTCCCTGAGCAATGACATGATTGTCGGATCATCATTATTAACTATTAGTGTTTTATTTTTAAGTAATTCGACCAGTTCACCTTTTACTTTAGCATAATTTAAGAAATCATGACTATTGGTTAGATGATCCTCTGTGATGTTAGTTATTAATCCTACGTCGGCCTTACATGCACTGATTAATCTTGTTAAACTGCCTTCAAAACCGAATGTTCCCGTTTCTAAAATACTTAAATCACCATTTAAACGGGATTGAAGTGGTGGTATGTCGGCAAGATTCCCCTGCATGTTTGCCAGGTTATGTTCACACGGCTTTAATCCGCCGGATATTGCTAAATGTTTAAGTAACGTTGTGGTAGTTGTTTTTCCATTGGTCCCCGTGATACATATTACTGGATGAACGGGTTCAAATAATTCAAAAATGTCATCCACGGTTAATATGGGTACTGATTGTTCTTGAACTTTCTTGTATAAATTGGATTTGGATTCTATTAATTGTGTTGGCATTATAATATAATCCGATGATGAAATAAAATCTTCCGGCATCTGCCCATAATAAACTACCATTTCAGGATAATCCCGTAATGAGCTGCCAAATCTACAATTTTCCTTGTTGACTATGTCCGTTGCTTGAACTTTATATCCATGGTCCATTAAAATTCTGGCTATGAGATTACCGTTTACTCCACAAACACCAATTACTCCAAACAATGCATCATCTTTAATATCAGTTATTTGCATATCGTTTACAACCTTCATTTAATCCATTAATCAGTTTTTCTTTTACTTGGTTATAAGAAGTAGTTCCTCCTATACCTAAATGAACTATGTAATCGCCCGGTTTAGCATATTTCATAGCTAATTCTGCTGCTTCATCTACGCTGCATAGTGCTAATTTTATTACTTCATCGTTTTCTATCGCATTTAATAAGCCTAACGCAGAGTCCATGTGCAATTCCCCTGTTATTTCAACATATCCCGTTGCAATAACCATGTTTGCATATTCTCCAACGGTTCTACCACTTTCTTCATTGTCACGTATAGTTGTTGAGTCCACACAACCAAAGACTACTATGATATTTTCATCTTTAATAAAATCCAGAGCTTGTCTTATTGACAATTCGGAACATGATGAATCAAAGTATGCTTCAACACCATTAAATGTTCCCAAATGTTCCATTCTTCCACTTACTCCAGTGAATAATGCCAAACCTTCTTTAATCGTGTCCCAGGAAATACCATATTCAAGACATACTGATATTGCTGCTGTTAAGTTAGCGTAATTGTATGATGCCACAGTATCTATGTTTATATCTGTTTTTTCTATTGGATTATCTCCACATATTTTGAAAACATAATTTCCATCATCATATGAGGCCACGTATTTAGGAGAGTATTTGTTTTTATCAGCATCTAAATTATTATTTTCAAAATCGAAGTAAATTGTATCTTCCCGTTTATATGTTAATAAATCAGCACATTGGATATTTGCCACTAATTTGTCACACATGTCCAAAATCAAGGATTTTCTGTCAATATATTTTTGCATTGACCCGTTGAATTCACTTAGGTGTTCCTGATGTAAGTTGGTGATGACTCCCAGTTTTAGTTCCACATCACCCAGCAAGCCTAAAGTACCATGTGGCAATTCCAGAATAGCCAAATCTGCTCCCTTGTATTCTCCCCTAACTATGTCGTCCACGATTGCTTCACTTACCAAGTTCCATTTCATGGATGAACATTGATATACGTTATATCCTGCTTTCTTGAATATGTGTGTTATCATGGTTGTTGTTGTGGTTTTACCGTATGAGCCAGTAATACCTATTTTATCCATGTCAATAATTGTGTTTATTAAGTCACTGATTGTTTTTCTAGTAACTATTGTTATATCATTTTCTTTAATTTGCTGGTATATCGGTGCAGATTCCGGTATTGTCGGAGCAAGATATATTGCTTCATAACCTGAAATATCCGGATTATCAACACCCAATTCTAATGTTACACCTTCACTTTTGAGTACGTCGAGCATATCCTTCCTTATTTCAGTGAATTCTCCATATTTTTTTGAATCTACAATCGTTACATTTACGCCCTGATGGTTCAATAATCTGGCAACCGGTCTTCCAGCATTTCCGGCACCAATTACTACACAATTTTTAAAGTTCAACAAAAAAAACAACTCCTTCATTAATTAAAAATAATTTATTAAAAAACATTACGATAATATCTTAGTTTAATATCTTTTTTTTATAATAAATAATATTTTCCTAAAAATTAATAATACTTAAAAAATCTTTGTTTAAAGAATTATAAGAAAGCAGATTAATTTTTTAATTATTATGAGTTAATAAAAATAAATTAAAAATAGAAAAAGGGGGTTAGATTATATCTTTTTCTTCCAATATCTTTCTTGCAGGATCCATACCCTGTGCACCCAGCAATAAGATTACATCGGATTTGTTTGCCTTGCCAAATGTTGAAATTAAGGATTCTTCCAAAGTATCATATAACTTGTAGATTATTGAATTATCATCCAATACTCCGGTAAATATTTCCAACTCGGAATCTGTGACCGTATTCAAGTTATTTACCACATCAGTACTTGTAGTTAATATTAAAGAATAATTGTCCTGTTGTGCCAATACTTCAACTAACGCTTCGGCTATTTCTTTATTAATATCTTCTCCACGACTTCCCCTGATTGCATTTATGACAAAGAGATGTTCACCTAATTTAGCGCCGTTTTCGATTGTTAAATGAATTCCTGAAGGATTATGAGCAAAGTCGTCGATGATTACTGGATTTTCCCGGAGCTTGATAAAGCGTCTTGCCAATGGTTTATAGTTTTTTAGTGAAGAGATTACATCCGCCCTATCCAACGATTTGTATTCACAAACTGCTATGGCCGCCATGATATCCTGAATAAAATGGTTTGAAGTAAAAGGCAAATCCTCGTATCTTATGTATAATTCATCCCTAGAAAATATTCCCACATTTTCTTTATAGGATATGTCTAAAATGTTAGAAGAATCATAGTCACCAAAATACATCACCTTTACATTAGAATTATCCTCTACTACTTCTGCCATTTTTCTAATATTTTTGTCTTCATAGTTAAGAACCAATAATGTTTGTTTGTTCTGTTTTGTCAATGCCCTTGCTGCACCGGCTATTTCATATAATAGTTCATCAAAGGATTCTACCAGATTCATATGATCAAATGAGGCGTTGGTTATAACGGCAACATCTGAGCCCAAGGCGTTAATCATTTGACAGGAATGGTCATTCATTAATTTATCATCCCACCCCTGTACTTCAGATACTTCCAATGCTATTACATCAATATTTCCGTTTTTATTATAATATTCTGCAAGTTCATCAGAAACGCGTGGATCTATTAATGTATTTCCTTCGGATTCTGCGTCGGTGTTTGTATAAGTGTTAAAACCCATATCGGAAAAAATAGTAAAAAGAAGGTGTGTGGTTGTGGATTTACCATTAGTTCCTGTTACTGACATTTTAAATGCATTGCCCGCATATTTTTGAACGGAAGAATGTAATGCATATGCTGTTGCATACTCAATATGTTCTGTAACAATCAATGGTAAATTTAAATTTTTTGCAACCTCTATGGCATTATCTTGAGGATTTTGTGTTATTAAACAAGATACTTCCCTTTCATGAGCTATTTGAATACCTTTTTCATTAATCCAATGCCTTATTACAATATCGTCCTTGGATGCTTTATTAAGAAAAGTAAAATTTCCATCTAATTCAATATTTGGACCATATAATGTTCCTTTTATTTTTTTAGACAAATCTAATGTGTTCATCATACTCATTTTTTTTCCTCAATTAATGAAATCATATTATTCCAAACAGGAATAATGCAATTACGGATACTATTAATGTTACTCCCCAGTATAACAATATAATCTTTTGTTCTGACATACCATGATAATTCAAGGTATGATGTAATGGTTCTACAGGTAATGTTATCACATGTGCCCTATGTAATAAACTGATTATTACGGATATGATTGGAACTGCTAATGCGATGATGGAAAATATTAAAGAATTTCCCAATAATGCGGCCACCATATAACCAGTACCTAATGCATAAGATCCCGTATCTCCCATGAATATCTTTGCAGGATAATGGTTTAAGACCAGGAATCCCACACATGCTCCTGCAAGCACTACAAATGGCAATGATGCTACTGTGCCTGTTACTACACCAGAATAAAGTGCTGATGCTATGGATGCTATTGCAATTATTCCTGCTGCCAAACCATCCATTCCATCAATCAGGTTAACTGCATTAATAGAACCGATGATTGCCAGTATTGCTAAAGGAATCATTAATAAACCAATTTCGATTCCGCTAACATTAGTTGATAAAACTCCCGGGACTATTAAGAAACATGCCAATATAAATTGAGTTAAGAGTTTATATGTTTCGGAAGTTTCTGTTTTAATAGGGATTTCATCAATTAATTCTAATTTATGATCCTTTTCAACAATTTCTGCATAATCTTTTTTAGCTTGAGGTGAAGCTACTCTTGCTTCTTCTCCAGGTTGTAATGATAATAATCCAATTTTAACCGGTTCATCACCATTATTTCTTACTACTTTTTGATATTCTTTTACTTTAAATCCAAGTAAATCATCAAACATACCAAAAATACCTGCAACAAACATCATGAAAACCATTATGTGTAAATAACTAACGGCATCCCATGTAAATGTAAACAAGGCCATTAATGCAACACCAATCAATATTCCAAAACCACCCATGGTTGGTGTTCCACTTTTTTGCCTATGTTCAGAAACTATAGGATTATCACGAATATCCGCTAATAACAATTCACGTCTAACAGCTGCAGTAAATAATGCTGTTACTACTATTGTTAATATAAAGATTAGTACGTCCACTTGACTAATCATATTTTTAACCCCCTGAAGTTAAAAAAACTATAAATTTATATTATTTAATTATCTATCTCAAGATTAAAATAAGTAACTGTAAAGAATAAAAAATGTAGACGGTTAATAAAAAAAAGTGGTTTGTGGAGTTTAAGAAAAATTAATATTGTTTTTACATGCATAATCATTTACCAAATCATGGGTTAATTTGTTAAGATTTTCCCTGGAATCTGCCCTAATGGTTAGTCTCTGATAATGTGTTGGACCGTGAACAACATATGAATTGTCACCGTCAAACACCTTTTCTTCAGGTATTACTTTGTCGGCAGGAAAATCGCCTATAGGTAATTCTGTTGCATAATAGTTTTTTATGGATGATTCAACCCCTTTGGCAGACCAGTTTCCGCAAGCCATGTCGATTAATTGGCATATAGGGTATACGTCTGTGGAAGCTGCAGTCATATAACGTGTTCCGCTAGGTCTGGTATTTAGTTCTATGACAAAATCTTCCCCGTTTTTTGAATCGTGCAAAATGTCTATGTCCATTGTACCTTCCACATCAACAAGATTTGCTAATTTTACGGCAAGATTTTTAATGTATTGGTTGTGCTTGGTGTTGTCTATTCCATCAATATTTAATGGGGCCTGTTTAATTTTTGATAATGGATGAGTTCCCTCGAGAGTGGTTTCACCCTTATATACCGGAACCAATGGAACTGCCTGATTATTCCATCGTAAAACCTCAATAGAAGCTTCCATTCCCTCGACAAATTCTTCACTGAAAATATTGTTTTTTTCGGAGACGAAGTCCAGGATATCCTCCTTTGTTAAAGCTATCTTTACCCCGGTACCTCCCTGACCTTCAGGGGTTTTCAATACTAATGGCAATTGACTTTCCAAATCGTCTATGTCATAAGGTTCATCCAGCTTATTAAATATTGGAGTTTTAATATTGTTTTTGGTTAACAGTTCCTTGGTTTCATACTTATTTGCTGCCAGTGCTGCCGTACTATATTGTGCTGCTATTACTGGAATACCGTTTTCTTTTTCAAGGGTGTCCTTCATTTTTCCAACATCAACCAATGGTGGATCTATACCTATTAATGGTATTACTGCATCAACTTCTTCTTTAATGGCTATTTCCATAGGTTCATCCATTCCTCTTGAAACAATATATTGTTTATCGGCCAAATCCAAGTTTTCCGCGTTTTTGTTTGATTCCGTGATTATTGTTTCTATACCTAACTTTTTTGCATACCATGCAGCATCATCAAATAATCGTGAGCCTATAAATAATATTTTCATTATACCACCTATACCAATTCTACTAATATGTCTGTTAATTCTTCTACACTATCCTTTACTTCATCCGATACCTTATTTACCAATTTCATTTCCTTTGGTTGTATTCCGATGGTTATGATCTTACTTCCAATTGTTTCTTCAATATAATTTATTATGAATGATATCGGCATGGAATGGGTGGAAACGTTAAATGTATCAATTTGTTCCTTTTGAATGATTAACATCTCACCGGGACTTGCTTCAAATTCAACAGCATCAATAATAATTATATGTGATGGACTTAATGTTCTGATTTCATGAGTGTGATTTTCAGGAGTGGATTCCGTATTTAATAAAAATACGTTGTCCGTATCCTTAGTAGTTAAACTACTTAATTTTTCATATAACTTTTCAGATAATAATGGTCCTAAACCATCATCTCCCCTAAGAGAATTGCCTATTGTAAAAATTAACAATTTATCATAATCTTTTAAAAAATCAGATAACTTTTCGGATATTTGCTTTGATTGTATTTAAACCACCACCCATAGTATATTTTATATTTATTATGATTGTATCAGATTCTTTTACCTCAAGAGTATTTACCGGAATTAATAAAGGAGGATTTAACATTGGGGTAGGTCCCGTTATTAAGTCTTCTGTTACACTGGTATATGTAGTTATTAACAAGGAATTTAATTGTCCTGACTTGTTAACCGTCATTTTAATATCTTTTTCAAATTCGGGATTTGTTTGCTTAGAAAAATCAACGGTATTGTATTTGATTTCTTCAGAAAATGATTTGAATATGGTGTTTTCATCTTCCTTATATGTTATGTGTGATCTATTTGAAAAACCTACTTGTATTGTATCACATGTTGATTTTGGTATAATAATCGTGTCTTTTTTTGTATAATGTAGTGCATTATTAATTGCCGGAACTTGTTGTTCGTCTATTAATGCCGTATCCAACATTTCACATATTATTACATCCGGTTTTTCAACAAAAGCATAATCTGTTGTGTCAGCTTCTATAATTGTTATGTTTTCATGAGCTTTTAATAGTTCTTCAGAATATTTTTTAATTACTAAGGGATTTATTTCAAATGCGTAAACTTTTTCTGCGTATGGTGCTGCAAATGAAGCTAATATTCCAGAACCGGTACCTAAATCATATGTGATGCCATGGGCTTTTTGTGTTATTGCCTCTTTAAAAATAGATACTCTTTTTTCATCTTTTGTTAAATCATCATAATATGTCATTATTAAGAGTTTTGTTTAAAGATTTTAATATAATTTAAAACAAGGAAAAAGTAAAAATAGTTAAATTTAATATATTTGAAAAGATTGGTTAAATTATATGTGGGTATAATTATTAGTATTTATTCATCTCTTACTTTGTCTAATTCTCCAGTTCCTGCACTGGTTAGTTTCACATGTTCAACCCCTTTTAGTCTCATGATTTTTTCTGTTAAATCTCTTATGTGAATAATGTCTCCTTTGACGATAATCACTTCAAGACAGTATTGATCGTTCATGTGAATGTGTAAACTAGCATTAATTTGTTCTCGATAGTCATGTTGTATGTCTGTCATTGATTCCATGACGCCAACATAATGATGATCATAAATTACGGCTAAAACACCAACACGTTCTCCTTCCATTTCGTTCATCCATTGATATCTTAAAATATAATCTTTCAATGCGTCACGAATACCTTTTGAACGAGATTGATATCCTCTATCACGTAATACATCGTCGAACTCATTAAGCAGTTTATTTGGTAAGGACATGCTTATACGCATACAATCTCTCCAAATTTTTTTGAATAATATAATATATTGTAATACAATAATATTATTAATATAAACTATATTTTTAATAATATATAAGTTTATTAATTATGGGGTTGTTAAATAACAATATCCATAAAATATAGTTTAAAATTTTTAAAATAAATTTAAATTTTTATGATGCAAAAAGTATATATATAACTTAAAATAGAAGTTATAAATAGTGTTACATCACTTAAATGCAGCGATAGTCCAGTCTGGCTAAGACCCTACCCTGCCACGGTAGAGACCCGGGTTCGAATCCCGGTCGTTGCATCAATCATAATTTTACACATGCGTCTGTAGTCTAGTCTGGCTAGGACTTGGGCCTTCCAAGCCTACGACCCGGGTTCAAATCCCGGCAGTCGCACTAATTTTTACTTAAATTTTAACAATATTAACCAAATATAAGCTAATTTGCTATTTACTTTATAAATTATAACTCATTTTAATCAGAAACAATAAAAGCAGCAAAGAATTATCTATTTTTAAAACATTAAATTATACTTTTTAATCATTTATTAACAGCCAATAAAATAATATGATACTAAACATGTTAACCTAAACAACCTAAAAAAAATAAACAAATAATTAAATAAATACTATATAATAATACTATTAAAGAAAGAACATGATGTTACTTTTACTAGAAGGTTAAAAAATGATAGGTATAATAGTAGGTGCAGGACGTATAGGTTATAACTTAGCAAAATCCATGGCCGAAGACCATGATATAACAATTATAGAAAAAGATAAAGAACTCTGTGACAAAGTCAGTGACACACTTGATTGCTATGTTATTCAGGGAAGCGGAACAAACACCCATATTCTTAAGGAAGCCGACGTGAAAAAATCCGACTTTTTTGTCGCCGCAACGGGTAATGATGAAGTAAACTTATTATCCTCAGTATACGCCAAGGATCATGGCGTGAAAAAAATTATTTCCAGATTAAACAATACCCAACACAAAGACATATTTGAAAGACTGAACATTAAAACCGTAAACCCTGAAGAAAGTGCAACAAGACTGATTGCCCGGACAATAATCAGGCCAACAGTACAGAAACTTGCAATCTTTGACAAGGGGGATGGAGAAATAATTGAAATACTGGTAAAAAATTCCAATTTATTGTATACGCCTATCTCCGAAATAGAAAACAATACATCAAAATTTAAAATACTGACCATTTATAGCAAAGATGATGTTATTATACCTACAAATGACACAGAAATAGGCTTTGAAGACAGTGTGGTTGTTCTAGTAAAAAGTGAATATGTTGATGAAATTAGGGATTATTTCAGATTAGAAAATTAGTAACTTGATACAATGACTTATGAAAAAATTTTAACATTATCTTATCATTTACGTTTTCAGGGAGTAAATGTAAGTATTCGCAGCACAATAATGGCTTCCACCATATGGGATAATTATAAGGAAAAATTCAATTTAAAAGAATTAAGGGAAGCGTTGAAATGTGTTTATGTTAAAAATAAGGAAGATATCATAAAATATGAAAGATCATTTGACTACGTGTTTATCTATAATAGAAATACGAAAAATAATCCTGCAGACCAGGAACACATTGAAGTCAAAGAACAGATTACCCGAGGCCATTTCACCCAGGACAAACCTCTGGAAGACAGTACTCGAGAAACCATGATTAGACGTCGGCTAGACAAGAAAGAAGTTGTTGATAAAAGTATTCTTGATGATGACCTTTCTAAATTAAACAGTATTGATTCCAGATATTTTGACATATGTAACGAATTCAGTAAAAAAATAGCGAATCAACGTTCAATTAGAAAAAAGAAGAATAAGTCCCGTAGTGTAGATATACCAAAAACCATCAGAAAAAATCTTAAAGTGGGCGGACATTTGATTGACTTGGTTACAAAGAAGCCACCCGTTCATAAATCCAGGCACATATTCCTGTGCGATATAAGTGGTTCTTGCGAATGGGCTACCACATGG
This sequence comes from Methanosphaera sp., assembly GCA_045639105.1. GTDB lineage: Archaea > Methanobacteriota > Methanobacteria > Methanobacteriales > Methanobacteriaceae > Methanosphaera. Next base: position 76,147 of record JAZUCJ010000022.1, read on the forward strand.
TTTTTCTCATTACTGACCGGTTGTCATGAATCCTTTGATAAAATTACAGTGGACGCTTTTGACCATAGACTGGTTGATGTTACACATGCATTAGACATAGAATACAGAAATTCATTTCAAGTAAATGTCGGTCTTCAATCATTAGGTCTTAGACCAAGAGGCCATTCCGATATGACCAAGGCATTTAGTGAATTTTTAAAAAAATCGGATTTGAATCATCATACGGATGTTATCCTGCTTACTGATTGTCGTGACTGGACTGGCAGAAGAATAGAGGGTATCCTGGAAAGTGCTACGATTTTACATCAAATTGTTGTAAAATCCAGGCAAGTTATAATATTAAATCCTGAAAATAAAATAAGGTGGAACACACCAACCAGTTGTGTAAAGGATTACCAAGAAGCTGGTGCTAAAGTATATCAAACAAGTAGTTTGAAAGAATTTGAAAAAATTATAAAGGATATTTAATCCTGATTTTCAAGTAACTTATCAATGAATGACATGTCAACATTTGCCGTGAACAAATCGCCTAACTGATTATAGTTTACGCGTTTAGATTCTTTGAACTGATCACCAGTTAACCCTAACGGTTTTAAGCCTTTATTTATTCTAAGTTGATCTGTAAATTGTCTTCTGAATTCATAGTTATGGAATATGCCGTGGAAATATGTTCCGCATATATTACCATTTACTGCACCATCATATTGGCAGCTGGAATCGTTTCCATGACCCTTTTCTATTTTAATAAATGGTTGTGTATCTTCGCCAAGAATTGTTATTGCTTCGTGTAATTCATAACCTGTTACTTTTGTACCTTCTTTGAATCCGAGCTCGCTATCTGAAATAATTGTACCTTCACTTTGTTTAACTACTTTTTCTATTTCTCCAAATTTAGTTACCATATCTATTAGTCCTAATGCTTCCACCGATCCGTGTTCGGATTCACTGCATTCCGGATCAAGAATTTCATTAGACAGCATCTGGTAACCACCACAAATTCCAAATATAGGTATTTCTTTGGCCAGTTCTTTAATTTTTTCAAATGCTCCTGATTTTTTAAGTTCTTCTATGTCATCAACGGTGTTTCTTGTTCCTGGAATTATTAATGCATCCAATCCTTCAAAATCATCGTATATGCTTACTAATTTTATACCTACATCTTCCTCATAATCTATTGGATCGATATCTGTGAAGTTTGAAATTTTTGGTAGTCTTAATGTTCCTACGGTTATCTTTTCATTTTCACTAAACTGGTGTGTTGTTAATGATGCTGAATCTTCTTCCGGTAAATTTAAAGTTTCATCGAAAGGCATGATTCCTATGATTGGAATTCCAGTAATTTCTTCAACCTTTTCTATTCCTGATTTTAAAACGCTGGCCTCACCCCTGAACTTGTTAATGATAACTGCTTTAATTCTTTTTCTATCCTCTTCTGGAATAAGGTAATATGTTCCTACAATTGATGCAAATACTCCTCCTTGATCAATATCGGCTACAAGAATAACATCTGCATCCGTGATTCTGGCCATTAACATGTTGGCTAAATCCTTGTCGTACATGTTTATTTCTGCTGGAGATCCGGCACCTTCCAATATTATTATATCATAATCTTCTTTTAACTTATTTAATGAATCATTTATGGCTACTAATGCTTCTTCTCTGAAATTGTTTTGATAATCATCAAATCTCATATCACCTGCAGGTTTTCCCTGAACAATTACCTGTGACAGAAATGCTCCTTTAGGTTTTAATAGAATTGGGTTCATATTACAATCAGGTTCTATACCTGCTGCTTCTGCCTGCATCACTTGAGCTATGGACATTTCCTTATTATCAACTGTAGTATATGAATTTAATGACATGTTTTGTGATTTGAAAGGAGCTACTCTGTATCCCCTTCTTGATAATATGTTGCATAACGCTGCAACTGTTAATGTTTTCCCTGCATTTGATGATGTTCCTTGGAACATTATATATTTCATCTAGTATACCCACCTAAAAAATTATTAATAATTAGGATTATTTATGTAAGTTGATTGTAAAAAATATTATGCTTTTAATCTTAGTTCGAGTAATTATCAAATTATTTATAATATTTTTATCTTGAATAAGATATTCTAAAATCAAAGATTTTAAATACTTTTGGTTACTTAAAATAGTATTGATAAATATAATATATAGAAATAATAAAATTAATATGAATGAAAGATTATTATAAAAAAAGCATTTAAACTAATAACAATAAAAAATATGGAGGGATTATCATAGCAGATTTTAATGAAGATAATGGTCTTAATTACGAAATTATCGATGAAGAAGTAATAGTACCTGAAAAAAATGAAGAAATACAAGACAATATTGAAGATAAAAATACTCCCCCTATTAATGATGATGAAACAGTCACGGATGATATTGAAATAGAAGAAACTGAAGAAGAAGAGGTTCCAGATGAAATAAATCCTGATGACTATGAAAACACTGAAAATATTAAAATTCCCCCAATGCTTATTGATCAAATAATAGGTCAAGAAGAAGCTGTGGAAAAGATAAAAAAAGCCGCAAAACAAAGAAGAAACGTTTTATTAATTGGTGAACCAGGTATCGGTAAATCAATGATAGCTAAGGCAATGGCTGAATTATTACCTCCGGAAGAATTACAGGACATACTGATTTATCCTAATCTTGAAGATGCAAACAATCCACTGGTAGGTGTGATGCCGGCAGGCCAAGGTGCAAAAATTGTTGAAAGTACTAAAAAAAGTGTTAAAGGACAGGAAGAAAGAAAAAATATCCTGATGATAGCAATCATAGGTCTGATAATGGGTATTGGATTTTTAACAAGCCAATTTTTAGAAGCCATAATTGCAGTTGGAATAGTATTTTTTGCATTGTACCAGATAAAGCCTAAAAACAACCAATCAGCACCCAAATTATTGATAAACAGTGATGGTAAAAAAGTTGCACCATTTATTGATGCAACAGGTGCTCATGCAGGTGCATTATTAGGTGATGTAAGACACGACCCATACCAATCCGGTGGATTAGGAACACCTGCACATGAAAGAGTAGAAAGTGGAATGATTCACAAGGCAAATAAGGGTGTTTTATACATTGACGAAATTGGTACAATGAATATGAAAACACAGCAACAATTACTTACTGCATTACAGGAACACAAGTTCCAAATTACCGGACAAAGTGATAACAGTAGTGGAGCAATGGTTAGAACAGAAGCAGTACCATGTGACTTTGTTCTAGTGGCAGCAGGTAACCTGGAAGTACTCAAAGATATGCATATTGCACTCAGGTCAAGAATCAGAGGATATGGATACGAAGTATTTATGAAGGACACCATGAAGGATACCGCGGAAAATCGTAAAAAATTAGGACAGTTCGTGGCCCAAGAAGTAGAAAATGATGGAAGAATCCCTCACTTCACAAAAGAAGCCGTGGCAGAAGTTATTAAAGAAGCTCAACGTAGAGCAGGCAAAAAAGATTCATTAACATTGAAATTAAGAGATTTAGGTGGATTAGTTCGTGCAGCCGGAGACGTTGCAGTTGAAGAAGGTGCAAATGAAGTATCAGTAGAACATGTATATGAAGCTAAAAAACAGTCACGAACATTAGAACAACAAATAGCTGACAGATACATCGTACAAAGAAAAGAATACAGCGTATTCAATAATGAAGGTTCTGCAATTGGATGTATTAACGGTTTGGCAGTTATTGGAAATTCAAGTGGAATTGTTTTACCTATTGCAGCAGAAGCTGCACCATCACAAAGTAAAGAAGAAGGTAAAATCATAGCTGCAGGTAAACTGGGAGATATTGCCAAAGAAGCAGTTCAGAATGTAGGTGCAATAATTAAGAAAAGCATTGGAAAGGACATATCCAATTATGATATCCACATACAGTTTGTTCAATCTTATGATGGAGTAGAAGGAGATAGTGCAAGTGTTTCAATGGCAACTGCAATTATTTCTGCAATCGAAGACATTCCAATCGACCAAACATTAGCCCTAACAGGTTCATTAAGTGTAAGAGGTAATGTATTGCCAGTAGGTGGAGTGACATACAAAATAGAAGCAGCAGCAGAATCCGGAATGAAAAGAGTGTTAATTCCTGCATCAAACAAAGACGACGTATTAATAGAAAAAAGATACCAGGACCAAATTGAAATTATTCCTGTTAACACCTTAATAGAAGTATTAGAATATGCACTAGTCGGCCCTAAAAAAGATAAATTCATAAAAGAACTAAAACAGAACAAAATCGAAAAAATCAAGGACATAATTCCAAACCCTTCAGAAATCATTAACCACAACCCTTCATCATCCGAAAATTAGGAATTTTCCTATTTTACTTTTTTTTAAAACATAACCCTATGCCAAATACAATATTCAATAAAATAATATAATTATTTGAGCATTGAAAAAGACTATTTTTAGAAAATGAAAAAACAAATAAATTAAAATAATTATATAAACTATGAAATTGATAAATCTATTAAGGATTAAATATAATAGATTAATGAAACTTAAGAGTTTTAAAAAATTAAGAATAGTATATTAAAGATTAAATAAATAACACGCCCGTGTTTTTAATTAAGTCCAATCAAAGTGAAAAAAGAATAGACATTATATTAGGAGAATCGATTATGGAAAAATTAAAATTTAAGGACTTAAACATATCATCCGAAATACAAAAAGCAGTAGAAGATATGGGATTTGAAGAAGCATCACCAATACAATCATTAGCTATCCCCCAAATATTAGCACACAAAGATGTTACTGGACAAGCACAGACCGGAACTGGAAAAACTGCTGCATTTGGAATTCCTTTACTAGAAAATATTGACAGCAACAATAAAGACTTACAAGCAATTATATTATGTCCAACACGTGAATTAGCCATACAAGTAGCGGAAGAATTAAAAAAATTATCAAAATACTTGCCAAAAATAGATGTTTTACCCGTATATGGTGGTCAACCAATAGATAGACAGATAAAGGCTTTACAGACAGGAGTACAAGTAATTATTGGAACACCAGGTAGAGTCATGGATCACATTGACAGGGGAACCATTCAATTACATACCATAAAAACGGTAATTCTTGACGAAGCTGACGAAATGTTAGATATGGGTTTTAGAGAAGATATTGAATATATTCTTGAAGACATACCAGAAAACAGACAATTTTTATTATTCTCTGCCACCTTACCCCAAGAGATAATGCAACTTGCAAAAAGATACCAAAACGATCCGGAAATTGTCAAGATAACAAAACATGAATTAACAACGCCGGATGTGGAACAAAAATACTTCGAAGTTAAAGAGGATATGAAACTGGAATTATTATCCAGATTGTTGGATTTAAATAACTTTGATTTATCATTAGTATTCTGTAACACCAAACGAAAAGTAGATAAATTAGTAAGCCATTTACAGATAAGAGGATATTTGGCAGACGGTTTACATGGTGATTTAACCCAGAATCAAAGAGATCGTGTTATGGGCAAATTTAAAAACGGAAGCTTAGAAATTCTTGTTGCAACCGATGTTGCTGCTAGAGGTATAGATGTAGGTGGTGTAGAAGCAGTATTTAATTTTGACATTCCAAACGATAACGAATACTACGTACACAGAATTGGTCGTACCGGAAGGGCCGGAAAAACTGGAAAGGCTTTCAGTTTTGTTTCAGGACGGGAAATATACCAATTAAGAGATATTCAAAGATATGCTAAGACAAAAATTGACCAAGCACCAATTCCATCAATAAGTGATGTTGCAGAAGTAAAAAAAGACAATTTTATCGAACAACTAAAAGAACGTATTAAAAGCGAAAACATCTCTAAAGAAATTTACATCATTGAAAAGTTGATAGAAGAAGATTATAATTCCATTGATATAGCTGCAACATTACTTAAAGGCATTATGCAAGACAGCAAATATAAAGAGGAAGAATTTGGTGACACCGAGGCACATGAAGGATTTGTCAGATTCTTCATGAGTGTTGGAAGAAAACATGACATGACAATTAGTGTTATAATAAACGCCATTCATGAAAAAACAGGCCTGAATGGACATCAAATCGGTAACATTGACATATTTGATAACTTCTCTTTTGTAGAAATACCAAATGCAAATGCTTCTGACTTCTATAGATTTATGGGCGAAACATACATAGCAAATAAGAGGGTTCACATTGAACCGGCACGTCCACGTGAAAAATCCAATAGAAAGCCTAAGGAAAATACCTTTAAAAATAGTAAAAGAAACAGGAAAAGTAGAAAATTCAATCCACATAAAAAGGATAATTTCAAAAACAACAACTATAATCAGAATAATTACAGAAAAAACAATTATAGAAAAAACACTTACAGAAAAACAGATTATGGTAAAGATAATTATAGAAACAATAATTATAACGATAATTATCGAGAAAATAATTATAGAAATGATGACTTTGAATTCTAATCATTTCTACTCTTTTTTTTAAAAAAAATAAATTATATGGAATTTAAGTGATTTGCTATTGTCTTTGCAACACTAATAAAAGATACGTCACTTTTAAGCGTGTTAGTTCCTTGAACACTATGTGCACCGGCAGCATTAATTTTTATTACTGCATCATTAACCAATACAGGATGTACACAGAATACATCAACATCAACTGCACCTTGTTCTTTAAGTATATCTATTGCATTAACTATTGTTCCACCAGTACTTATAATATCATCAATTATTACAACGTTTTTATCTTTAACTGAAATATTTTTTGTCTTTGTTTCTACTACTTCGGGAGATAATCTGACTTTTTCAAGATAATCGTAATCGGTATCCAATTGTGTTGCTATTTCTTTTGCAAAATTAATTGCACCCTTATCCGGTGCCAATATGACCGGTTTTACATCGAAGGTATTTTCAATGTGTTCGGCAATTGCCGGCATTGCAGATAGGTTATCCACTGGAATATCATATAAATCACAGATACTTTCTTCATGTAAATTTATTGAAATTAACCTTTTAACTCCCATTGTTTGAATAAGTTTTGCCGTTGCTTTTGCTGAAATGCATTCCACTTCTTTAAATCTACGTTCTTGACGACTGTATCCTAAATATGGAGACACCACAGTTATATCTGTTATATTCATATCATTCAACGTGTCCAAAATAAAGAACAGTTCCATCATGTTTTCATCTTGAGGATAACCTGTTGATTGGACTACAATAACTTTTTCATCCTCTGGAATTTCATCTTTTATTCTAAAATATCTTTCGCCGTCAGGAAACTTCTTTGTTTCAACTGCACATAATTTATCATCTAATTCTTTTGCTACTTGACTAGCTAATGCCTGAGAAGCAGATCCTCCAATAATCACGCGTATTCTCTCCTTAATAATAATAGAAAAATTATTTCTGAATAATTCAACGATTATGTTTTATTATTATAAAATATGTATTTTATTTTTAAAATAGCTTGTTAATGGAAAATGTTAAGACTAAAAAAAATAAATCAAATTAAATAACTTAAGTAATATAAATAATAATTGATAAAAAAATAATAATAATTTCAAATTTAATAAAAATATATTTAATATTAATTGGAGTAAATTACCATGCATGAATTATCCATGGCAAATAGTATGGTGGAAGCCATATTAGATACTGCAAAGAAAAATGATGCCATAAAAATTAATGAAGCAATCTTTGAAATTGGAGAACTTACTATGTTAAATCCGGAACAATTACGATTCATGATGGATATTCTAAGAGAAGGAACAATTTTTGAAGATGCTGAAATAATCATAAACATGATTCCAGTAGAAATAGAATGTGAATCTTGTGGTTTTAAAGGTGAAACAAAAACAGATGAAAATATGGATCATTTGATGACTGTTGCAACCTGTCCTGAGTGTGATAACACCAGAGTAACTATATTACAAGGACAAGAATGCAATATTAAAACAATAAAAATTGAAAGGGAAGATGAAGATGCATAATGTAGCTAGTATTGAAATAGAACAAGATATTATTCAAGCAAATGATAAATTAGCCTACGAAAACAGAAAAATCTTTGATGAACATGGAGTTTTCGCAGTAGATCTGGTTGGTGCTGTGGGTTCTGGAAAAACATCCCTGCTTGAAACATTAATTGATGAAATGGATGAGGATATTGCCGTAATTGCAGGAGACATTTTAAGTAAATTTGACGCTCAAAGAATTGAAAACAAAAATGTACCCGTAAAAGGTTTAAATACTGGAAAAGAATGTCATTTAGATGCACATTTAGTTGAACATGCATTGCCGGATGTTCCTCTTGACGATATTTCCATATTATTTATAGAAAATGTCGGAAATTTAATATGTCCTGCTGATTTTAACCTCGGTACTCATGTAAGAACTGTAATAATCAGTGTGACAGAAGGTGATGATACGGCAGAAAAACACCCTATGATATTCAAGGGAGCTGACATGGCCATTATTAACAAAGTTGATTTAGCCGAAGCTGTTGGTGCTGATGCAGATAAAATGGTTAATGATGTTAAAACCATTAATCCAGACATACCTGTAGTTAAATGTAGTTTAAAAACAGGTGAAGGTGTACAAGAAATTATTGATTTGTACAGAGAATTTAAAAATAAATAAGTTTTTTTAACTTATTTCTACTTTTTTTAACATATTGGAAGTTTTATTATGAAAGTGTGGATAGATATTGTTAATTCACCTCATGTTCGTTTTTTTAATGGAGTGATTAAAAGATTAAAAGCTGATGGTCATGAAGTATTGATTACTGCAAGAGACTTCTCAAACATTCATGATTTATTGGATATTTTTGAATTGGACTATGTTTCTATTGGAAATCATGGAGTGACACTTGAAGAAAAATTATTATCCAGTACTAAAAGAGCATATGAACTATCCAAATTTATAGCAAAAGAAAATGTTGATATTGCCATTACTAAACATTCTATTGAACTACCCCGTGTAGCTTTCGGATTAGGTATTCCCAATGTATTTGTATTAGATAATGAACATGCTATTGCTGCCAATAAGTTAACACTTCCTCTTACAAATAAATTGATTATTCCGGAAATATTTGATGTTTGGAACACCATCCATTTTGGTATGAATCCTAATGATATTGTCAGATACAATGGAACGTGTGAAGTTAGTCATTTAGAAGATTTTGTATATAATGAAAACATATTGGATGATTTGAATCTGAAAATTAAAAAGGATAAACTCATATTTATGAGGCCTGAACCTTCTTTAGCTTCATATTTGGATGCTGACTGTACAAAATCTGTTTTAACACCTATTGTAGAAGCATTGAAAGATTATGCTGATATTTTAATAATTCCCCGTTTTAAAACTCAGGGAAAATTATTTGAAGATATTGAAAATGTGCATATCATTCAAACCCCGGTAGACACATTTAGTTTAATGAAAAAAGCTGATTTGGTTATTGGAGCCGGTGGAACAATGAATAGGGAGGCAGCTTTACTGGGAACTCCGGTTATTTCATGTTATCCTGGAAAACAGTTATCTGTTGACACTTATTATATTAATAAAGGATTGATGAAAAGATCAACGGAATTAGATGAAATTATTAAGTTATCCAAAGAACTTTTAAATAAGAATCATGAGGATATCACACTAAAAACAGATAATCTAATAGATTTAATTGTTAATCAAATTTACAAAACATATGATGAATATCATAATAAAAAATAAGTGGACTAGTCGAGATTTGAACCCGAGGCCTCCGCCATGCCAAGGCGACACTCTACCAAGCTGAGCTACTAGCCCAATTGAATATTTAATTATATGTGTTTATAATTAATATATTTACCTATTTTTATAAATTTTTGAGCAACTACTTTTTTTGACATTACCAAAGAATTTTAATAATATCAACTATTAATATAATTATAGTTAATAAATTTTAAAGATAATTTAATCTTTGAATAATAAAAGTATATACAAAAAAATATTAAAGGACAGATGAAACATGGCATTAATAGCTTCAAGTCACTTGATATTTATTTTAGAATTTGCTATTCTGACGCATATCGGAGTTTTATTATTATATAACTTCATTCCATTAAATTTCAGTCTAGTATTTGTTCTATCATTGATATTGGGTGTTGGAATAACGGTCTTATTCGGTATAGATGCAGCTTGTCTTATTCTGCCTATGTTTAATCATCACGAATTTACACACCCGTATGGTCCTTTAGCTATACTGGTTGTGGTAACGTCGTGGTCGATAATACCCGTGATAGAAGACCAAGGATCTAAAACTTCAAACATTAAATTTCTTGTAATGTTAATTACTGCAGGTATTACTCTTTTCGGAGCAATTGTTCACCGTGATTTCTTAATTATGTGGGCTCTTGGTTTAATAGCTGGTTTCCTGATAATCAGTAAAAATTTCAAAAGAGAACGTTCATATTTAAGTGTACGTAATGTTTTGCTTGCAGTTATCGGTTTAATCCTGGTCTTCGCATTGATGGAAGGATTATCACAGTTATTAGGTATGGAAATTATAAGTCCTCTTTCAAGAATTGATCGTATGAGTAATAACCAGTTATCTAGTTTAAGATTAGTGATTGGAAACACCAATCTCTTTGGACACACAGCAAATGCAACTTACTGGGGTAATGCTGGTTTAGGAAATAGTGATGGATATATTTCATTACCTTTAACTTTCGTTACATTATTCGGATTGCCATTCCCATTATTCTATGGTATATTAGTAACAAAAAAAGACGTTGTAGATTACTTCTTACCAGGAATTTTCGGTTTTGGATTTGATTTCGGTTATATCTTCCTAATTGTGATGATTATTTGGGTAATTGCAGTGATACTCATAGGAGTGAAAGTTCTTAACAAATATAGACAACAACGTGAACGTGGAAATAAGAAGTATCTTGGTCGTGAGGCGTTACTAACTGGTTCGTTATCAGCATTTATTGCACAGACCATACTGGGATTATTCATCATTACAAGAACAATAAACGGTTCTGCACTTGTTACTTATTTATTCCTAAGTGCAATGGTATTAGCAAATGTTGTAACTACAAAAAGATAATATAACCACCTTCAACTTTTTTTTATAATTTATTAAAATATAATAATTTTTTTTAACATATTTATTAATAGAATACTTTTTAACATACTTGTATAGGATATGGAAATAATGAGCATCATCACAACAGTAGTTGGTAGTTACCCAACAAATAGATTTAAAGCAAATGGCTTTAATGAGAAAATTGCTAACAGATTAGGTTTATTTGATCCATTTAAGAAATCGATTAAAAATTCGGTTAATGCTTTTGTTGACTCAGATATTGATATAATATGTGATGGACAAGTCAGAGGTGATATGGTAAAAATTTTTGCCAGTAAAATAAATGGATTTAGAATTGAAGACAACACATCATATATTAAAGGAAAAATTACTCCTGCAGCGCATTCTATTTCTGTTAAAGATTTTCAGCTGACATTTAAAACTGCAAAATCTTTAGATGACAAATTTAAATTGAATGCCAGTTTAGAAGAAATTTTTAATCATGAAGCTAAAGGTGTTAAAGGAATTATTACTGGCCCTACCACACTTATCCATTCATCCCTGATAGAACATTTCTATTCTGATAAAAAAAATGCTATTTATGACATATCAAAGGCCATACTTGTTGAAGCTAAGGAGTTAGAGAAAGCAGGTGCTTGTGCCATACAGATAGACGAACCGTTTATTTCTACGGGTGCAGAAGATATAAATGTTTCAAGAAATGCTGTTGAGTCAATCAGTGAAGAATTAGATATTCCTGTTATTTTACATGTTTGTGGTGATTTGAAAGATGTTATGTCTGATTTGTTGGATTTTGATGTTGACATTTTAGATTTTGAATTTTCGGGAATGTCACAAAATATTGGAACCCTTAAAAAGGAATGGAAGTCAAATTGCAATAAAATTATTGGAATTGGTTGTCTTAATACGAAAATGGAAAGTGTAGATAATATTAATGATGCTAAACAGACTGTTAGAGATGTTAAAAAGATTATTAAAAAGGATAATATTATTATTGATCCCGATTGTGGTATGAGAATGTTACCTGGCGAAATTAGTAAAGGTAAGCTTGATGTTTTGAAGAAGATTAAAATGGAAGGGTTATAAATGGCAAAATTTATTCGTACAAACAATATTGCTAATGCATGGTTGACTTGTGTTAAAAAGATTATGCAAGAAGGTCATGAAGTTAGAGATGAACGTGGAAGTTTAACTAAAGAGTTACAAAATGTTATGATTGAAATTACAAATCCTGATGATGACACTATCCCTGAATGTTCTCCATGGCATGATGATAGGCTTGAAACTTATAAACAGGAGTTATTAGATCCAAATAATGATCAGGGCTTTGTTTATACATATGGTAATCGTTTAAGACAATATTTTGATGTTGACCAATTGGATACTTGTATTGAAAAATTGAATAATTGTCGGGAATCTCGTCGTGCTATTGCCATTACTATTGATCCTGTCCAGGATAATAAGGTGGATGAAATTCCTTGTCTTCAGGAAATTGCTTTTTTAATTCGTGACGATCAATTATTTATGACTGACTTTTTCAGAAGTAATGATTGTGGTGGTGCTACTTTTCCTAATCTTTTTGGTATTAGGGAAGTTGGTTATTATGTTGCTGATAATACCAACACCAAGCTTGTGAATATGGTTCATCATGCCATGAGTCTCCATATTTATGAGCATGATTGGGACAAATGTAGGGAAATATTAAAAAAATGGTAATTTTTTTCTGTTTGTTGAATATTGCATAAAATTTATTATTAATAAAAGTTATAACAAGTTATGATGAAATATTAGAGTAAAATATATCTTATAAACTAATATTGATTAATATTAAACTATTATTTAGGAGAAAATCTTATGAGTGAAAGTATGAATATTGCTGCAAAGAAAATTGCAGATAAAATGGTTGCTGATGCCGATAAACTCAAGTTAATAGCATCAACATTGGAAAATGGTACTTTAGTAATTGACTGTGGTGTAAATGCCAAAGGCAGTATCAAAGGCGGAGAACTATTTACCAAGGTATGTTTAGGTGGAATATGTGATGTAGGTATTTCCATTCCTGGAGATTTAAGTGATATAATGGCAATGCCGGCAGTTAAAGTTAAAACCGACTTTCCTGCATTAACCACATTAGGTTCACAAAAGGCCGGATGGAAAATTGAAGTAGATGATTATTTTGCCATGGCTTCCGGTCCAGCACAAACACATAAATTTAAAGAGGATGAAATTTATAAAATTACAAATTACGTTGAAGATTCTGACATAGCTGTTATAACATTAGAAAGTAATAAACTTCCTACAGAAAAAGTAGCACAGCATATTGCCGATGAATGTGGAGTTAAAACCGAAAACTTAACAATATTAGTAGCACCTACAGCATCATTAGTTGGTTCTATTCAAATTTCCGGTCGTGCTTTAGAAGTGGGAATTTATAAAATGTATGAAGTCATGGACTTTGACGTTACAAAAATTACTTATGCTGCAGGTATTACACCAATTACTCCTGTTGATCCAGATAACCTAAAGGCTATGGGAAAAACTAATGATGCCATCATATTTGGTGGAAGAACATATTATTATATTGAACCTGATGAAGGTGAAAGTTTAGAAGAATTGGCAACTAACCTACCTTCATCCTCATCCGAAAATTATGGAAAAAGTTTCCTTGAATTCTTTGAAGAAGCAGATGGAGATTTCTACAAAATACCTAAAGAAGTCTTTGCACCAGCACAAGTAATTGTTAATGATATGGTTACCGGTGAAATGTATCATACGGGCAGTATCGATTTGGAAAGGCTTAAAAAATCATTTGAAGTAAAAGAAGTTAAATTTTTATAGGGATATCAAGAGTTGTTAATTAATGACAAAAAGAATAGGCATATGTAGCACTACCTTTGCCCGCTTTGATATGGCCAGTGCTGCTGTAAAACAGATAAAAAAACAAGTTACTGGGGTTAAATTCGTTGAATCCTATGTTCCGGGAGTTAAAGATTTACCAGTAGCTGCAAAAAAACTTATTGAAGAGGAAAACTGTGATATTGTCATGGCATTTGGTATGCCTGGCGGAGAAAAAATTGATAAACTTTGTGCTCATGAGGCAAGTACTGGACTTATCCAGGCTCAGTTAATGACCAATACGCATATATTGGAAGTTTTTGTTCATGAAGATGAAGGTTATGATGAACAGGACTTAAAAGAATTGGCATATAACAGGGCAACACAACATGCGGACAACCTTGTTAAAATGCTGTTTAAACCCGAACAAATGAAAAGAGAAGCAGGTACCGGTGTCCGTGAAGGTAGAGAAAATAAAGGTCCTTTATAATTAATTAACAACTTTTCTCGAATTTTTAACCTCCACCCTTTTTTATTACTTAAAAGATTTTTTTTAATACGAATTCCTTATTTTTCATAAAAAAGTTTTAAAAAATTATTTAAAATCTTTAAACGAATATTTAGTATTTTTTTGAAAAAACAAGTTCATAAAGATGAGAACTCAAAATAGTCTTTTGAAAATAAAAATAATTCAAAGCATAATAAAAACGTGCTTAATTAATTAACAATTCCATTAAAAACAACAATTATATTATTTTATATAAAATATTGCAATAGATAAACATTGTTTAATAAATGAATAAATTAAATACCAAAAAGTATACTATATAGTAAGGATATAAGAACATATGATATTATGAATAATAAGCAACAAGAGCTAAAACTTAGACTTTCAACATTAGACTGCAATACATCAACCAAATATTATCAGGTAACCCAATCACTCAACAAACAACAAAAATCAAAAATAAAAACATATTTCAAATATTATACACCTGACAAATTTGAAAACCTGGATAATGTAGCAGGAAACACGACCGGTTGGATGTGTAAAAGTGATGATGTTGAAAAAGTAGAAAAACTACTGGGAATAACTGCAACTATCCAAAAACAAAAGGCCAACCTGGAAAAAATTCAAAGAAAAACATCCGATAGCGTACTAAATTCCTTCAACAAGTATTCTTTAAGTTTTTCAAAATAATTTTTACTTTTTTTGTTAGATTAACGTCTCCAGGTATTACCACATTTAGTACAGCGATAAAATATTGTTGTAGCTTCATCTGATTTACGTGTCTGAACCATCCACCATTCCAGTTCGCGGTTATGACACCTGTAACATAAACCCCTAGTTGTAGGCATAGTATTTACATTATCCCCCGTTACAATAATATTCTGTTTGATGGAAACATCTTCCTCTATAACGTAATCCTTTTTGTTTTCCTCGGAAATTGTTTTCTCAAAACCACAGGCAAAACAATGTAATACACCCTGTTTCGGCATTAAGACTTTTCCACAATTTGGACAAAATTCCATTCAATCAACCCTATATAAAAAACTTAAACTAATATTTATTTTTCATATTTAATAAACAACAACATTATATACTAACATAAACAAATATTCAATAGTATATAGATTATATAATGATATTTCATAAATAATCTAAATAGTATTATATGAAAATTAGGGAATCATCTTCCCAATTTAATGACTGTAATAAAATAAAAAACTAATTTTAAAAAAAATAACTAATATTAGTTTTAATTTGAGGGAAAAAATCCCTTAATACACAATAATATAAATTGGATGTGGCCTAAAGGCTGAACAATGAGGTGTATATATGTATAAACATATGCAAGAAGCATGGAAAAACCCAAGTAATTCATACGTAAAAGAATTAATGAGAGAAAGATTACCTAAATGGAGAAGACAACCTGTTATTATCAGAATCGATAAACCAACAAGGATTGATAAAGCTCGAAGATTAGGTTACAAAGCAAAAACAGGATATGTTGTTGCAAGAATTAGAGTAAGAAGAGGATCAAGAAGAAAATCAAGATTCGTAAACGGTAGAGATCCTAAAAGAATGGGTGTTAACAAAATTTCAGGTGCAAAATCCATTCAAAGAATGGCTGAAGAACGTGTTGCACGTAAATACCCTAACTTAGAAGTACTCAATTCATACTGGGTTTGGGAAGATGGTAAAGCAAAATACTATGAAGTAATCTTAGTTGACCCACAACGTCCTGAAATCCAACACGATAACAAAATCAACTGGATATGCAGTAAAAAACACACAAGACGTGCATTCCGTGGATTAACAAGTGCTGGTAAAAAAGGAAGAGGATTACGTCATAAAGGTAAAGGTGCTGAAAAGGTTAGATAGATGATTCATAACATTTCCTATCGAACTTTTGTTTACGGTACCGAAGACGAAGAAAAGGTGATGACTGCAATAGGTTATCTCTTTTCAAACTCTTTACCAGAAAAAAGTATAACCGAAGACCATTTTGGTAATAAAATCATTGTTTTAACAGACAAGATTACCAAAAAAAGAACCAACAAAGAAATCATAGCATTTTTAAATGATAATTTATCCCAAGAAGATAAAAATATTATTAAAGAAGAATTAAATCGTAGAATGGATGAAAAAGGAAATCTCTTTCTTAGATTTGATAAGCAATTAGCTTATGAGCAAATACTTAAATTAACTCATTCCGGTGATGCTATACATCTTAGAATTAAAATTGCTAGTTATCCTGTAAGTAAAGAAAACGCAACCAAAGTTGCCAGAAAACTCTTTGACTTCCTATAACTAAAATTTTTTTTATAAACTACATTGGGACTAATTATATGACTATTTTTTATGACTTTAACATTGCACCAAAAGAAGAAATTATTGAAACCCTGGAAAAGTTTAATTTTGAGGGTGCATGTATTTTTTATAATTCTCAAAGATATTTTGATGAAAAAGACGAAATTGAAGAATCATTCAATCAACTGAATGAATCTACAAAACTGGATTTATACCATGGCATTGTTATAAACCAGACTAATCCCCAATTGCTTAGAAAAGAAGTCCAACGTTTTTATAAAAAAGTAGATTTAATCATGGCTAATGGTGGAGACGATAAACTTAACAGAACAATATGCGAAACTCCACAGATAGACATTATTAACCATCCATATTTACATAAGAGAAATAGCGGTATCAACCATGTTCTTTCAAAACTTTTGGTTGAAAACAATATCAGCGTAAACATAAATTTCAGCGATATTTTACAGCACAGAGGATATTTTAAGGCAAAGATATTGAATCAGATCAATCAATTGCTTATGTTACAAAGAAAATTTGGATTCAGAACCCTTTTAAGTAGTGGCAGCAGATCTTTTTATGATGTCAAGTCACCAAAAAGCATGATTTTGTTAAGTCAACTTACCGACATGGATATGGATTATGCTACAAAATGCATAAGCAAACACCCTGCAGAAATAATTGAAAACATAACTATCCACAAGGAAAGTATTGTTCAAGGTGTAAGAATTATAAAAGACTAAAATAATTATTTGGGAGAATGAATTGATAGCATGAAATTAAAAATTTTACCTCCAACATTAAGAGAAAAAAAGAGATACGTAGGACTGAAAATATACAGCAGTGCCCCCATTAAAAGAGAAGATATATTCAGCCTCTTATGGAACAGTATCATTAACCTATATGGAGAAATAGAATCCAGCAAAATTAACCTGTGGATCCTGGATTCCAATGAAGTGGAAAATAATGAAAGATTCCAGTATAATGTAATAGTTAAATGCCAAAGAGGATATGAAACCGAATTGATTACCGCCTTAAACACCATTTACAAATTCAAGAAAAACAGGCTGGTTGTACATACTGTTGGTACATCAGGTACAATCAAATCATTAAACAAAAAATACAACATCATCTAAAAATTAACATTTTGTTCTGTAGAAAACCGTGCTTAATCAATAATATATATCCCTATGTTTTTATAATCATTTTTATCCAATATTTTTATTTTCTAACTAAATAAACCTTATTCTTCATTTATTATAGTTATTTTCGATTAAAAATCCAATTAATATATAATACTAAATAAAGAATTAGAAAAATTATTCTTAAAAACTATTTTTATTGTTTAGCAATGTATAAAAATTATTTCCACAATATAACCCATATACTTAATAATAATCAACAACAAAACATTATTTTAAGTAATTTTTAAAACGATAACACATTTTTTTAATAATTAAAGTATGGAGGAAGTAAATATTAATTTTAGAAGAATATTATTATTTTCATTGATTTTATTTTTATCATTGAGTGTAGTGTCCTCAGAAGAAGTGGATAATTCTCTTGACAATACTACGACAACTTTATCTTCTGATGAAGAAGTCACAGCTTTTGAAGACACTATTGAATATTCTGATGAATATTACGATTATGATTATGAATTTGAAGAATACAATGATTTTGAAGAAGAATACACAGATGAAGAGTTAAATAGTGATGAATTATTGATTGAAAATATGGATTCAATTGAAGTTATTAAACCGTTCAATCAGGGTATGGAATTAAACAACAATAATTATGTTGTTTCTTTTTCTCAGAGTGAAATTGGTTTAATGGCTAATCATACTTACACTTATATTTCTTCTAATCGTATGATTCCTGCCGTTGCCTGTGTTGGTAATAAAGAGGTTTGTATGAATGACCTGCTTTACTTGATTTGTAAATCATTGAATAATACAAATAGTGTTAGTTTGGGTTCTTTTTATCATGTCAGCAGTACTACAGGTACTAACTGCCCCAACAGGTTGTTTAATCGTAGTGAGTATCTTTTGTTGGCAAATGCTATTAGTAGTTGTTATGAGATTAATGGTCGTAATCCCAAGAACATAAATTATTATAATTATACGATTAGTTTTGATGATGCTTTGTATTTTTATTCCAGAATTGCAGCATACAAGGATAATAAGGGAACGCTCATACAGAATATAAGGGTACTTGCTCCTTTTAATAAGGATTATTCTACTGAAAAGTGGGCGTTAACTTCCAACAGCACACAACCGTTCACAATAACAGCAACAACGAACAACAACATGTTAACACTCACAGCTTCACAAGACAGTACAATTTACTACACAACCAACAATACAACACCAACCACTCACACTAATACTTACACACAAGCTATTAACCTAAGTGGAATAAGTGTTGTAAAGTATTATGCAGTTAACAATAATAACGAAAGAACACCAGTACTGGTCTATGGTGATAACAAGGCAAGTCTGCCATATATTACAAGTAAAACAGTTTTGTCATCCAATGCTTATGAAAACATGTTAAACATCAGTACTTGTGAGGGTGCTGTTATTTATTATTCACTTAACGGCACAAAGCCTTCCATTCAAAGTCCACAATACACTGGCACCTTAACAATTAACAACAATACGTTACTACAGTTCTTTGCTGTCACAACCCGTAACAACAAACGAAGTCCAACATATTACTACAGATTACAAAATCCCACACCATACGTAACGATTCTAAATACAACGGATGTACGGGATAATAGTCAAAACATTACAATAATTGCCAATAATCCGGGGAAAATATATTACACATTAAACGGCAGTACGCCTACTTCTGAGGATACACAGTACACGCCGGGAACAATACTTAATATTTCAATAAAAACACAAGTTAAATCAGTATTAGTTGACACTAAGAATAAGCAATCACTTGTTTCAACGTACCATCCACCACAAATTGTAACACCGCCTACCACAATCATACAGCCACTGACAACTTTAGTAAACAATACCCAACAGATACAGTTTATCACAAATAATAACAATGCTACAATACATTACACTATAGATGGAACAGATCCGTTAACGAGTAACACTACTAAAACGGGAAAGTCTGGAAAAATAATTACCATACATAAGGTCACACAATTAAAATATTTTACAACCGATGATATTGAGGGGTATGCTTCTGATGTGGTTTTATATCGTACACCTAAAAATAGTGCTGAACGACCGGAAATAACAGTGTTTAATAGTACTGGTGTTTTTTCTGATGGTTCTCAGAGAGTGATGTTCCAGTCAAATCAACCGGGAAACTTCAATATTAGTATTATTGGCAAGAATATTAGTCAAAGGATAGAAGAATATAATGGTGAAATATATGTGGATAGTGATTGTGTATTGGAGATTTCTACGCAATTTGGTGGAAAATATTCAAAAACGATAGAATTCAACCCATTAACCGGATCACGTACTGTCATGATATATAATTACACAGTTAAACTTCCGAACATTAATCAGTATGTGTATGTTGGGTTTGGAAGTTATAGTGGGTTGAACTATACTATGAATGATGTTGATTTGAGTAGATATGTTCATTTAAACTTGGATAATTGGGAAGTTACTGTTAGAGATAGTAGGTTGATTACTAATAATGAAATTATTATTCATAAAAGTGATATGTTGGAGGTTACATATTACCATAAAATGTATGGTGAAATCAATACTGTTAATGCGTTTATGTGTTCATTAAATCCATACGAAGAAAAATTATTTGTATATTCCAATGGAACAAGATTAATTGATGTCACCTGGAAAAAAATCAATAATAATCCTGAAAATGTAACTACAATTTTCCAAACTTTATCCAACTGTTTCATTAAAAATGAAACAATTACTTATAGAACAAGATACATTGGCGGTTGTACAAATTATGATATACTGCAAACTTATGTGTTAACAAATACAAAAATTACTAGTGAATACTACAATCAAACATTAACAGATATCAATAATTATTTCTCTTTTGCTGATATAGTACATATTACTCCACAAGATAGGACAATCATCACTGGTTTAACAAACCTTTGGGCATATGATGGATATGCAGAATACATGGCACACAAACTAAACATGACAGCATATCGCAGCAATGAAGTATTATGTATAGTTGGTGTCAATTATGATAGGGTAAATTATGTTCATTTCAATGATTTGACTATGGGTATGGTTGTTCAAGCTAACAGTAGCAATACATTTTTCTTTAACTTACATACTTCAACAGCTTTGCCAGAAATTGCTAGAATATCTTTGAATATTGTTAGGGAAAATTTGGGAAAAAGTGCACAGACATTATTTGTGGGTTTAAACAATGAATCAGATACATATGTTTACACCAATAACCTCACAGGCATAATGAAGTTATATTCAACAGACCTTGAAGGTGTGTATTTATTATTCAACACAACTTCCGGAATATTAAGCAGTATAATAGTACTTGATGGTTTTGAATATAATGGAGCAGTATCCGAACCATTACTTCCAGAAGAAGGCGAAATCATACCATTAAATGGTTTATTACGAAGTTCAACATGTTTTGAAGACAATTGTAGAGATGATACAGTAGAAGAAGCAGTGTCAATTTTTGGATGGACTTCGGATAGTAATCTAGGATTATTTGAGAACTTACTGGGATCAGTTGCACTTGGATTGGGTGCTGGAGCTTTAATGGGAATGGTTTTAATTCCAGTTGCACCAGTCGCAATTGCGACATTTTTGGTTGTTGGGGGAGTATCTCTTCTTGCTGATTCACATGGACTTATTTCGGGTACAGCATCAAACGAAGATGTTCTTTCTTTTGTTCTCGATGTTGCATTAGTGGGAGTGGGTCTTGGATTGTCTCATGGAATTACAGTTACATCAACAAGACTGTTATCTTCAATTTCTAAAGGTTCTACTGTGGTCACGGGGATAGATGAAGCAGTACATGAATATAGAATATTAAATGCAATTCAAACTATGTCACAAACTTGTATGGACACAGCACGGGATATGATTGTTTCATCAGAATTAAAAAATAAAATAGAATACATAACAGGATGGGATGTGGCTTAATATGAATTTTGGGGTTGTATTTTTTAGTAATCTGTTTGTGATTTCTATTATTGTTGAAATTGTGTTTAAGAAGTTGATACTTTCTGATTTTTTGAATAGTAAAATAAAGTGTTATTTTTTAAAAGATAAAAATATGGTTGAACTAATACAATCTGAATTTGAAATAGCAAAATTTACAGGATTTTTTGGTGAAAGAGTAGGTAATAACTATGTTTTTTATAATGAATATGAGAAATTTATTGAAAAGGGGATTATGGTTCCATTTTTGATTTTAGCAATTACTTGGCCTTTTATTTATTTTATGCCAAATCATGTTATAGGATGGTCTATGTTAACAGTTATTCCTTTGGAGTATTATCAGGTATTAGTTGTATACTTAAAAATGAAATATGATAAATCCTTAGAGATATTAGATGAAAGTTTTCCTTACACCCTAAATTATACTATGTTGATTTTTAATTTAAATCAATTGAATATACTGTTTATTGTTTTATCTGTTTTTGTTGTGTTGGCAACAAATTCATGGTATTCTATAGGTGTGTTAATATTTTGTATTTTGAAATTTCATCTGAGTTTATTTATTGATAAAATTTGTGCTTTGTTTGGATGGAATATTCTTGAACAAAATAAGTTAAGGAGATTAAATGAGATTATACGATTGACATTTCCAATATACTTAGTAATAATTTTATGGGGATTGGTTTTATATCCTGTTCATTTATTCCTTTATTAAATGGTAATAATAAATTAATCAAATGGAGAACGTATTATTAAATCGTTTAATAATATGAATTCGGGAGGTATTGATTATGATTTTTAGTATTATTTTTTTTTATTGATGAATAAAGGCATCTGGTAAACAGGAAATAAAATATTAATAGAAGAGTTTGTCAAAGGAGCAACAGAATTTGTAGGTGAAGGTGGTTGTTATCATCATGAAAAAACAGATGCTTATGAATAAAAAATAATTTCTCAAGAAGCAAAAGAATATGTTATACCATATTTGGATAGAAATATTGATTGTAAAGGTGATTGGTAATGAATCTTCTTATTTGTGTTATAGGTTTACTTTTTATGGAGTTTATATTGTTTTTGTTGCTTTTTAAATTTGTATTAAGTGATTTTTTTCATGATAAAACAGGTATTCGAACATTTTATATTAAGGATGGTAAAAAAAAGTGTACAGATAATGTTAATTTAATATTGTCCATGTTATATTTAATATTGTTTTTAATGTCTCTGGGAATGGTATTATATTTCTTTTTAGGTGAAAATGTAGCATCTTTAGGATTATTTTTATATTTTATATTGTTTTTGTATCTGTCTGTATGTTTATTTGTTAGGATTAATTGTTTTCCATTTGAGGATGAAAAAATTATTGAAAATAGGATATATCCTTTTACATATACCAGTATTTCTATAAGATATATACTTGTAACAACTATATTCACAACCCTTTTTGCAATGTTTTATTTGGTGTTGGGTATTGGTAATTCATTGTTGTGTTGTATAATATCGTTAATATATGGGCATGTTGTGTCTTTATTTCCTGATTATCTTAATAACTATTGGTATACAGAACTAAGATCACAAAAGGGGATGTATTCGTTTTATTTTGTGAACTTTATAGTAATGGTTCCATTAATTTACATTTTAATAAGTTCAATGTAAGAATTACTCCAAAGGAATATTGTCATCTATTTCAAAAGGTGATTCTGTTGTTATTGGTATGCATGAGGCAATACAAGAATATTCAATATTAAATGCTATCCAAACAATGTCTCAAACATGTATGGACACAGCCCGTGATTTGATTATCTCAACTGAATTAAAAAGAACAATAAATCAAGTAACAGTATGGGGTTGATATAAATATGAATGTAATGAGTATATTTTTAATTAATCTTGTTATATGTGGTTTTGTATTTTATTTTGTTCAAAAAAAGATATATTTTTTAGATATTTTTAATCGTGGAACAAAATGTTATTATTTAAAACCTATTGACGAAATAGAACTCACTTCGTTTCAGAAAAGGTTAGTGGATATTAGGGATGGTAATTATGTTCTTTATAATGAACGTTATAAGTTTATTGAATATGCTATTGTAATGCCTTGTCTTTTCTTGGCAACAACTTGGCCGTTTATATATTATATACCTAATAATATCTTTGGGTGGTGTGTTTTAAATGTAATTCTTATAGAGTGGTATGAAGCAATAGTGATTTATTTGAGAATGAAATTTAATAAATCACTAACATTACTTGACGAAAATTTTCCATATAACCTTAATTATACAGCTTTTGCATTTCAATTCAATAGGTTAAATATTGTTTTAATTGCCATGTGTGTTTATTCTATTATAGCTTCAAATACTCTACTTGC
>JAZUCJ010000023.1:0-2683 GCA_045639105.1 Methanosphaera sp.
GTTGATCGGTTGCTGAGATTTGAACATTTTTGGAAGGAGATTTGAACATTTTTAGAAGGAGATTTGAACATTTTTAATATATTTGCGTTCTGAAAATAAAGATATTATGTACAAACGCTATCATTTTTTAGAACTAAAAAATCGCTTGTTAGAAAAGCGTAATAAAATACAAGTTTTATCAGGACCAAGGCAAGTTGGAAAGTCAACATTAGTAAAGCAAGTTTTAAAAGAAATAGATATACCATATTTATTTGTTACGGCTGACGATGTTCCATCCGATAATACTAGTTGGATAAATGAAACATGGAACTCAGCGCGTTCTATGATGAAAATAAAAAAACAAGATGTTTTTATACTCGTAATTGATGAAATACATAAGATTAGAAATTGGAGTGAATCTGTAAAAAAAGAATGGGATACAGATACATTCAACGATTTGGAATTAAGAGTTGTTATTCTTGGTTCATCTCGACTATTGATAAAAGATGGATTAACAGAGTCTCTTACCGGAAGATATGAACTTATTCGGATGTCACATTGGAGTTATGCAGAAATGCGTGATGCTTTTGGTCTTAATCTTGAGCATTATATTTATTATGGTGGATATCCCGGAGGTGCATCATTCGTTAATAACGAAAGACGTTGGCGACAATATATGAAAGATAGTATTATCACTCCTGCGATAGAGAAAGACATCTTGATGACAAAGGTTATTTACAAGCCCCAACTAATGAAGCAATTATTTGAATTAGGATGTACTTATTCCGGAGAAGAAATATCCCTTACCAAGCTGTTAGGTCAGCTTCAAGATGCTGGTAACGTAACAACACTTGCTAATTATCTCAACACACTTGATGAATCACGACTACTTTGTGGAATGCAAAAATATGCTAATGACAATGCTAGAAAATATAATTCTATTCCTAAAATTATGGTTTACAATACAGCTTTGCTTAGTGCATTGTCAAACAGTACTTTCGAAAAAACATTCACAGATTCTAAAATATGGGGCAGATGGGTTGAAAGCTCAATAGGATCATATCTTCTAAACAAAGCTGACGAATTGGATTATAAGCTATACTATTGGCGTGAAAATAATAACGAAGTTGATTTTGTTATAGAACAAAACAAACGATGTATTGCAATTGAAGTAAAAAGCGGGAAACGAACAACTAATAGTGGCATGCCATTATTCAACAGTAAATTTCAACCTAAACATTCTTTTGTTGTTGGAAGTGGAGGCATTCCTATCGAAGATTTCTTGACATTAGATTTAGAAAATTTATTTGAATAAAAAATAAAGAGGCTGTCAAACGACAGCCTTAATTATTATTTTGTTTCAAATATTATTCGTATTCATAGTAATAAACTTCATAATCTGTATCTCCACCATCATATTGTCCAGATATTCTTTGAACAGTAGGATACATATCGTTATATGAGTATGAATGTTTTATCACCCAAACTTCTGTATGACCCTCATCATTTTCTACCCAACGTTCTTCTGTAATATTATTTACACTAAATGTAGAATTCAACATCTCTCCTTCAATTCCTTCAAACTCGAATGGACCATAGAGATTGTAATAATTTCTGAATGGATTAGATTTTGCATCATGTTTCATATCAACGATAAGTTCATAATCTCCCTCTCTTAATTCCATTTTAGATACATTATTTTCCTTCCAAGTCAATTTGATTATAATAACATCAGTTCCACGATTAACAGAATTATTTACAAACTTATCAAATACCTGATATGTTTCTTCTGTCAATAACATCTTTAATGGATTATTGCCTTCTCTCATCAAATGACTGCTGCTTCTTTTTTTATAATTATATCCTATGTATTCAAGTTCAGTAATTTTATTGTCAGTATATTTGAAAACAAGTTCCATTTCTATACTTCCTTCATAATAACATACTGCTTTTGAAATCATACTTCCATTATACTCGTATTCAATATATTCTCCATTAAGGAAATCATCAACACGCACTATCTGATTGTCATCATTATATGTGAATTCTTCTACCCAACTAACTCTTCCTGAAGAATAATGGTCTATACTTTGTAAAATATTTTCATTCCAGTGCCATACTTCTCTTAAAGTTTTACCTTCACCATAATCGCGATAAATTCTACTTATCTTTTGTTCTGGTGTGTACTGTCCTTCTTTTTCCTCTTGTTTACAAGAAGAAAAAGCTACTAAAAACACCAAGGATGCCAATAATAATACTGACTTCTTCATAATCATAATCCTCCGTTATATCCCATCGAGCCATCGGTTTTAAATAAACAATTGATTTTTTGCAAAGGTATAATATTGTATTTCTTGCAAAAAATAAACGATAGTCCAAAACGGGCAATGGTCCAAATCAGACCACTAGTCATTCAAGTTCTCTGAATAATATTTGAAGAAGTCGTGGTTTAAGGCTTTCGAAATATTTAATAACTGTGCTGTGTCAATTACCATTTTTGAAAATATTTTATTCACAGTTCGTGGCGTCACGCCAATCTGTTCGGCAAGCCACGCATTAGTCTTAGCCTGTCGTCTCAACTCTTTACGAATTATGTTACCAATATGAATTTCTTTCATAAACCTACATTTATCGCGCTGCCACCTACTATATAACAGACTTCCATCAAGGCACAAAAAAGTGGACTTTACATATCCACATTCTG
>JAZUCJ010000024.1:0-11685 GCA_045639105.1 Methanosphaera sp.
AAAAAATATTTTTGAAACTTTTCATAATATTTTAAATACTTAATTATTCTTCTTACAAAAAGGGAAAAAATCTACACAATTAATCCTGAGCAATTTGTATAGCTAATGAATAATAGAATTTAAGTTGATAAGTTCTATTTATACTACATAACTTTTTTTGTAAAATATATTTAAAAAAAATAGTAAGAGAATTTAATCTCGTTTTGGACCCATATATATTACGGGCAGTTGAATCTCTGTTTTTGTTTCTTCAACAGGAGTTTCCGGAGCTGCTGGAAGATAAATTTCGGTAATTGGTCCTACAATATCATACTGATTTTCTATTGCATAGTTGACCATTTCCCTTATTGATTCGTTGAAATTTTTATGGGATCCCTTATGAATGGCTGATAAGACTGTGTGACTGGTTATTTCTTTAAGACCTAATTTACCAAGTCTGCCTGCAGGTCTTCCACCCATATCAAATGTTTTAATTGGCATTCCTACCTCAAATATTTGATGATTTTCAGCATATTCTTCTAAATCGTTGTCATAAGATCCGTAAGGATAACCTACAGCTTCCAGATTATTATCTGCAATTAACTCTCCGACTTCTTCAATAAATTCTGGTAATTTACTGAAACTGTCCGTATGTGGAACGTATGCCACTTTCTGATCAGGAATTCTTTTTTCTTTAATTTCCATAATATCCATCCTTATTATAATAAATATTTCCTAACTTTTATGTTTTTTTAATATATTAAGAGTTTTATAGCTCATGATATTTTATCTTTATCCTATAGACGGCACGTTCAAAATAACTTTTTCTATTTTAAGTTCAACCACATTCAGGACAGAAAAATATGATGGACATATACATAGCAACAGATTGATGTTAATGTTTTAATATGTAATTAATACTGATGGAAAAGACAATCAATTAAAAACCTATCTTGATGATACGTTTATGGAATACTTATGGATAAAAGCAAAATAATTGATTTGAAAGTAGTGGCTTAACAACAATTGTCTTAACATGACCAATCCTACTAAAAAATATGCAAATATAGAAAAAAGTGGTATGAGAATAGCCGATTATCTTGATAAGAACTTTTTTTCCAAAGCATTTTATTAACTAAGTATTTAATTAAGTAATCACAGAGTAATATATACAAAAGAAATGGAGATGAATAATGAGAAAATATCTATTAATATTAGTTACTCTCGTATTAATAACCACGTGTATAACAGCTGTTTCGGCAGCAGATACAAATAATACAGAAGAATTAACAGATACAGCGACATATTCTCAAGATTCTAACATAGTAACAAACGATATTGACTCTCCAACAAAAATTGACACAGACAATAAATACACAGAAACATCAGAACCAGAAAATACAGATGGTGATGATTGTTGTTCAGCCATAGTTCAAGGATACAATAACAACAGTGCAATTTCATTCAGGAGAGACAGTACCAGTGCTGTTACTCTTAATGTAACACATAATTCCAGTATGGTAAAACAATGTAAGAGTTCCGGAACATACTTTTTCCACGTTCTTATAAGCAAGGACGGATGGATTGTCGGAAACGGTGGACTTGATAACACTACAACATGTCATCAAATAGAAAACTATGCCGTTTCAATGATCAACGACGGAAAAATTAGTGATGTAACCTTTAATAACATAGTAAATCTTAAAAAAGGTAATTACAAAGGTCATTTTGTTATTAAAGCACCGAATGGAACATATGCATTATACATAAACAATGATGGAAATACGAAAAGGGAAACAGGTACCTTGCTTCCAGGACAATACCTAGTAGTACCTAATGATCCTACGTACTTCCATAAAGGTTATTTCCAAGACGTAATTTCAACTACAAACTTAAGTACTGCCTCAAGACTTCTTGCGGCAAGGGACATGTACAACGTCAACAGACGTGACATTGTAACATATTATGTCAAACTAAATGATGCATACACTCAAGTAAAAATCTATGCTTGTAATGATGATGGCCGTTATGTAAACAAATCTACAGGAAACCTTGTGGACAGTATTAGAACCAACACCCAATACTTCCCTGCAAGTAGCATTCCTGCTGTTCCAAACTCAATAGTTATAGATGAATTTGATCTCATAACCAGAAAAATCAATACAACCATACAATCAGAAAACTTAACCACAAACGATCCTACAATAACCTTAAAAGCAAGCGTTAAGGATGAATACGGAAACCCTGTTAACTACGGTTTTGTATCCGTTTTGGTAAATGATAAAACATTGAAATATTCAAATGGTACTGATGCTACGTTTAATGTCATAAATGGAACTGTTAGTGTTAAAATTAGAATAGTTGACATATGGAAAAGAAAAAACCATACCTATCAATTTAGATACTTCGGTAAAAACAATTACGAATCAAAATTAGGTAATAAAGCTGTAATTACATTGGCTAATTTAGTAAATCTTAACACTTCCCATGCCAAATCAACAAACTTTGGAACAAATGTTACAATTACCGCAAATGTAAATTTCAAACTAAACGGTTCTAAAGTCAATGATGGAAAAGTATTGTTTAAGATAAATGGAAAAACCATTAAAAACAAGAATGGAACTACACTTACAGTGGATGTTAAAAATGGAACTGCAAAATACAATTTCATATTGGATCCAATCTACTCTCCAAGAAACTACACAATTACTGTGGTTTATTCAAATGGATACTGTAGAGAGGAACGTAATTCAACGCTAACTGTAAACAAACTTCATGCAAAAATTATTTCACCAGACGTAAAAGTTACTAATAAAGTTCTTTATGTTAAAGCTAAATTAGTTGACGATACAAACAGGTTAATTAAATACAATACTTCTGTTGTATCAATAAAAATTAACGGTAACACTATACGTGATTCAACGGGTAATGCAAGAACATTCAACATAGTTGATGGTATTATAGACTTTAATTTTACGTTGTCTGCAAATTATAAGAAAGGTAACTATACGTTAACTTTAGTAATACCAGAACGTAAGCCATATTACAGTCTAAGACAAAATTATACTATGACAGTAATATAATTTTACTATCCCTTAACCCCCCATTTTTTATAAAAAATATTATAATACTTCTTTTAATAAGCGGTTAATTTCATAGCAAGTAATAATCCAATTATTTTTCACTAAAATAATCATTAAAAAAAAGATAATTAAAAGAAAAGCAGTACTACTCTTCTTTTGGTAAAATAGATGTTGAGATTCCAGATGCTAATGCTATTTTAATTAGGTCTCCAGCTACAAATGGAATTACTCCCATCATCAACAATTCGGGAATACTTAATGCTGCACCTGTTTTTACAAGCATTGCATTGTATAAACCTAGTAATCCCGGTACATATATGCAGATAAAGTTTGCAATTAACATTATTGCAACAGTATGAATAGGTTTTCTTGCATTTACGTAATGGTCAAACACGTAGCCGATGAATGTGGCTGCGATGATAAAACCTATGATGTATCCTCCACTAGCTTCAAACATGAATGCTAAACCGTGATTCATATTTGTAAACCATGGCATTCCGACAATACCTAGAAGTGCATACAATATCATACTGAATCCACCATATTTACCTCCCAACAAAACACCCGCAACCAATACGGCAAATGTTTGGAAGGTGATTAATACGGGACTCCATGGTACTGCAAGTGACACTTGAGCCATCAAACCGGTAAAACATGCTACCAAAAAGGATAACAATACCATTGTAAGGGTACTTGCATTGTTTCTCCAGTTATACCAAGAGTATTGCATTTCATGAAGTTTGTTAATATTTGATGAAATAATCATAATTAAACCTCAATAAGTTATTTCTATTAAATTTTATTTTTATTCTGAATTTCTTTTGGTATAAATAGAAATATTTGATTTACGACAAGATAGTAAATCCCATTTATAATATTGGTTTTACAGATATATAACCTTTTCATCACTATTAAATTACTGATGATTATTTGTTATAAAAATTAAGGAAATTAGAGTATTTAATGATTAATTTAAAATAAAATAATGGGAATTGATAATTGCAATACATTGAATTTGCTAAAATGGAAAGGAATATTAGAGAAAATATTATCCGTTAAAATAAATGAAATAATCCATGATTAAATTGGAAAACAAAGACAAAACTTATAAAAAAATAGGACAACATTGCAAGCATATGAGATGTGTGTTGAATATGAAATAATTAAACAAAAGACATGTACATGAAAAAATAAAAAAAATAGTAAAAGTTGAAAGTTAACTATAGGTTAACCCCAACATCCAACTGTTCGGTTAGTTCCTTATACCTGTTACGTATTGTAACCTCGGTAACACCGGCAATATCCGCAACGTCACGTTGAGTTTTACGTTCACCCAAGAGAACACTTGCAATATACAATGCTGCTGCAGCCACACCGGTAGGTCCACGACCACTGGTAAGACCATTGTCCATAGCCTGATTAATAATTTCAATAGCCTTGGACTGTACAAGACCTGAAAGGTTTAGTTCACTTGCAAATCTTGGAACGTAATCTATAGGGCTGGTAGGAGGTAACCTGATATGCAATTCCCTGGTAAGGAACCTGTAAGTTCTACCAACTTCCTTCTTACTTACCCTTGAAACGTCAGCAATTTCGTCAAGTGTCCTTGGTACTTTACATCTACGACATGCGGCATATAAAGAAGCGGCAACAACACCCTCAATACTACGTCCACGTATAAGCTTGTTTTCCACAGCATTTCTGTAGACAACGGATGCTGATTCACGTACACTTCTTGGAAGTCCAAGTCTGGATGAATCACGATCCAATTCACTGAGTGCGAATGCCAAGTTTCTTTCTGTAGCACCACTGATTCTGATTTTACGTTGCCATTTTCTGAGCCTGTACCATTGAGCCCTGTTTCTTGCAGGAATATCCCTACCATAAATGTCCTTGTTTCTCCAGTCAATCATGGTGGATAATCCCTTATCGTGGATTGTGTATGTAATTGGTGCACCTACACGGGTACGTTTGTCTCTTTGTTCGTGGTCGAAAGCCCTCCATTCAGGACCCATATCAACTATGTTATCATCAATTACCAATCCACATGAACCACATACCACTTCTCCACGTTCATGATCGTTGATAAGTTTTGTTGAACCACATTCCGGACAGATGGTTTCCATTTTTTCCATTTCTGCAACGTCTTCTTTCATCTGTTCCTTTTCACTGATTCCGGAAATATTTTCAAGTTCACGGTCGAGTTCTTCAGAATCTGTTGTGTCGATTTTAATGATCTCTTCTACGTCCAAGTCGGAGTTGGACATTAGTTCTATGTCGGAATCTTCCTGCATGATAACATCTGCATCACCCATGGTGTCTGACATGAAATCTCCCAGGTCGTCACTGGATGAATCGTCATCATTGGATTTCTTATCGTCCTTGAAATTGTCCATTATTTCAAGTAATGGGTTTGGTTGTTTTTTGGAATCTTTTGTTTTTTCCTTGGATTTTTCCTTGGTTTTTTCCTTATCTTCTTCCTTGTTTTTACGTGGTCTTCCTGGTCCACGTTTTTTAGGAGCTTCCTCTGAAGTCGTGCTTTTTTCTGACTTTTTGGTTTTTGAAGATTCGCTTTTTCTTGGTCTTCCAGGTCCACGTTTTTTAGGAGCTTCTTCAGTGGTTGTTGTTTTGTTTTTACTTTTTGGTGGTCTTCCCGGTCCACGTTTTTTAGGAGGTTCTTGTTTTTCGAGTATTGTTGTAGTATGTTTATCGTCCTGAACTATATCTTCTGATGCTGGCTTTTTATTTTTTCTTGGCCTACCCGGTCCTCTT
The DNA here is from genome assembly GCA_045639105.1 of Methanosphaera sp. Classification (GTDB taxonomy): domain Archaea; phylum Methanobacteriota; class Methanobacteria; order Methanobacteriales; family Methanobacteriaceae; genus Methanosphaera. The sequence goes on from JAZUCJ010000024.1 coordinate 5,835, forward strand.
TTAGATTTTGCAACTTTTTTAGTAGAATCTTTGGTTTTTAGTTCTTCCACTTGTTTTTGTGAAGTTTCTGCTTTGGTAGTTTCTGCGGTTTTTGTTGTTTTTGTTTTGGTTGATTTTGCTTTCGTAGCTTTTATTTTAGTATCTGCTTTTTTTGTTCGTGAATCTTTCACGTTTTTTCTTGGCCTACCTAATCGTTTTTTTCTTTTTAGAATTCCTGCCATGCCTTATCCTCCTTTTTCTATTTTGGGGTGAGAGATATACTTTTTCACCAGGATTTGCTTTTTTAAATTTATTACTGGTCTTGATTGATATGTAAGGCTTTTTAGTACTGCCGAATATATCGTTGACCTTGCCTATCGGCTTGTTTTTATTGTTTACCAGTAACGAACCAATCCTTGGGGTTTTATTTGAAGGTACAATTAATTTGTTTGTACTTGTAATATGGCTAATTATACCCAATTCACTTAATTTAGTTTTATTACTAGACATTTTATTAAATTTAATTTTATAAATACTTAAATTAAAATAAACACGGATTATATTTTCATTAGTAACAATCATTGATTCAAAATAAGTTATTTCCTGATTTGGAGTTCAATGCTTACGACATAGGTGATTATTTTAACAAATATTATATTTAAACCTCTATTATTTTAATAGTGATTTTTATGCTTTTATTTATATTTAACTATAATTTATACTAATAAATATGAATGACTTAATATAAATACTTTTGGATATCTTTAAATATTAAAGTTAAAGTTACTTATAAACTAAATACAGAAAAAATAGAAAAAAATAAAAAAATAAATAAAAATAATTAAAAACCAATAATTTCGTCCATATGAAGGTTATCCTCAACTAATTTCCTAGCAACAGTCCGTTCAAATTTTTTAAGCCTGTTTAATTCGATAATAACCTCATCCAATTTTTCCTGAGGGACTACAACAACACCATCAACATCACCAATAATAAAATCACCAGATTTTATCACCAAATCACCGACAAGCAAGTCACAGCCAAGACTACCATTATTTAAAGGCAAACCTGCCCTTGACTGAACTTTCTGAGAAAATACTGGAAAATCAAGTTCAAGAATATCCTCAGTATCACGGCTGGAACCAATGATTACGGTAGCCTGAAGGCCATGAATCTGAGCAGCACAAGAGGCAAGACCGCCCCAGATAGCATAATCATTATCAGAACACTTGATAACTAAAATTTCATCATCAGAACACGTGTAAATACCCTTAATACCAGTACCCCAATCATTAGAATTAGTTTCAACAGTTTTAACAAAACCTGCAACCTTATGTTTAGGATTAAGAGGTTTCACCTGTTTAATTAATCCATAAGTAGAATATAAATTTTTCAAAGCATCGGACACATTATCACTGCTGACCTTTTCGATAAGATTATCAAGGGTTATTTCATCAGCCGATTCAACATCATCCACATCTTGTGGTTTATTAAAGTTTAAAATACGTTTTGGTGTTATTTTACCATTAACCATAATATCAAATCCAAAAAAAATATAGAAAAAATTAATTGGTGGTTATATTTAATCTTGAGGTGTTGTCACTTCTTCAACCAATTTTCTACCGGCAACAACTTCATCAACACTATGAATGGAAGCACCATAATGTTCTATAGCTTCCTTAATCTTCTCATAATTAAGATCTTGTCCTTCCATAGTAATTTTAACATTCTCGGTATCCTTGTCAATTTCCATCAATGTAATATTTACGCCATCCACACCATCAAGACTGCTTAAATACAAAGAAAATGATGGCAACGATGGTGAATGCGGTTTTAGAATATCTAAAACAACTCTTATTAATGCATTTTTCATTTTGTATATAATCCTCCGATTAAAATAAATCGTACTAAATATAGATATGTTGCTAATATAAGATATACTTTAAAGAAATAGATTGAAAAAAAGGTTAAAAAGAAAAAAAATGAATTATCTGAGGAACATGAATGCCAACCAAACAATCACGAATATAGCAACAAGGGCGTATAAAATCTTTCTTTGCTTAGCAACCTGCTTCTGTTTTAACTGAAAACTTTCCTGACACTGATCTGAACAAAATGATTCAGACATTGGAATAGGTTTACCACATATTGCACAATGCCTATGAGCTTCAACTACCATAAAAAAATACCTCCATAAAAAAACTTAATTTGTTATTAATGTACCAATAGGTTCTGAAATAGCTGTTCTAACATTCTCCGGATTATTTCCATTAACGATTACGGTCTTAATACCGGAACGTTTAATAATCTCGATAGCCGTCTTATCAATAAACTCATAAGTACCGGCCTTAGTTTCATTACCAGACACAATCTCCAACAATTTAGCAGTAGTTACCTCACTAAACATCACTGCATCATCAAATTTATTAGGATCCTTATCGTATAAACCATCAACACTAGTAGCATTAACTACCAAGTCGGCACCAACATACTCAGCCAGGATACTTCCCACAGCATCAGTACTATGAGCAGGTTCAGTACCTCCCATAATAACAATTTTACCTGTGGCAGAATATTCAAGCGCCTGCTGGAAATTCTCAGGTATTGCAGGATAAGAACAATCCTTAAGAGCCAATTGTAAAAGACGGGCATTAATCCTTGTAACCTGAATACCAATTTCATCACAAATGGACTCAGTTTCACCCATATCCCTTACAACGCCGATATAATCACGTGCAGGTCTTCCACCACCCACAACAATAAATACATCGTGTTCCTTATTAATATCCCTAATAATTTTTGCATACGCTTCAAATTTCTTATTATCATACTCCTTAAGAAGTATGGAACCACCTATCGTAATAACTATTCGCATTAATAACAGTCTCCATTAAATGATTAAACAAATAATCAGTTAACTCATAAAAAAATTTTTATTAATAATTATTTATCTCCTAAATTATTCTTATAATTAACTATGAAAAAACAACAAATAAAATATCAATAAATACTAAAAGCATAAAAAACAAAAATAAGAACATACTATTTTAATATAAAAAAAATTATTGGATAAAAGATAATATGAACATTTAACAAAAAACAGAATACACACAACAAAGACGAGCATAAACCCCCATAAACGTATTCAAAAGTAAAATCCAATAAAAATTACGATAATAAATTCATAACAAAAAAGTTTCTAGGAGATAATTATATGAGTGAAATAACATCAAAGGAGATGTATGAAGTAAAAAAAACACTGAAAGAACTAGAAAATAAAAAAGGAAGAGGAACAGAACTAGTAAGTGTATACATCCCACCAGACAAACAGATAAGTGACGTAAGAAAACAGATGGTGGACGAAATAGGACAAAGCTCCAACATCAAAAGTAAAACTACGAGAAAAAACGTGCAATCAGCAATAGAAGTAATCATCCAAAGAACAAAACTATACCCTACAGCACCACCAAAAGGACTGGTAATGTTTGTAGGAATGATACCAAGAGGAGGGCCCGGAACCGAGAAAATGGAAACATACATATTCGAACCACCGGAACCCGTGCAAACATACATATATCACTGTGACAGCCAATTCTTCATAGACCCACTAAAACAGATCATAGAATACAAGGAAGTATACGGAGCAGTAGTACTGGACAGAAAGGAAGCAACAATAGCAACTGTAAGAGGAAAAAGAATAGATGTTGTAAAAACACTTACCAGTGGAGTGCCTGGAAAACATAAAGCCGGAGGACAGTCACAGAGAAGGTTTGACAGAGTAATCGAACTGGCAGCACACGAATTCCTAAAACGTATAGGACACTACGTTGACGAAGCATTCCTTCCATTTAAAGATGAACTAAAAGGAGTGCTCATAGGAGGGCCGGGACACACAAAGAATGACTTTGTCGAAGGAGACTACCTACACTACGAAATAAAAGACAAGGTAATAAACATAGTGGACACATCATACACTGGAGACTTCGGAATAAGAGAAGTACTGGACGAATCAGCAGACACTCTCGAAGAACTTGACATCATGAAAGAGAAAAAGTTCATGAGACAATTCCTATCCGGACTAATATCAGACAGCGGACTATCATCCTATGGAGAAAACGAGATAAGAACAAACCTGCAAATGGGAGCCGTAGAAACCCTGCTAATATCAGAAAACCTGAAAACAAACAGGCAAACATACGAATGTCCGGCATGCGGAACACTAGATGTGATAACAACAAAACAACACCAGAAAGCACCGGAAAAATCCTGTCCAAAATGTGGAGAAACAATGAAAATAATCAAAACACAGGAAACAGCAGAAGAACTCATAGAACTGGCAGAAGAAGTGAACACTGCAGTAGAAGTAATCTCAATAGAAACAGAAGAAGGAACACAACTGGACAAAGCGTTCGGTGGAATAGCCGGAATATTAAGATACAAAGTAAAATAACACTATTAACATTCCCCCCCTAAACACCTTTTTTTATAACCTATTTTTAAAAACAGTTCAAACAAAGCACTGAAAATTATATAAAAGATAATTATCCGAAAAAAAGCATGACTAAAAAAAAAGAATAATAAAAGAGGATAAAACTCATGTTTTAACCCATGTGAAAGTGGTTGAATTTCTAGAGCCTGAATAAGGATAAAAACTCAAAAACTCTACATCAATAGTATACTTTCCATAATTTTCCATAGTATAGTTTGCGATGATATAACCTTGAGAATCGGGAGTTAATGTAAAATTGAGAATTCTCCCATTGACTCTAATAGAACACAATCCTCTCTGTAAGTTAACGGGAGTGCCCATAGACATTAATCTTAACTTTATTTCAATAGTATTTCCAGTTGTTGGAAGTTCAATAGGATAAATGATTACGTTGGTCCTCCTGTAAACATGCTCGACCGTGAAATTACATTCGGCTGACTCATAAAATACGTTGCCATCAAATTTATAGATTATCAGTATTGGATCAAGACTCCTATAAGTATAATTCAAGTAGAAAAAACCATCATTATCTGTTACAACCGTTAAAACTTCATCATTAACCATAATATTTACAGTTTGATTTCCAATTCCAACATTATACTCCCAATTAGCCATTAATCTTCCCCTAAACTCATGAACAGCATCATAAAGCCAGTAATCAGTCATGCTATACATCTTCATAATGGCGGACTGTTTTAATGCAAATGTCGTGATGTTAGTACATGGTGCAAACTCATCATTTCCCGTATAGGTGCAAACAATTGTATGATTATCATAAATTTCACTGGTATAATATATGGCAAAATAACCATACGAATCCGTTTTAGGATTAAATATCACACCATTTACGTTTATAGTGATTGATTGTCCGGTAACACCCGTGCCGTTAGACAATAACTTACCACTGAATTTAATAGTGTTACCATTTATTGCACCCCTCGGATAAAGGGCAAAGTATGTATCTTTTTTAACTGATGAAGTGTTTTTGACCGTGTAGACTGTTGAGTTTGATGATGACATGTATTTACCGCTGCCTGCATAATTAAATATAACATGAAGATCTTCATAACTAGTTATCGTATAGTTTATAGTGAAATAACCATATCCACCAGAAACTGCAGTGAAACGTTCCCCATTAACTGTTATAACAATAGTTTCTCCTTTAACACCCACATCATAAGACTGTAACTTACCGCTAACCTTAATCGTACTGCCATAAGTATCTCCGGATCGGGTGTACATAAAGAGGTTGGTATGATTCTTAACTGATGAAGTGTTTTTGACCGTGTAGACTGTTGAGTTTGATGATGACATGTATTTACCGCTGCCTGCATAATTAAATATAACATGAAGATCTTCATAACTAGTTATCGTATAGTTTAT
>JAZUCJ010000025.1:0-8811 GCA_045639105.1 Methanosphaera sp.
ATAAAGTATGTATTAGAATTTTAATGTTTAATATAACTCAATAATGTATAAATTTGTACATTATAAGTTTTTTTTATAAAGTGATTATTATGGATTATAAAATAGAATTATCATCAGACGACGTACCAAAAAAATGGTACAATATCAATGCGGATTTACCGGTAGAATTACCGGCACCAAAAAACAGTGAAGGCAAAGACCAGCTATCAACACTACCAGACATCTTTGTAGGAGAATGTTTAAAACAAGAAGTGACAACAGAAAGATACGTGACAATACCAAACGAAGTACGAGACTTATACCAAAGACTAGGAAGACCAACACCATTATGCAGAGCAAGAGGACTGGAAGAAAAACTAAACACCCCAGCAAAAATCTACTACAAAAGAGAAGACTCATCCCCAACAGGAAGTCACAAACTCAACAGTGCAATAGCACAAGCATATTTTGCAAAAAAAGAGGGAGTAGAAAGACTAACAACAGAAACAGGAGCAGGACAATGGGGAACTGCATTATCATTAGCAGCATCATTAATGGATTTAGAAGCAACAGTATACATGGTAAAAGTATCATTCAACCAAAAACCATTCAGAAAAACAATAATGCAACTATATGACGGAAACGTCCACGCTTCTCCAAGTACAAACACGGAAGTTGGAAGAAAAATCCTCGAAGAAACACCAGACCATCCGGGATCATTAGGAATAGCAATCTCAGAAGCAGTGGAAGATGCATTACAGGATGAAAAAGTTAAATACACATTAGGAAGTGTACTAAACCACGTAATACTACACCAAACAGTAATAGGACAGGAAATAAAAACACAACTTGAAATGGCAGAAGAAGAACCTGACACCATGATAGCATGTGTTGGAGGAGGAAGTAACTTCGGAGGATCATTATTCCCATTCATGAAAGATAAGATAGACGGAAACTCAGATGTAGAATTCCTGGCAGCAGAACCAGCATCATGTCCATCACTAACAGAAGGAGAATACAGATACGACTTCGGAGATCAGGTAGGATTCACACCATTATTTAAAATGTTCACATTAGGACACGACTTCGTAGCACCATCAGTACATGCAGGTGGACTAAGATACCATGGAATGAACGCACAAGTATCCCTACTTAAAAACGAAGGATACATAACTCCAAGAACTGCAAAACAAACAGACATATTTGCAGCAGGAAAAATGTTTGCACAATGTGAAGGAATCGTACCTGCACCGGAAACATGTCACGCATTAAAAGTAGCAATCGACGAAGCACGAAAATGTAAAGAAACAAAAGAAGAAAAAACAATAGTAGTAAACTTCTCCGGTCATGGACTACTTGACTTCAAAGGATACGAAAGCTTCCTTGACGGAACATTAGAAGTATAGTTAAAAACAAACTATCAATAATATATATCGCCACAACTTCACCCCCACCACCTATTTTTTTTATAACATATTTTTTTTCAAATCAAGCCCCCATTTTATCATAAACATAATCTACAAATAATTTGTTTAACAAAGTAGCATTAGGTGAATTTAATGGTCAATAATATCAAAATCAGGGGAGCCAAAGTACATAATCTTAAAAATATCGACGTTGACATACCTCTAGGTAAAATAGTTGCAATAGCAGGAGTATCCGGAAGCGGAAAATCATCTTTAGCATTGGGAATATTATATGCCGAAGGTTCAAGAAGATACCTTGAAGCATTGTCAACATATACAAGACGAAGAATAACACAAGCCGAAAAAGCCAAAGTTGACCAAATAGAACACGTACCCGCTGCTCTAGCATTACACCAGAGACCGAACATACCAGGAATAAGAAGTACCTTCGGAACATCAACAGAACTGCTAAACTCACTGAGACTATTATATTCAAGGTGTGGAAATTACACCTGCCCAAACGGACACCTCGTAGAAGCAACAATAAACGTGTCAAGAGAATTACCAATAAAATGTCCGCAATGCAAAGAAGAATTCTATGGATTGGGAGCAGAAGAATATGCATTTAACTCAGATGGAGCCTGCCCAAAATGCTCGGGAACAGGAATAATGAGGGATGTTAACATAGATACACTGGTACCTGATGAAACGTTAACATTGGAAGAGGGAGCAGTTGAATCATGGAAAATGTTCGGAATTTCCTGGATGTACCTGATGGCAGGAGAACTGGGAGTAAGAACAAACGTTCCATTCAAGGATTTGACCGATAAGGAAAAAGACATAATATTCTATGGAGATGCCGTTAAAAGATATATTGCAATACCATCAAAGAATGGAAAACTATTTGACCTGAACTGTGAATATAGAAACGCAATCAACTCAGTGAAGGAAGCCTTGAAGAAGGCAAAATCAGAGAAGGGACTTACAAGAATAAACAAGTACCTGGAAATAAAAGAATGTGACGAATGTCACGGCTCCAGAATAAACGAAAGGGCAAACTCCACACTATTAAATAATATAAACATCACAGAAGCATCAAACAAAACATTGGATGAACTGGTAGAATGGCTAAAATACAGCATCCAAACATTGCCCAAAGAAGTAAAGTCAATTGCAGAAGCAATATATGAAGAGTTCATGGACAATGCAAACAGCTTAATGGAATTAGGTTTAGGCTATCTAACATTAAACAGGCCAAGTTCAACACTATCAACCGGAGAATTGCAGAGGGTACAGCTTGCAAGAACCATAAGAAACCAAACCACTGGCGTACTATACGTACTCGACGAGCCATCAATAGGTTTACATCCATCAAACGTGGACGGACTAATTCATGTAATGAAAGAATTAATAGAAAACGGAAACAGCGTAATACTGGTGGATCATGACACAAGAATACTGGAAGTGGCGGATTATCTGATAGAAATAGGACCTTCATCTGGAGTAAATGGTGGAAACATCATAGCCGAGGGAAATATTGATGAAATAAAAAATAATCCAAACTCGATAATAGGAAAATATTTGTCACACGAAGAAAATGTTTTGGTCCGTAAAAGAGTTCCGGAAGAAAGATTATATGACAAAGGAAGAATATTACTGTCAACAGATAGAATACACACGGTTAAGCAATTGGAACTAAGCATTCCTAAGGGAAGATTCACGGTAGTAACGGGAGTATCGGGAAGCGGAAAAACAACATTAATATTGGAAAGTCTGTATCCTTCCATAAAAAACTTGATAGACGATACAAAACTACCCGAACATATTATTTCAATAGATTCCGATGAAATAAACAGGGTGCACCTGATTGATGCTTCGCCTATTGGAAAAAACGTTAGAAGTACTGTTGCAACATACAGTGGAATTCTCACGGATATAAGAAAACTCTTTGCAAATCTTGAGGAATCTAAAGAAAACAACCTTACCCTTAAGGACTTTTCATATAATACGGGAAAATTAAGATGTCCAACATGTAATGGTACTGGCCAGATAAGTATGGACGTACAGTTTTTGCCGGATGTTGAAATAGAATGTCCCGATTGTGAAGGATTAAGATATTCAAAAGAAGCGGATAACATAAAATATGATGGATTTTCAATAAAAGATCTGATGGCATTAACAATCGATGAGGCAATAGGAGTGTTCTTACACAATACCAGGATAGAAAAGAAGCTGACAACACTATCGGATATGGGCTTGGGCTATCTTACCCTCGGTGAATCAACCCCCGCATTAAGTGGTGGCGAAGCTCAAAGATTAAAGTTATCCGCTCACATAGGAAAGAATCAGAAAAATTCATTATTCATATTTGATGAGCCAACAATTGGTTTACACCCGGTTGATGTTAAGAAATTAATCATGGTATTTGATAAGTTAATTAAGAGTGGTGCTACACTGGTAGTTATCGAACATGACCTTGACTTGATTAAAAATGCGGATTATATTGTTGATATGGGTCCTGGTGGCGGATTGGATGGTGGTGAAATAGTTGTTTCCGGAGTATTGGAGGATATCATTTCCTCAAAAAACAGCATAACCGCCAGGTACTTATAGAATAATTCTCTCTTAAGAATTTATTCCACCCCATCTTTTTTCATGGTTAGGGTTACTTATTATTATTAACAAATTCTTTTTACAAATATATTTTTTTTCATTGAGGATGCAATTTACGGGAATATTTTCCTAACAACTATATTATATAAAAATCATAATTTATACTATCTAAAATAATGAACATTTTTTGGATAAAATGTTTGTTAAAAAAACATATGGAATTGAATTATTTATGAAAATCAATAAAAAACAATGCTTATTAATAGTGATAATGTTTATTTTCTTAATCATAACGCTAGGCACAATTAGTGCAGCAGAAGAAGATAATCAGGCAACGTCAATTATTAAAGCTGACCAGCCAACAGCGGATGATTTCATTAATGATGACACTACGGGCAAGATAGATAAGCAGTACAACAGAACTACTAAAACATCAGACAATTATATATATGTTAACAGTACTTCAAACGGAAATTCGGATGGTTCATCAATAGACGAGCCAACTAAATTATCAAAAGCAATTGAAGACGCCGGTGATAATCAGACAATCATTCTAGTAACAAGTAACGCAGAGGACACATATTTATTCAACGAATCAATATATTTGAACACTAACCAAAACAATCCACATAACCTGACAATCATGGGCCAGAACGGAAAGACAATAACCCTTGATGGACAGAACAATTCAGGCTTATTCGATGTACGTTACACATCCTTAACACTACAAAACCTTGTACTTACCAATATAAACGATTATTCAAGCGCAATATATGCACATAATTCCAACATAACACTAATCAACTGTACAATAGACAATAAAGCTCCATTGAACTCTGAATTAATAGAAACATATTCCTCAAATCTGGTGATAAACAATACCATCATAGAAAACAATCATATCATGGCTTCAAATTCCTTAATATACGTATCAGGCGGAAAATTACTGATTAATAACTCAATACTTAAGGACAATACATTAACAAACAGGGGATTAGTATATACAGTTGACAGCAACAACATAATACAGAATTCACAGTTTTTAAACAACACATCACAGAAAACAGCACCGGTACTGTATACAAAAAATTCACAAAACACGATCAAAAGCTCAAAATTCAATAACAATCATGGAAATGAAAGTGGAGCAACATACTTTTTAGAATCAGACACGTCAATAAACAACAGTGAATTCATAAATAATACCGCTCAAGAATTGGGAGGAGCAATAACACAGTTGGGAAACAAATCATTAAACATAACAAAATCAACATTCACCAACAATTATGCAAAATATGATGGTGGAAGCGTTTATTCAATTCAATCAAACGTCATAATCCAATCATCAAAATTCACAAACAACAAGGCCAGAAACGGTGGAGCACTATACTTGGCAAACAATGTAAATAAGATAACGTTAAAGGTCACAGACAATACCTTCACAACCAACCAGGCAACAGAAGAGGGAGATTCCATATGGTCAAATTATAACATAAGCATTACCAACAACGTATTTACTTCAACAAGAAACAACAACTGGGTCAGATTAGAAGAAAATTACAAATACAATCTGGATGAAAACTGGTGGTCAACAAATGCACCTAACTTTAATGTGATAACAAACGGAATAATCCCGGATAGTTGGAGATTAATGACACTAACAAACAAGACAAGCGGAAACATTAAACAGGTAACAGTATCATTAAACAAGCTAAGTAATTCCTCACAAACAACAAAAGCCTTAACTTCACGAACAGCCAAATTCACGGCAGATACAGGAAATTTCACCAAAACATACCTGTCAATAACAAGCTCGGTAACAAATAATTACACGGGAAATTCAACAAATCTTAAAGTTAAAATAGATAATCAGGAACTTACAGTAAACACGAAGCTGACAGCATATCTTTCAATCAACAACATCACAACAGGTAAGAATAGCCAGGTAACATTCAATATCAGGGCAAACAAGGAAATAAACTCCAAGGTAACCCTAAAATTCAACAACTTAACATTAACGTCACAATTATCAAATGGAACTGCAACGATAAATTATACAATTCCGGCAGCATGGAAATCAAACAATTACACGACAACATTGACACTAGCACAGAGCACCAAGTATGCTGCAAAAACAATTACGGGATATTTGTTGTTGAAGGAAAATAATTTCACGATTACTACAATAAATTCAACAGACTTGAAACTGTTAACATCAACACTTCCTAGTGCATATGATTTAAGAAATCAAAGTCTTGTATCAAGCGTAAAGATACAGGGAGTTAGTGGAAGTTGCTGGGCATTTTCATCACTGGCATCATTAGAATCAGTTTTACTAAGAAAAACAGGCATTGAATATGATTTTTCAGAAAATAATATGAAAAATCTATTAAAGAAATATTCAATTCTTGGCGACGTAAATGGTGAACCAAACAGTGGAAATAATGACTTTGAACCTATAAGCTTCCTTACAAGCTGGTATGGGCCAGTACTCGAAAGTGAAGACCCATACGAACAGACAAGCATACTCTCACCAATAATTGATTCATCATGGCATATACAGGACGTATACATAATACCTGAAAGAAAAAACGTTACCGATAATCAGCTTATAAAACAGGCAATCTACAATTATGGAGCAGTATCCACAGGAATATATCTATCAGGAAAAAACAGTTACAACACCGACAAATCAATCAATCACGGAGTGACAATAGTAGGATGGGATGATAATTACAGTAAGACAAATTTCAATCCCAACCCTCCAGGAAATGGTGCATTCATTATTAAAAACAGTTGGGGAACAAGTAGTGGAGAAAACGGTTATCATTACGTATCCTATTATGATACAACAATAGGATCATTATGCAACAGCAACGATTCGTCAAATGAACAATTAAACTACGTAGTATTAATGGAAAACACTGATAATTATACAAATGTCTATCAGCACGATTCAATAGTAAACGCATTAGAAACCTACAGTAATTTTGTTGCATACAAAAACATATTCACTGCAACAAAGGATGAAAACATAGCAGCTTTCGGAACATACTTCCTGCAGAAATCATATTATCAATTAGAAATACGGGTAAACGGAAATAGTGTATATACACAAAATGCTACGGTAACATTACCGGGTTACAGAACAATTAAACTAAACAAGTATGTTGCAGTTAATAGGGGTGACGTATTCGAGATAATAGTGAAGATAAACCTGACAAACACGGGACACAACTACATTGTGGTACAGTATTCTGATCTTTATCATGCTCCGATAGGTAAAGGTCAGTCATTCCTGGAATTTGATACGGATGACGGAGATTGGTATGACCTGTATGATTACGAGTGTGTAGCACCCCTAAAGGTATATACTAAGGATGTGCCAGTAATAAACAACACATTCACCTATGAAAACAATAAAATAAACATCACTACAAAAATCAGCAACGTTAACGCGGAAGGAACATTAACCTATTATGTGGATGGGGAAATATTAAAAATAAACAATAATGTCGTTACATACACGATTAGCAGTGATTCAACCAAAACGCTTAGCGTCACCGATAACACGTATGAAAAATATAAAAACATTACCATGGTATACGTCAGTGAAAACTATAGGATTACCGAAAATCGGCAAATCGAAAACTCCAAACTTCGGGAAACAAACATAACACTAACAACCAATAATACAGCATACTATGGAGATAACATTATCATAAGCGGAAAATTAACTTCACAGACATCACTGGCCAATTCCATAATCACTATCAGGATAAACAATGAATTATTCAATGTTACAACGGATAATAATGGAAAGTATCAGCTGTCATACAAGGTAAAGAAAATAGGACAAAACGTGGTTACAGCACATTATCAGGGTAATCAGACATATGCTTCAGCCAGTGCGCAAACAACATTTGCCGCCGATAAGAAACAGACAAGAATACTGTTATATACAAAATCTCCTCTGGAATTGGGAACAACAACCAAAATCAGTGGAAAACTGTTGAATGACAATGAGCCAATACAGGGTGAAACGGTAAACATAAGCGTAAATTCTAATAAATACACTGCAAGGACGGATGTTTATGGATACTTCACTATAAATTACACCATTGGAAAGTATGATGATATAAATGTTGTCTACACATATGCGGGAAACAGTTATTATATGGGTACGACAAACAACATTACCTATGTGGTTAAAAGACCAACAGAAATCTTTGTATACACGATATATAATACAAACTATGCTAAAACCATAAAAATCAGTGGAAAACTCTTAAGCAATGGATCGGCCGTTCTGGGCGAAAAAGTAAAAATTAAGGTCAATAACAGGATTTTCAATGCAACAAGTGGTGGAAGCGGTTATTTCACGATAAATTACACCGTAGATAGTTATAGTAATCATACGGTATATTTCACTTATGACGGCAGAAATAATTATATGTCAAGCAGCAATTCAACAACCTTTGTAGTTAAACAGCCAACCACCTTGTTTATGTATTCACGTTCAGGTGATAAGATTGGAACTACTATCAAGGTTAGTGGAAAACTCTTATCAAATGATGTTGGCCTTAAAGGTTTAACTGTTAACATAACGGTAAATGGTAAAAAGTACACAGCTACAACTGGAGGATACGGATACTTCACGATAAACTATACAATTGACAAGTATGATGATCTTAACGTCACGTATAGGTTTGCCGGAAATAGCCTCTTTGAATCATGTACCAATAAAACGGTTTATACTGTTAGGAAGCCTGTTGAGCTTTTCATGTATTCACGTTCTGGTGACAGGAAGGGC
>JAZUCJ010000026.1:0-9278 GCA_045639105.1 Methanosphaera sp.
AGAAACAGGTAAACACTTGCTTAATGCTAGTATCCGTGGTGAAGTTGATAAACTCACAGGTATTATTGAGAATGTTATTGTTGGACAACCAATACCTCATGGTACGGGGTCTGTTGGTATTAATATGAAAGAAATTAATTAGGAGGCACTAAATGGATATAGAAAGAGGGATACGTGTAGCCGTAGATACTGGAAAGGTTATATTAGGATCCAATAAATCAATCCAAGCAATTAAACTTGGTAACGGAGAATTAGTTGTAATGGCAGCAAATGCTCCTAAAAATTTAAAAGAGGATATTGAAGTTTATTCAAAATTATCCGATATACCAGTACACATATTTGATGGTTCAAGTGTAGACTTAGGTTCTATCTGTGGTAAACCTTTCACAGTATCAGTTCTAGTTATACAAGAACCAGGAGACTCTAACATATTAGAGCTTAAGGAGTAAATTGATACTATGTCCGTCAAATTCACAATCAATGAAATCAGGTATATAGCTTTGTTTGAAACAATAACAAACGCTTCAGTCAAAGACTGCATTGTTGATGACGAACATAATAAGGTAACTTTTTTGGTAAAAAAAGGAGATATGGGATTAGCAATAGGAAAACGTGGTAGTACTATTGGTAAGATGCAAAAATCAGTCGATAAGAGTGTTGAAATTATAGAACATTCCGACGATCCCGGCGAATTTATAAAAAATTTATTATCTTCAGCCAAGATAAATTCAATAGAATTTTCTACTGATGAAAAGGGTAATAAAATCGCCACCTTGGATGTCGACTCAAAGGATAAACGTAATGCCATAGGAAAGAATGGTCATAATATTCAGCGAGCCAGACAATTTGCTAAAAGACAATTTGAAATTAGTAATATTATCATAAAATAACCATATTTATGATTAACATTTGGGATTAACAAAATAGAGATATTTTATCATCCTAAATTCTTTAAAGAAACTCAGTTAATACTAAAAACTATGATGATAAGTATGTGAATCATTTCACGTAAAATTCATAATATTAACTTGTACTGTAAAGTCATATTTATTCATCATATGACATCTACATGTACTGATTAGAAAACTTAGAATAGATTAAAATTAAGTATAAATGGAGGAATAAATTTGCCAGGATTATTCGCAGCAAAAAAATTAAAAGATAACAGACAAAACTTCCGATGGAAAGACACACAATACAAACGTAAAACCCTCGGATTAGATATTAAAGCAGATCCACTGGAAGGATCACCTCAAGCAAGAGGAATTGTAATAGAAAAAGTAGGTATTGAAGCAAAACAGCCTAACTCTGCAATCAGAAAATGTGTAAGAGTTCAATTAATTAAAAACGGTAAACAAATTACTGCATTTGCACCGGGAGATGGCGCAATCGGTTTTATTGATGAACACGACGAAGTAATGATTGAAGGAATTGGAGGACCATCAGGTAGGTCCATGGGAGATATTCCTGGAGTAAGATGGAAAGTTACAAAAGTAAACAACGTAGCTTTATCTGAAATGGTAAGTGGAAAAATCGAAAAACCAGTAAGGTAAGTAATTTATTTCAAAGGAGATTTAATTAAATGAGCTTCAAATTATTCGACAAATGGGATGTAACAGAAGTTACAGTAGAAGATATGGGATTACAAAACTACGTATGCTTAGATGAAATTGTTGTACCACACACTATGGGACGTCACGTAAAAAGACAATTCGCAAAATCTAAAGTATCAATCGTAGAAAGACTCATGAACAAAATTATGAGAACTGAAAGAAACAGTGGTAAAAAGAACAAAGCATACTCAATAGTAGAAGACGCTTTAGAAATTATCAATCAAAAAACTAACGAAAACCCTGTACAAGTTTTAGTAAAAGCTGTAGAAAACACAGCACCTAGAGAAGAAACCACACGTATCAAATACGGTGGTATAGGATACCAAATAGCTGTAGACATAGCACCACAAAGAAGAGTAGACCTTTCATTAGGATTCTTAACACAAGGGGCAATGCAATCAGCATTCAAAAACACAAAATCAGCAGCACAATGTTTAGCTGATGAAATATTATTAGCAGCTGACGAAGATTCAAGAAGTTACGCTCTACAGAAAAAAGAAGAAAAAGAAAGAGTAGCAAGATCCGCACACTAGATTTTCTACAAAAAATCTTTCTTATCTTTTTAAAATATTTCAAACATAAAAATTTAAAATAAAAAAAAATTAATCAAAAACATAATTATTATAACATTCAGGTGATTTATTTGAGTCGACGAGATCAAATGGTAAACAAAATCAAAGAATTAATGTACGAACCGGATTATATCAGAAACATTGGTATTGTAGCACACATCGACCACGGAAAAACAACATTATCCGATAACCTATTAGCAGGTGCTGGAATGATTTCCGCAGACTTGGCCGGTGACCAAAGACTCTTAGATTTTGATGAACAAGAACAAGAAAGAGGAATTACAATTGATGCAGCAAACGTATCAATGGTACACGGTTATGAAGATAGTGAATACCTAATCAACCTTATCGATACTCCAGGTCACGTAGACTTTGGTGGAGACGTAACACGTGCAATGAGAGCAGTAGATGGTGCAGTAGTAGTTGTATGTGCAGTAGAAGGTATTATGCCTCAAACAGAAACAGTACTAAGACAAGCATTAAAAGAAAATGTTAAACCAGTACTTTTCATCAACAAAGTAGACAGACTCATCAACGAATTAAAACTTGATGACACAGAATTACAAAACAGATTCATTAAAATTATTGCAGGAGTAAACAAACTCATTAAAAACATGGCTCCAGAACAATTTAAGGATGATTGGCAAGTAAGAATCGAAGACGGTTCAGTAGCATTCGGTTCAGCATATCACAACTGGGGTATTAACGTACCACACATGTTAAAAACCAACATCACATTCAAAGATATCATCGCATATTGTAATGAAGACAACCAAAAAGAATTAGCTCAAAAAATTAAAATTGAAGATGTTATCTTAGGAATGGTAGTAGAACACTTACCAAGCCCAAAAATTGCACAAGCATACAGGATACCTAAAGTATGGTCTGGTGACATCGAAAGTGTTGAAGGACAAGGTATGATCAATACAGATTCAACAAGTCCATTAGCAGTAATGGTAACAGACGTAAGTATCGATAAACACGCAGGTGAAATTGCAACAGGTCGTGTATACGGTGGATCAATAGAAAAAGGTTCAGAAATCTTCTTCGTAGGTTCTATGAGCAAAGCAAGAACCCAACAAGTAGGAGTTTATATGGGTCCTGAAAGAATCAACACCGATGCAGTACCTGCAGGTAACATCGTAGCAATTACCGGAGCAAGAGGTGCAGTAGCAGGGGAAACCATCACAGATGCAGACCACAACATCGCACCATTCGAAAGTTTAGAACACATTTCTGAACCAGTAGTAACAGTAGCAGTAGAAGCTAAAAACACCAAAGATTTACCAAAACTTATTGAAGTACTCAGACAAGTAAGTAAAGAAGACCCTACTATCAGAGTAGAAATTAACGAAGAAACCGGTGAACACTTATTAGCCGGTATGGGTGAATTACACTTAGAAGTTATGATTTACAGAATCAACGAAAAAGGTGTAGAAGTAGATACTTCAGAACCTATTGTAGTATACAGAGAAACCATTGGTGGAACTGCAACAAACGTAGAAGGTAAATCACCAAACAAACACAACAGATTCTACATTGATGTAGAACCTTTATCCGATGATTTAATGCATGCAATTGATGAAGGAATAATCAATGAAGGAAGAGTAAAAGGTAAAGAAGAAGCTAAAGTATTCCAAGATGCTGGAATGGATAAAGACGAAGCAAAACGTGTATGGGATGTATACAAACACTGTGTATTCGTAAACCAAACTCGTGGTATCCAATACTTAGCAGAAATTAAAGAATTACTCCTTGAAGGATTCGAATCAGCACTTGAAAGTGGACCATTAGCAAACGAAAAAGCAATGGGATTAAGAGTCAACCTCATGGACGCAAAACTCCACGAAGACGCAGTACACCGTGGACCAGCACAGATTTTACCAGCTATCAGAAAAGCAGTATACGGAGCTATGATGTTAGCACAACCAACACTCATGGAACCTATGCAAAAAGTATACATAAGTGTACCTCAAGACTACATGGGTGCAGCAACTCGTGAAGTACAAAACAGAAGAGGACAAATTGTGGAAATGGGCCAAGAAGGAGACATGTCTACAATAGAATCCAAAGTACCAGTAGCAGAAATGTTCGGATTTGCAGGAGATATACGTTCTGCAGCAGAAGGACGTTGTATCTGGTCAACAGAAAACTCAGGATTCGAAAGAATTCCTAGAGAATTACAAAATCAAATTGTAAGAGAAATTCGTGAAAGAAAAGGATTAAGTCCAGAACCATATGGACCTGATCATTACTTAGGATAAGTATACTCTTCACGTATACTTCTTTTTTTATAACATAAAATATTAAAGTATATAAAGGATAACAAATATATACTATAATTACTATAATACAATTAACTTAGTACTAGATTTCAAACAGGAAATTTAGATTATATGTAATTAAAGATAATAAAAAGAAATATATTACTTACAAGGGAATATAACTATTCCCTGTTATATTTCTTTGTAGTACTATACCAGTACAATATATTTCTTTATTACAATGTTAGAGGACGCACTCTAGATAAAATTATCTAGCAATCGGCTTGCTAACGATTATAAATCACACTATTAAAGAAAATAGTACTTGATTTATAGATTATATTCAAATACATGTTTTAAATATGGAGGAAATATAATGGCAAAAGATAAAACTCACATGAATTTAGCAGTAATTGGTCACGTAGACCACGGAAAATCAACATTAGTAGGACACCTTTTATTATTATCAGGTGCAATTGCAGAACAACAGTTAGATGAAGGAGAAGACAAATTCAGATTTGTTATGGACAAACTCGGAGAAGAAAGAGAAAGAGGAGTAACCATCGATCTTGCTCACGAAAAATTCGAAACCAAAAAATACGAATACACTGTAGTAGATTGTCCAGGTCACCGTGACTTCGTTAAAAACATGATTACAGGTGCATCTCAAGCAGACGCAGCTGTATTAGTAGTAGCAGCAAACGACGGTGTAATGCCACAAACAAAAGAACACATCTTTTTATCCAGAACATTAGGTATCAACCAAATTATCGTTGGTATTAACAAAATGGATTTAGTAGACTACTCTGAAGACAAATACAACGAACTCAAAGAAGAAGTAGGAAACTTAATCAAAACAATCGGATTCAACCCTAAAGAAGTACCTTTCATACCATTATCAGCATTTGAAGGAGACAACATTACCGAAAAATCATCAAACACTCCATGGTACAAAGGAAACACTTTAATTGAAGAATTAGATTTATTCAAAGAACCAGATAAACCAATCGACTTACCTTTAAGATTACCTATTCAAGATGTATACTCAATTACTGGTGTAGGTACAGTACCTGTAGGAAGAATCGAAACCGGTGTTTTAAAAACCGCAGAAACCATCGCATTCGAACCAGCAGGTGTAACTGGAGAAGTTAAATCAATCGAAATGCACCACGAAGTATTACCATCCGCAGAACCTGGGGACAACGTTGGATTCAACGTAAGAGGTGTAGGTAAAAACGATATTAAACGTGGAGACGTAGCAGGTACAACCCAAAACCCTCCAAGTGTTGCAAAAGAATTCAAAGCACAAATTGTTGTATTACAACACCCTGGTGTTATCACAGTTGGTTACACCCCTGTATTCCACGCACACACATCACAAGTTGCATGTACTTTCTTATCTTTAGATGCAAAATTAGACCCAGCAACCGGTCAACCTAAAGAAGAAAACCCTGACTTCCTTAAAACAGGAGATGCAGCTTACGTAACAATTAAACCTACAAAACCTATGGTAATTGAAAAAATTAAAGAAATCCCTCACATGGGAAGATTCGCTATCCGTGATATGGGTCAAACCGTAGCAGCAGGTATGTGTATCGACATTACCGACGCAAAATAAGTAAATTAACTTTTACTTATTAATTCTTTTTTATCGACCCATGTTTACTAATTTTATCAACATTATTTTAGAAACATATTTTTAAGACATATGTATTGATTTTTAGTTATTGGTCGATTTTTAGATTATTTTATTTGGGGAGATTTTTTTATGAACAAAGCTAGAATAAAATTAACAGGTACCGACCCAGAAAAAATTGCTGATGTTTGCAACCAACTTAAAAAAATAGCAGAAAGAACTGGTGTCGACTTATCAGGTCCTATTCCTTTACCAACCAAAAAATTAGTTGTACCAACTAGAAAAAGTCCTGATGGTGAAGGAAAAGCAACTTGGGAAAAATGGGAATTAAGAATTCACAAACGTCTTATAGGTATTGAAGCTGATGAAAGAGCTATGAGACAAGTAATGAAAGTAAATGTTCCTGATAATGTAAGTATCGAAATAGAACTTAAAACTTAATCCTATTAGAAAACTATATAAATTATTACTATCAAATCTAGTAATAGATTTATAGTCTTATTTTTTTTAATTAACATGCCGAGATAGCAAAGCCAGGTAATGCGCCGGACTTGAGATCCGGTGGGCAGTCGCCCGCATGGGTTCGAATCCCATTCTCGGCGTTATAAATTTTTCATTAATTATTTTCTATTAAATTTTTTTTTTATCAACTAAACTTTTTTCATATTTGCACATTTTTTGATATTTTTTATTATTATTTTCCAATTTATTGTCATAGTATTCTCTATTATCCGTCTATTATTTTTACTGATTATATTATATCCTTTTACTATTTTTATCAGATTAGTATCTCTTCTTAGTTTTTGTCTTGATTTCATGAATAAGTTATTTATTTTAGTTTTTTCAAATATTATCATATAATTTGAAAAAAAAGGGGTGATTATTTTTGAAACTAATATCTTTTAGTAAAATTTTCTTACTAGTCGTATTGTTATTTTTATCTGTTGGCAGCATATCTGCTGCAGATTTAACTGATGATGCTTTGGATAATGATAATTTTATTGATGTGGATAATGATTTAGAAGAATCTTTCGAGACGGGGAGTAATTCTAATTCTAATGTTCAATCATTAAATAAGAATTATGATCGTGATTATAAATCTGATAATAATGAAGTTATTGATAGTAATGTTAGTTCTTCGGATGTTAAACGTCCTACAAATTTATTCATGTATGAACGTTCTGGAGACCTGTATAATACTACTATCAAGGTTAGTGGTAAATTATTGTCAAATGGAACTCCTGTTAGTGGTAAAACTATTAAAATAGGAATTCTTTATGGGAATTATTATGCTGTAAGCGATTATAATGGATATTTCACAATTAACCATACCATAAATGGTTACCAAAACTGTAATGTGACGTTTGAATTTGAAGGTGATGAATTTTACGAGCCTTGCATTAATTCCACGACATATATAGTAAAACGACCAGTCTATTTGGTACCATATAAGCCCGTAAATACAAATTTGGGTAAAACAATAAAAATCAGTGGAAAGGCTTATATTTTTGGAGAACCGGTTAAGGATTTAACAATTAACATCACAGTTGGTGATGAAAAGTTTTCTGCTGTAAGTGATTATAATGGTTATTACACCATTAATTATACTACAAAAGAATATGGTGTTACACAGGTGCAACATGAATTTTTCGCCAATAAATATTATGAAGGATATTCAATCAATACCTCTTTTATTGTTAAATATCCTACGGAGTTATATGTTTATAGTATTCCAGCAGCCAATTATGGTGATTCCATAGTTTTAAAAGGTGTTCTATATGCTAGACTTCCTGAAGGAATACTATCTGTTTCTAATCAGCCGATTAACATTACTATAAATGGTAAACATTATACTTCAATGACTGACTGGCAAGGTTTTACTTTAAATTACACGGTTGACACTTATAACAAGACCAGGATTACTTTTCGTTATCCGGGTAGCAGTAGACATGAATCATGCACTAACTCCACTACATTAACTGTTAAAGTACCTACAAACCTTTTCATGTATCAACGCAGGGGCGATGTAAAAGGTAGCACTATTAAAGTCAGTGGAAAATTACAGACTAACGGGGAAGGTATTAAAAATCAGGAAGTGACAATCAAGGTCAATGATGTAACGTATCATGCAAAAACTGGGGGATATGGTTATTTCACGGTAAATCATACTATTATGGATTATGATGATTTGAATGTAACATTCATGTATTCGGGCATGTATCCTTATCAGTCCTCTAATAATTCAACTGTTTACACGGTTTTAAAACCTGTTAATCCTACTACTCTTTTCATGTATTCCCGGTCTCATGATGCTGTGGGAAGTACTATTAAGGTTAGTGGTAAGTTGTTGAGTGACTCTGCTCCTGTCAAGGGTGGTGTAATCAGCATATCCGTGAATGATATGAATTATTCTGCCGTAAGTGATCATAACGGTTATTTCACGGTAAATCATACTATTATGGATTATGATGATTTGAATGTAACATTTTATTATGAGGGAAATGCTACCTATTACGGATGTTCAAATTCAACTGTTTACACGGTTTTAAAACCTGTTAATCCTACTTCTCTTTTCATGTACGACAGGAATAATGATGTTGTGGGAAGTACTATTAAGGTTAGTGGTAAATTACTTTCTAATGGCGTAGGCATCAAGGGTGAAGTTGTTAATATAATGGTTAATAACATGAGTTATACTGCAATTTCTGGAGGTTATGGTTATTTCACGATAAATCATACAATCACCACTGACGATGACTTAAATGTAACATTTACCTATGATGGAACTTCGATTTATCTGCCAACATCCAACTCAACGGTATACACAGTCATAATAACTAGAACTCCTACAAATCTGTTCATGTACAACAGAAATGAGGATATTGTAGGCACTACTATTAAGGTTAGCGGTAAGTTATTAAGTGATGGTACTCCAGTTAAGGGCGGTGTTATCAGCATATCCGTAAATTATATGAATTATACTGCTGTAAGTGATCGTAACGGTTATTTCACCGTAAATCATACTATTATCAGTTATGATGATTTGAATGTCACATTCAGTTATGCTGGAAATGGAACATACAATCCATGTAACAATTCTACTGTTTACACAGTATTAAAATATAGAGATCACACCAACCTCTTTATGTACACCCGATCCGGAGATACTTATGGTAGCACGATTAAGGTTAGC
>JAZUCJ010000027.1:0-20801 GCA_045639105.1 Methanosphaera sp.
ATTGTTTTTATTTTTTGATGGTTTTTGAGTGTTAAATTACATTAATTTTTATGGAATTGTCTTGAATTATTTTTAATGTATTGTTTTTTCCATCATATTTTATAAATTCCTGATATGTTTCTTGATCTAGTTTCATCTTATCTATTTCTTGCAATGCAATGTTTATCGTGTTTAATAATTTTTCAGAGTCATTTATAATACATGTTTTTGTTATTCCATAATGACTCATTCGTTGAGCGTTTCTTTCTTGTTCAACATGGTTTTTTATAGGTAGCATGATGTTGGGTTGCTTTATGGACAATAATTCCATGCTGGTAGTATGACCTGCTAAGGTTACTGTTAAATCGGATAGTTTCATCCATTCTACAAGTTCATGTGTAAACTGTTTGATTATTACTTTTTCTTTGTTGAATTGGTTGAATTCGTTTGAATTGACTTCTAATCCTGTGAAGATAATTATGCTGTCCGCTTTTATATCCTCTGATATTTGACACATATCTTTTATCAATACCTTCCCAAATTCACTGCCGCCTATTGTTACTACTATTACTGTTTCATCGTTTTTGATGTGGTGTTTGTATCTTAGTTCTTCTTTTGTTCTCACTTTTTTAACATCATAGTGTAGTAACGGTCCTATATATTCTGTTTTATTTCTTAATTCCTGGGGGATTTCTATTACTCCAGGTACGTCAGGGATTAAAATCTTTTTGCAACTTTTTGTTATTTCAATTATGAATTTTCTGATGCTTTTTTCGAAGTATTGTATGCTTTTCATCTGAGTGTTTTTTGAAAATCCGAAGGTTAAGTCGTTGGTAATTATATAACATGGTATGTGGAGAAATTTTGCTGTTATGGGCATTGAATAATGTGAATCGCATATTACTATGTCAGGCTTTGATTTTTTTATTATTCTGGATTCTTTGTACATGCTTTTTATAAATGTAAATGGAATATCCTTTGATTGTTTGATTGATTCTTCAACATTTATATTTCCATTTTCGCCTTCAAAATTCATTTTAGGTAATGTGTAAGTCTTGAAATCATATTCTTTTAGGTATTTTAATCCTGAACCATAGCTTGCAAATTCTATTGTATGACCATTTTTTTCTAAAAATTCTGCTAATGCTAAATCTCTAGAAGAGTGACCTATACCTACTCCACATGTTGTTATCAATATTTTCATGTCAAATACCCATATTATTTATAATAATCTTAATCTTATTTTATTAAAAAAGTATTAAATAATTTTTCCATACTTGTATTACATATTTGTATAATAGTAATACTTATATTATTGTATTACATATTTATTATACAAGTAATACATAGGGGGTGTAAACATAAATATAATCAACGATGAACGTGGACAGGGCGCTGCAGAATACATATTATTGTTCGGCGGCGTAATAATCATAGTATTAATAGCCATGAACATCTATTCAAATTATTTCTCAAATGCAAACACATTTAATGCAAAAGACGATGCTGAAAAAATAAGATCAAACCTGACAAGCCTAAGCAGATTATGAAAATTATAACAGATGAAAACGGACAGATAAGTGCAGAATTAATATTAATCCTATCAGCAATGACAATGATTGTACTAATTACGGCTTATTATACAACAAACATATTGAACGATATAACAAACCACACAAAAATAGTAATAAAAAATGGAAGGGATAACGTACTCAGTAAATTATAAAAATTGTCCCCTCTTATCAATTTCACCTTTTCTTATACGAGTTGATGAAATTGGAATACCATCAGCAGCTAAAACCCAATCGATTACAATAATATCCAACATGTTTAAATCATTACTAAAACGTACTTCATTGATTTTCAATGCAGTTTTTTCAGTTTCCTGACTAACAACTATGGCATCAAGCAGGGGATCCTTATCCGCATTACCAAAGGCATCAAAAATTTCAAATATTTCATAAGGAATATCATACCTGGAAATAAATCTTTTAATTCTTTGAACCCTGATGGGATAAGCTTCAATTTCATGAGATTTCTTTGATCCAAAATTATCTGAAGTAACACCTATAAGAACTTCTTCACCCATTTCAAAAGCAGTACTTAACAATTTTTCATGACCCCTGTGGAACTTATCAAAGGTTCCACCAACTGCTATTTTTTTATACTTGTTTTCCAAAAATTATAACCCCAAAATAATTCTAAGTAACTTTTTCTTTGTTATAGTATTAAAAGAATTCTAAAATATTTCAACAAATAAGTCTTAAAAGATAATAATTATTAAATATAAAATATTATTACAGAAAGATGGAATAATAAAAATGATTGAAGAATTTAACACAGTTATTAAAAATCCTAGAAAGGTAATTACACGTTTTGCATCTTGTTACCCCAATATTTATAGGGTTGCAATGTCTTCTCTGGGTTATCAGATAATCTATGACTATCTTAATGCACGTGAAGATATCTATTGTGAACGCGTAATATATCCACAAACAAAAAGTATCGAAACAAGATCCGATCTTTCAGAATTTGATATTGTAGGATTTACTCTTCAATTTGAACAAGACTTCTTTAACATGATAGACATGCTTAAACGTAGCAATATTCCATTAGAAAGTAAAGATAGAAAACCGGATGATCCATTAGTTATAGCTGGTGGTCCATGTGCTGCATCCAACCCATTACCTATTTCTAACTTTATCGACCTGTTCGTTGTTGGAGATGCAGAAATGATTATTGATGAAATCATAGATGTTAGAAGTGATACAAATAATCCTCGTGAAGATATTTATGACTTTTTAGATATTCCCGGCGTTTATAAGCCTGGAGAAAATGTAAAAATCCAGCAAGTAAAAAATATGAAAGATGCCTGGAGACCGATTTATCAGATAGTTACGAAAACGGATAATAAAAAGTTTATCCCGGCTTTTGGAACAGATGCATTTCTTATGGAAGTTTCACGTGGCTGTACTCGTGGTTGTAGGTTTTGTATGAGTGGGTGTATGTATAGGCCAAGACGTGAAGTACCATTGAACATATTGATGGATACCGCTATTAAAACCAGACAAGCAACCGGTCATAATAAGGTTGCCCTTATTGGTGAGGCTGTAAGTGATTATTCAAGGATTGAAGAGTTATGTTGGCAACTTTATGAAGAAGATTTTCAAATAGCAACACCATCTCTTCGTGTTGAATCAATTTCGGATGAATTACTGGAAATTTTTAAGACAAGCGGCATGAAAACCATTACAATTGCACCTGAAACTATCTATAAACAAAGATTAAAACTCAATAAGCCAATGACAGATAAAGATATTTTTAATACTGTAGATAGAGCACTTGACCTAAAATTAAAGATTAAAATGTATCTGCTTTTAGGTACTCCCGGTGAAACAAGCGATGACGTACTTGAACTGGTTAACTTTTTAAGAAGCATAACCAGTCGTGGAGTACGTTATAATGCAATCACTACCAGTGTAAATCCACTTATTCCAAAACCTCATACGCCATTGCAATACATGGGTTTTGATTATGATACACTATTTGACAGGTTTAAAAAGTACAGTATACGTTTAAGACATAAAAATAAGCAGGAAAATCTTAAAAAAGCCACTATTCAATATGTTCTTACAAACAGTGGCGTGGAACTGAACGAACTTCTAAAGATTGGTAAAAAAATATCCTTTAAGGATTGGCATAAACTTGCCTATGAAATTAATAAAGCGAAATTAGATGACAATTACAATGTTCCATGGTATGAAATTGATGTTGGAATTAAAGAATCATTTTTAAGAAAAGAATATGAAAGAGTAAACGAAGGAATTGTAACGCCATGGTGTGAAAGCAATGGATGTTATGATTGTGGAAGTTGTAACTAAGAGGTAGATATTATGAATTATGGAGCCCGAAGAGTTTCTGAAATTAATTTATCACAAGTACGAAAAATGTTTGAACAAGCAAGTCCTTCTGCTATAAACCTAGCATTAGGTGAACCGGATTTTAATACTCCGAAGCATATCTTAGAATCATTAAAGAATGCACTTGATGAAAATCGTACACATTACTCACAAAATAAAGGAGAACCGGTTTTACGAGAGAACATTGCAAAAAAGTTAGATAAGGATAACAATATTAAAGTTTCTAGCGATGATGTAATAGTTACTGTTGGTGCCAGTGAAGCATTATATTCAAGCATACAAGCATTAATAGACCCTGAAGACGATGTTTTAATTCCTGATCCTGGATTTTTATCATATGCCGAGTGTGTCCGATTGGCCGGTGCAAATAGTGTTCCAGTAAAAAGCAGTAGCGAAAATGGTTTTAAAACAACAATTGATGATGTTGAAAATACTTTAACACCGAAGACAAAAGCAATAATTATTAATTCACCATGTAATCCTACTGGTGCTGTTATGGAAAAAGAGGATATAAAAGCAATATCCGATTTGGCAACGGATAAGGATTTCATAATATTGTCGGATGAAATCTATGAAAAAATTATTTATGATAAAAAACATTATAGTTTTCAGTCATACACAGATAATGCTGTAACCATTAACGGTTTTAGTAAAGCATATGCTATGACAGGTCTTAGAGTTGGTTATTGTGCATCCAATCCCGAAATTATCGAGGAAATTCTTAAAGTCCACCAATATAATGTTGCATGTATTGATACTGCAACACAGGTAGCCTGTAACACCGCACTTACCTCTTCACAAGAGTGTGTTACACAAATGACTAATGAATTTAAGAAAAGAAGAGACCTTGTTGTGAATTCATTGAATGATATGGGACTTGATTGTGTCATGCCTGATGGTGCATTTTACGTATTTTTCCATGCTGATAATCCTGTGGAATTTGTTCAAAAGGCTGTAAAAGAAGATGTTATAATGGTTCCTGGTGGAGCATTTGGAGAAGAGGGAAAAGAATTCATAAGATTATCTTATGCTCAAAGTTATGATAATTTAGCTGAAGCAATGAATAGATTAGAAAAAATTGTGTGATACTACACCCATTTTTCCAATTTTTTAATTATTTTTTGAAGTTTTTCTATTGTATTTTCTGTTAACTTAATATTTTCCATGTATAAATCTATTTTTTTCTGGTATATCTCCACTAATGGTAGGCATTCATCAAAGAAGTCACTGTCCATGTACTGTGAACGATAGAATTTTAATGTTCTTTTAGTGTTGTTTGCTTCACGTTTACAGTGATTTATGTATTTTGATAAGGCATCTATTTCATTTATTGCATCCTTTCTGATTTGAACATATTCCTGGTATGTTCCATTAATATGGCTTTTAAAATATTTTGGCAAATCTTCTTCCACTTGTGTGAATTCCTGCATACTTTTTATAATGAACTTATTTAAGTTCTGATAATAGTTCTCATAACCTTCAATAGCATTAAGTAATTCGTTTTTTTCGTTTTCCAACTTAGTAACTGCCTCTGTTTCCGTGTCTATTCTTTGTTGAATTTCTTTTTTTGCTTTTGATATGAATTCTTTTTCAGATTCGCTTGGCATAAAATAACTCCTTAAGGTTAAATTAAATACAATAGAATATTATTATAAATATATTTCTATAAAATTATTTAAAAGTTATTCAAGTATTGGACAAAACTTTTAAAAATATTTGTTTTTATTAAAAAGAAGATTATAAACTTATACAGCACAATAATATGACCTAAAATGAATAAGGAATATACTATAACCAGAACTAGACAAAATGAAACATATCTAACATGAAAAAAAGTTATAAAAAATACGGCAATAGTTGAAAAAGTTTAATTAAAAATAAATTAAGCGCCGAGACCGGGATTCGAACCCGGGTGGACATCTGTCCAGTGGCTTAGCAGGCCACCGCCGTACCAGGCTGGGCCATCTCGACAATTATAAAAACAGTTATATTAGATTATATTTCTTATTACATTTAAATATTTCTATAATATTCTATATTAATAAGAGGCATGTAATTGGATGGACATACCTCATAAGAATAGGTGATCTAATTCCATAACTCCATCCCGCTAATCCGTAAACATCAGTTGTCTAAAACAGAGCTGCTTCTTTCCAGACCTGACCCGTTCAATTAATTAATATAGTTTAATCCAACCCTCCAGTTGAATCTCTATAACCGCTAATCCTACGGGGCGAAACTTCGACGTCATAAAAAAAGGCCTATAAATATTTAATATGCCTCTCCAAAAACTTCGGTTGCTCCATATAGAGGATTTGAGCTTACAAGAGACCACTAACCTCCCAACCTAGCCTATTAATATTTATGTGATAAAGTATTAATAAATGTTTTTGTTTTAATCTAAAATATTTAAAATTTAAAATCCATAAATTATCATATAATTAATAAGTAAAAGATTTTATCGAGTTAAATTATGAAACTAAAAGTAGATAATCCATACCATAACACTATAAAAAACTCCCCCGAAATACAGGAAAATAACGCAAAAACAGGTTATAAGTTTTCAGTAGTTATGGCAGTTTACAATTCAGAAAAATACTTGGAAAAAGCCATAGAATCCATAATAAAACAAACGTTGGGTTTTGAGGATAATGTTCAATTAATCATAATTGATGATGGCAGCGAGGATAATTCCCCTAAACTTGCATTAAAGTTTGAGGAAAAATATCCCGATAATATCATAGTACTCTGTAAAGAAAATGAGGGCCAAGCAAAAGCAAGAAATTTGGGGTTAAAATATGCTCAGGGGGAGTACGTCAACTTTTTAGATAGTGATGATTATCTTTCAACAAATGCTTTCGAAGATGTTTATACTTTTTTCAAGGAAAACGAGGATGAAATAGATATTGTAAGCATTCCCATCCAGTTATTTGGTAGAAATAACGGACCTCACAGATTAAATTATAAATTTAAAGAGTCAGGGATTATCAATCTAATTAAGCAAGCGAATAATCCACAATTATCTGCTTCCAGTTCTTTTTTTAAAAAGGAATTATTCGATAAATACCAATTTGACACCAGCATAATCACATCTGAGGATGCCATACTAATCAATAAAATATTACTTGAAAAGAAAAAGTATGGCGTAATAAATACTGCTAACTATTATTATAGGCTAAGATCCGATTCATCTTCAACAATTGATACTACATTAGACAAAAAGGAATACTATACCATTAGACTTAAAAATTATTTCCTGGAATTGGTTGAATGCAGTAAGAGAAAATATGGTGAGGTATTGGATTTCATTGCATACACTCTGGCATATGATTTGCAATGGATAATTAAAAGAGAGGAATTAGATGTTTTTAATTCTGATGAAGAAATCAGGGAATTTTGGAAATACTTGTATGAAGTTATTAAATACATTCCGGATGATGCAATTATCAACAATCAAAACGTTCTAGAAGAATATAAAGGCTTTTTTTATTATTTGAAAAAAAATGATAAAAACATTGAAATAATTGATAATGATGCTAGAATTATAATAGGGGATAATGTGCTTGATAAACTATCAGAGCATAAAATCGGATTGGATATTGTAGAAATCAGAAACAATAACCTGATTCTTTCGGGAATGTTTAAATCATATTTTGATGAGAAGGATATCAGAATAAATGTGGTTAAAGAATCAGACAATTCCAGACAAAGGTATGAGACTGAAAAACTAGTATATGCCAATCCTGAAAGGAAAACGACAAGTTTCTTATCAATTCCTTGGCAGACTTGCATAAATTTCAATGTAGAGCTTCCATTAACAAAAGATGTGGAAAAATATACTTTTGAAATAGAATGTGTAGATGAAGATAATAAATTTTATCCTAATCTGGAATTTAATGAAGAGTGCAATCTTTCCACATCAAGCATATATATTGTAAAAGATAATCATATCCTATTATATCAGTCCAGGGCGTTTCATGTTGTTGAATACAAGTACAAAACTATGCTACGATATGAAGCAAGCTGTATGAAAAAGATTGTCAGGGATAGGGCTCCACACTTTATTAATGCTCTTGTTTATCATACAATTTTTACCCTGTTTTATCCGTTTGTAAAGAATAAGAGAATCTGGTTATTTGCTGATAGGCCTGATTTTTCTGATGACAATGGACAGCATTTATTTAAATATGCCCTGGAACAGGATGATGATATTAAGAAGTATTTTATTATAGATAAAAATTCGGGGGATTACAATAAATTAAGAAAAAAATATCAGAATATTGTATCATTCGGGTCATTTAAACATAAATTATTGTATCTGTTTGCAGAAAAATATGTTGGATCCTATGTTAATGAAGAGTTTACCAATCCTTTCCTGTTTGATAATAAAAAGTTATATAAAGGATTTTTAAACGTTCAAAGGGTATTTTTACAGCATGGAGTTACTAAAGACAATATCTCCTATCATGTTAACAAGTTTAGAAAGAATCTGTACATGCTTGTTACCGTATCCGATTATGAAACAAATTCTTTTAAGGAAGATTTTTATAATTTTGATGAGAATGTTGTTCAATGTCTGGGATTTCCAAGATATGATTATTTAAGAAGAGATCATCCCAAAAAACAGATATTATTCATGCCCACATGGAGGGTGCAACTACAAAACGGTGACGAATTTGTTGAATCAGGTTATTATAATATGCTAAATGATATTCTTAATGATGAAAAACTATATGATTATCTGGAAAAAAGGGGTTATGAATTAGTGTTTAAGCCTCATCCTGAACTGATGTCACACCTTCATTTAATTGATTCCGAATATGCTAGAATTTCATTAGAAGACAGTTATCAGAAATTATTTAGGGATTCGTCATTATTGATTACTGATTATTCTTCAGTATTTTTTGATTTTGCATATCTTAAAAAACCTGTAATATATTATCATCATAACTCTGATTACCATTACAAAGAAGGTTATTTTGACTATGAAAGTATGGGTTTTGGAGAAGTTATCGAGTCGAAAGACGATTTGATAAACATTATTGACGAGTATATTAACTCCGGTTGTCAGATGAAGAAAAAATATGCTAATCGTGTGGAAAAATTCTTCAAATATCATGATAAAAACAATTGTGAAAGAGTTTATGATTGGTTAAAAAATCACTGAAAAACTTTTTCTCCACCAACTTTTTTTAGATGCGACTTTTTTTATGCTTTCAACTATTTTCTTTAAAAATTACTTGTCTACCTGGTTTAAAAAAGTAAGATGTTGTTTAAGTTACAAATAATTAAATAAAAATTTCTACATAAATTAAAGTATAATATAACGTTAATATTTTTCTTAAAGATTAAATAATGATGATGGATAATAATGGTACCTGAAACAGCAAAAAAGACCAATAATGTCAATAATGAAAAACAAGGCATGAATAACCTTTCAATTGAGGATAAGATGAATAATTTCCAGTTATACGTTGACGATGTTAAAGTTACCAATGAAAGTGTTATTATTAGAGGATTTGTTGAAAGTCCATTTTCTAAGGATGAACTATCTATTTCTGTTGCAAATCCCCTAAAAAATTGTGAATCAATTTGTGAAGTATCAGTTAATGATAAAAATGATGATTACATCTTATCTGAAGCATTTCATCAATACTTTTTCGAAACGGAAATTCCCGTATCTGACAAACTCCTTTTTGAATTCATGATTAATATCGTTGAATATCCTGACAAAACATTTCAGCCTGAGATATTTTTTACGCCAAATTCATTAATAAATGATAACTTTGACAAGATAACGAAGTGCAATTACGTTTTATCCTTCAATGATAATCAGTTTTATATCAATGAGAAAGAATATCTTTTTTCCATCATCATTCCTTCATTTAACTTTTCTTCTTTGGATAACCAGTTGAACACCATATTCAATCAGGAAATCAATACTGACAACTTCCAAGTAATAATTGTTAACAACGAATACAACAATTACTCTGACAGTATAGCATTAAAATATAAAAAGCAATACCCTAATAATATTTTTTTCATAAAAAGTAGTGAATTTGAACTAAACAATCTGATTGATACTGGATTAAACTATGCTACCGGCAATTATGTGCGAATTCTGGACGTTGATGAAGAGTTATCCGATTTTGAACTAAAACAGGCACAGAAACTTTTAAAGCATAACGATGCTGAAAAGATCATATCCTTTAGGCTTGAGGAAAGTCTTTGTTATAAAGAAGATGAAGACGTTTGTTCACATAGATTAGATAAGAAAATCATATTTTCCGACAAGGAATATTTAGAACTAGTACTTCGGGAAAACTTTTCAAAAAATATTGGTCAATTTCTACAAAATCAGGCAGCCGGCAATATCGAATATGCTAAAACGGATTTGATTAAACAGAGCGATGATTTGGTTAAAAATATATCTTTGTGTGATGAAGATGAAAGATGTCGTTTAGAAGATTATGTTATTGATAAAACAGAGGAAATAATTAACCAAGTGAATGATGAAGGATTATCTGTTGAAGAACAGGAAAAATTACGTGAAAACTTCAGAAAGCTTTATGAAAATTTTGGTGAGAAAAGCTTTTATGACAAATTTTCTGACAAGAAGAATGAGGGGTTATTGCATTTAATTGCTTGTGAAAAATTTGACATTAGAAAAAGTTTTGATGATGAAATAATCTTAAAAACTGGTGATTACACCATTGATAACCTGTCTAAAAGAAAAATCACGATTAAACGCATGCATATTAACCGTGATAACCTGTATCTTTCCTGTGAATATAATTATAGTCTTCTTGATGACGTGGAAATTAAATTAATTAAACAAGTGGATGCTGAAAAAAGTGTTATTCCATGCAAAACTACTAGTGACGTTTCCAAATCATTCTTATCATATGACATTGAAAAAACTAAGGAGTTTGAAGTTACAGTACCACTTAAACGTGACAAAAACATTGAATTATACTTTGAAATTGTTTTAAACAATGATCTGAAAATATGTGCAAGTATTGACTATGAAGATTCAAATATTGGTGAAAACAAGTATTACATTTCCGACTATTATTATATTTCCAAAGAGGAAGAATGCTTAAACATTTCAAGAGGATATGCTTTTTCGGTTGTAATTGCAATTTATAATACTGAAAATTACTTGGAACAAACGTTAGATTCTGTGATTAATCAAACAATTGGTTTTGAAGATAATGTTCAGTTAATTCTTGTTAACGATGGAAGTCCGGATAATTCAAAGGATATCTGCCTAGAATATGTGGAAAAATATCCCAATAATATCGTGTATCTGGAACAGGAAAACAGTGGTCAGGCTACGGCAAGAAATAATGGGTTAAAATATGTTAAGGGGGATTATGTTAACTTTTTAGATAGTGATGACTATATTGAAGAAAACGCACTTGAAAAGGTTTATACCTTCTTTAAATCACATGAAAAAGAAGTGGATATTGTTGCCATGCCAATAAAATTCTTTGGAAGACGAGACAATTATCATATGCTCAATGACAAATTCAAAAAAGAGGGCATAATTGACCTGGAAAAAGAACCAAACAATCCACAGTTATCATCCTCATCCGCATTTATTAAAAATTATCTTTTTGAAGAATTTGCGTTTCCAACAAATGTAATATCCTCCGAGGATACCATAATCCTTAACAAGATTCTTTTAAGAAGAAAAAAATATGGTGTTGTTAATGACACCACCTATTATTATAGAAAACGTTTTGATGAAAGTTCAACCATTGATTCTGTTTCCAAGCAAAAGGAGTTTTTCACTGATAAGTTAAAATATTATTTCCTAGAATTAATCAACTATTCATTGGAGATGGAAAAAGAGGTATTGCCATTTATACAATACCTGATTGCATATGACATACAGTGGATGTTAAAAGAACCGGATATCAGCATATTAAATGAAGAGGAAAAAAAGGAATTCTTTAAAGATTTAAGAAATGTCATGAAATATGTTGATACTAAATGTATTCTAAACAACAAATTTGTTACAAACAACATATTCAAATCATTTTTTATGAAAGTTAAAAATGATGATAAACACATAGAACTAAATAATAACCATGTTATTCTAAAAAGTTTCGATTATGAAGTCGATCAGCTGGAAAAACATAGGATATGGTTAGATATTGTTGAAATAGAGGACAATACCCTTAAAATATCAGGATTTTTAAACAGCATCTTTGATATTGATGAAATTTCAATCCTTGCAGAAAAGGAAAGTGAAGGAAGTGTTAGTTATTATAAAGGAAAATACGTTAAATATACTTCCCGTGAAAACATAATGTTTCTCTCAGAAAACTGGCAGTACAAATACAACTTTGACATTCAGGTTCCATTGAATGTTGGGCAAAAATCTAACATAAAACTAGTTACAAGATACTATAAAGATGGAAACAATTCAAACGATAAGGATTATAACGTTATTTCATGTATTCTACCTATTAACTTTACTAAACACGTTAAAATATCCGGAATCAGCAATTATATTGTAAAGGATGATTATATACTGTTTTTTGAAAGTAATTCTTTTAAAATAGAAAAATATTCATATAATCTGATGAAAAAATATGAGAAACATGTTCAAAAGAAGATTGCTAAGTTCAAAAAGCATAACTATAGGGAAGCTTTGAAAATCAGAAGCAAATACTTGAAATTATATCCTTTGATACGTCTTTATAAACGTCATCATCAAATTCACATTTATATGGATAGACTTGATGTTGCAGATGACAATTCGGAACATTTGTTCAGATATGCTTCAAAACAACATGATTTTGTTAAAAAATATTATGTGTTATCCAAAGATTCTCCGGATTTTAAAAGAGTATCCTCCTATGGAAATGTAGTTGAATACAAATCAGAAAAAAACAAGTTATTATACCTGATGGCTGACAAAGTAATTTCAACACATCCGTATGAAAGTGGAATTAACCCATTTTTCTCTTATAACCATCAGGAAGATGAAAGAGAAAACTATAGCGGATTGATCAATTCAAAAATATATTTCTTACAACATGGTGTGACAAAGGACAATATATCAGACTGGATGAGTAAATATGATAAAAATTTATCATTACTTGTAACTGTTTCTGATTTGGAAAGAAAATCATTTGATGTTGAAGGATATGGTTATGATTATGATATTATTCAGACTTTGGGTTTTCCTAGATATGATAACTTGAAAAACAATCCTGGCAAACAAATTTTAATCATACCAACATGGAGAAAATATTTAAGAGGAAATAAAAATCTATTCCTTAATTCAGATTATTTCAAAAGCTTAAATGGACTTTTAAACAATGAGGAATTCATCAGAAGCGCTAAGGATAAGGGTTATAAAATTGTTTTCAAGGCTCACCCTGAATTAGAAAAGAATATCAATGATACCGATGAGTTGTATATTGATTTGTTTGATATTGATGAAAATGTTAAGTTGTCTACACAGGAATCGTACCAGGAACTTTTTAACAATTCATCATTGTTGATTACCGATTATTCTTCTGTCTTCTTTGACTTTGCATATCAGAAAAAACCGGTGATATACTATCATCCCGCTGATGACTATCATTACCAGGAAGGATACTTCGATTATGAAAGTATGGGCTTTGGTGAAATAATTGACAATGAAGAATCATTGGTTAAAACCATTAACACTTACATGCAAAACGATTGTAAAATGAAGAACAAATACTCTGATAGGGTTGATTCTTTCTTTAAGTATACTGATAAGAACAATTCCAAACGGGTATATGAATGGATAAAAAATCATTAATTACGTGAATGGGTGGGGATTATTATTTTTGTAAAATTAACTGCAGACAATAAGAATAGTTACAGGTTTAAGATTAACACGAATCGTTTTAAGATTCATTATACAATATCCGATATTGAAAAATGTAATTGTCCCATGATGGGATTATCTATTAAGGAAGGTATTTTAGTCCTTTATAAACATCCTGTTAAAGAGGTTTGGACAAACATTAAAGCATTCAATAAATCAGGTACTGCAAACATTAACTTATCACAATCAGTAGATAATAATCAGTTCTTCGAGATAATGATCTATTCCCCCTTATTTGCTAGTTTAGATGATGTGAAGATAGAATTTGGAGACGCCTATGAAGTTGTTGCATCAGACAGTTATAACAGATCAATGCTTATGATGGGTGGTCAAAAAACTTTCGGTATCGGATGTACAACCGCGGGTACCCTCTATTCAAATATAATTGGAAGAAAGTTTAATTCGGATATCATTAACGTATCTTATTTAGAAGAGAATTATTTGGAAAAATTGAATAAATACTTCCTGAATCTCGAAAATGATAGCAGGTATGATATCGGAATACTTGAATTGGATTATTTAAATGATGGGAGTATTGCTGAATTA
The DNA here is from genome assembly GCA_045639105.1 of Methanosphaera sp. Lineage (GTDB taxonomy): Archaea > Methanobacteriota > Methanobacteria > Methanobacteriales > Methanobacteriaceae > Methanosphaera. The sequence continues at coordinate 14,323 of JAZUCJ010000027.1, forward strand.
AAATCGATAATTGATGCTATGAATTCATGCTGCAAACATGTTATTGGATGGTACGCATTCAACGATTCAGATGACAATAAAAAAGAAATCATAAATCGGGAATTATCTGATGAAATTGAACGGGGACTACTCATTATTGAGGATGTTTCAACAATTTTTAATGAAAATAAGGATATGTGCACCTATGATGATGAACATATTAATGATGCAGGAAACGTTTTAATTTATAAAAAATTAAGTTCTACAATCAAAGAGGTATTATAATGGAATTCTTAAGTTCTATCCATGAAAATCTTAAAGAAATCAGTGAAGAAACAATAGAATACATTGATTTATTTGATTATCCGGAATTAATCTATGGAAATGTTAATATAAATTCAAAGCTAAGTTTTTGTAAATTTCCGGGGAACGTTCAGGATGAAATGGAAAAATATGGTTCTGGCGTATCCAATGAAATGAAACAATACAACAGTTCATCCACTGGAAACAGGTTACGTGTCAAAACCGATTCAAAAAGAATAGTTTTTAAAATACAACTTAGCAGAAAATATGATTTTATCAATATCAACAATACAAACAGTTTCGGTTTTGATGTTTATAACCTAAAAGACGGCCAATACATTCATAAGAATGTTTTTTCACCGGGTAACGGCAATAACATTTTTGCAGAAGAAATTGAAGTTCCGGAAAATGGTGAGATATGTGTCTTCCTTCCCAACTATAATTGCATAACCTCATTTTATATGGGGCTGGAAAAAGGTTCCTCCTTTGAAAGTATCAAATATCCGCAAGGTAAAAGGTTACCCGTTCTTTTCTATGGAAATGCCGTTACTCAGGGAGCATCTGCCTCCAGAAGCGGAAATACTTTCGTAAACATTGTCAGCAGACTTCTTGACAGAGACGTTATAAACGTTTCATGTTCATCTTGTTGTAAGCCAAGCGATAATACCGCAGATTTTCTTGGAAAAATCAATTGTCATACAATAGTAATTGATTATACCCATAATGCATATGATACCAATGAATTCAGAAGAACCCATGAACATTTCTATAAAAAAGTTAGGGAGTTACATCCGGATAAGAAAATAATTTTCTTGACCTCTGAGAACTTTAATTTCTGGAAATCATATAATGATTATGATGATACTGTCGAAAACACTTATAATAATGCAAAGATTCATGGAGAAAAAGTGGAAATAGTTAAACAAAGAGAATTATTTGATGATGACGAGTATGATTTTGTAAGTGTGGATGATACGCATTATAGCGATTATGGCATGTATGCTGTTGCAAAAAAACTGTGTGAGCTAATTGGAGAATAAGTGGGGGTGCTGTTCATGGAATATTTAGAAAACATCAATGAAAAACTGTGTGATATTGATGAAAGCAATATCACCTATTATAATTTGTTTGATTATCCGGAGTTTTTCTATGGTAATTTGAATTTTGCCTATGATAAAGTGAATTTTTCAAAGTTTCCAAATCATATCCTGGGAGATATTAAAAATTTTGATGACAATTTGTATAAGATTATTAAAAAATTAAACAATTCTGCTTGTGGATGTAGGATCAAATTTAAAACTGAGTCTAAGAGAATAATTCTTAAAATTGAACTGGAAAACAAATACATTTCATATAATATTTCTCCCGAAAATTCCAGAGGTTTTGATGTTTACTATTTAGATAATGATGTGTATAATCCATTATCCGTGTTTGCTCCAGAAAATGATAAAAACATGTTTGCAAAATGTATATCTAACAATGACAATTCAGATATTTGTATCTTTTTACCGAATTATGACCATATAAAAAAGATATACGTCGGCATTGAATCTGATACTGTTCTTTTAGCTTCACCATATCTTGGTGAAAACAGGAAGGCAATACTATTCTATGGAAATGAAGTCACACAGGGAATATTGGCATCAAAAAGTGGTTGCAGTTACCCTAATATTGTAAGCAAAATGTTGGACCAGGACATAATAAATTTATCCTGTGACAAGGCAACGGGAACATTTACTGAAATAGCAGAATACATTGGACACATTAACTGCCAGAGTATCGTATTAGACTGTTCCACATTTTTACAAAACATTGATGACTTTGAAGAAATGTTTAAAAACTTCTATAAGACGATTAGACAGTACCATGAAAAAACAAAAATAATCTTATTAACTTCACCCATCTATTACGAAAACGAAAAATACGATTTAATAGATAAAAGCATGACCAAAGTATATGAAAATGCAATTAACAAAAACGAAAATACAATTATTATAAATCAGAAAACAATTATTAAGGACTTATTGGATGATAGCTCTTCAAAAAAATATGATAAAATCATGTACAAAATAGCCCAGAGCATATGTAACTGCTATAGAAAATATTAAAGTTGGTGAAATTATGAGTAAAATTTCAGTAATTGTTCCAGTATACAATTCGGAAGAATTTCTAACAGAATCAATTAATAGCCTTTTAAATCAAACATTTACCGATTTTGAGGTAATATGTATAAATGATGGCTCCAAAGATCAATCCCTAAGATTATTAAAAAATCTTAAAAAAAGAGACGATAGAATAAAAATTATTGATAAGGAAAATAGTGGCTGTGGCTCTGCACGAAATGTTGGAATAGAAAATGCAGATGGAGAATACGTTTTCTTCTTTGATCCGGATGACTTTATCCGTGAAGATGCTTTTGAAAAATTATATGAAAACGCAAAAAATAACGATTCCGACATGGTTTTATCACAAATCGCATGGTACAGTGAGGGCAAAAGCATTAATCTTAATAAACCTGGAATTGACTTGGAGAACGTATTTGAAAACGTGGATTTCAATAACTTCACGTTTACTTACAAAGACATTAAAAGATACGTGCTAAATTCATATTTTGCACCTTGGATAAAATTATATAAAAAGGATTTTATAAAAGTGGAAAATCACTTTAGATTTCAGGAAAACATAGCATTTGATGATGTTCCATTTCATGTTGAAACAATTATTAATGCAAAAAGAATATCCTTTGTTCCGGAAACATTTTATCAGTACCGAACCTCCAACATTAATTCAGTTAGCAACACATCATCCAATTCAATTGACATTCACCGAATATGTGATATAGTTGAGAATATTTTGAGACAAAAAGATCTGTTTGAAGAATTAAAGGAAAATTTCTATGAATTTAAAATCGTTCAGTTACTCTTATATGTCATTTCCTCCAGTTCGGAAATGTATTATAAAAGTGTTAAATATGAACTAATGAAGATTGACATCGCCGCTTTAAATCTTCCGGAAAACCTTGTTGACAAATATAATCTACTGGTCAATTCAAGAAATTACGAAGAATACCGGAATATTAACCATGCTCCACAGTCAAAACAAACAAATATTACTAAAAAGTATAAGGAATTAGAAGAAGAAAATAGGCAAATGAATGAAAAAGTTAATAAACTGGTTCAGAATAATGAAAGCTTAATTCAGGAAAAACAGGAAATAGTTGCATTACAAAAGGATGTTCTTAAAGAAAAAGAAGAATTACTTGAAGAAAATGAATTGATAAAGAACAAGATTGAAATCCTTGAAAATGAAAAATTCAACCTGAAAAAGGACAATGATTATCTTACTGCTTCAAATAAAACATTGAAAGAATATAATGAAAATATCAGCACCGAGAATGATGATTTAAAAAGTGAAAACGAATCCCTGTTAAAGGATAATGTTGAATTAAAAAAGGTTAATGAACTTGTTTTATCATCAAAAAGTTGGAAATTAACCAAACCACTTAGATCTCTTAAATTTATTTTAAAAAAATAAACTCCCCCACTAACTTTTTTTCTATAAACATTTAAATAAAAGATAATAAAAAAAAATCTGAAAAACAAATGTATTGATACGTTTTTATTAATCGTTTTTCTAAAAGAAAATAATTCAATTATCTTATAAAAAATATATCAAAATAAAGTATAATTAATGCTTTTAACAAATAGTATAATGAATGAAAATTTTCATTCTTAAAAATTAAGGGAAAAATAAAAATGATGAGTAAAAAGAGTGTTTTACTTGTTGTTATGAGCTTAATAATTATCAGCTTATGTGTATCTACTGTTGTAGCTGCAGATACTACTGATAAATCCGTAGACGATACAACACTCCAACAAGACGATGTAAAATCTGTTGATTCTACACAAGCAACTACGGATGCTCTTCAAAAAAGTAAAGCAAATGATAATAAAAAAACTGCCACTACTTCCAACACATACTATGTTGCAACTAATGGTAAATCATCAAATACTGGAACAGAAAACAGTCCATTTGACCTTAAAACAGGTGTATCAACACTTCAAAAAAATAAGAATGGTAATTTAATAGTTAATGGAGGAACATATAAACTTTCTGAAAGTATTAAATTATACGAAGGTACATACACTGTTACCGGTAAATCTGGTCAGAATGTAATATTTGATGCTCAAAATAAATTTAGACATTTTTATTTAGGTACAAATTCCAATGTTGAAATAAAAAATATCGTTTTCACTAACGGAAAAGGTGTTGATTACGGAAATGTTGGAGGAGCTATTAAAGCTGAAGCTGGTGGAAAGAAAGTAATTACAAACAACACTTTCAAAACAAACTATGCACCACAATATGGTGGAGCCATCTCAACGGCAGCAGAAAATACTGAAATAAGTAATAACATATTCACCAGTAACGTTGCAGGTATCTCCGGAGGAGCAATTTGTACAACAGCAAAAAATACTAAAATTACCGGAAACACTTTCACCCAAAACTCTGGTGCTAGAAATGGTGGAGCAATATACACCTCTGGTTCAGGTACAATGATAAATAACAACAAATTTACTAAAAACCTTTCAAACCAGACTGCAGCTGCCATTTACAATACCGGTGCAAGTTCAACCATCCAAAACAACGTATTCCAACAGAATACTGCTTACAGAACAGGTGGAGCAATATATGATGACAGTACAGGTTTAAAAATTTTAAACAACGAATTTACTGGCAACACTGTAAAACTTATTGGAAACGTTGGTGATGGTGCAGCCGCATATATCCGTGGAAGTAAAGCAACCGTTCAGGGAAACACTTTTACTGATAACAGCGCAGAAGGTTCCGGAGGAGCATTATACTTAGATGCTGGTGGACAAGCCACCGTAACTAAAAACGTTTTCACTACCAACAAAGTTAAAAACTATGGTGGAGCAATATATTCAAGTGGAAATAGTAATAAAATTACAAACAACACATTTATAATGAATACCGATCCAAATAGTAAAAAAACTGCTATCATAAATATCGGAACAGGCGGTACAATTTCCAACAATAAAAATGCAGACACATCCAAATATTATGGAACTATCTGTAACAAAGGAAATTCAATAACAATTACCGGAAACACCTTTGAAGATAAAAAACCAGTTGTAGCAACTGCAACAGTTGTTACAGTAAACAGAGCTTCTGCAGCAGTGGAAGATAACATGACTTTAACAGCAAATGTTAAAGGAATTGATGGTAAAGCAGTGACTGGTGGAGTAGTAGTATTCAAAATAAATGATAAAACTGTTTCAAGCAAAATTGATGTGAAAAATGGTGTAGCAACTACTAAAGTAGTAGCTCAAAAAGGATTTAACAACGGTAACATTACTGCATCATATGGTGGTACAACAACCTACCTAGCAAACAAAACTAAAACAGCTGCAAAAGCAACAATTAGTTTAAGAAATGCTAAACTCGGTTTAACTGTTACACCAGGTAGTCAAAAACATTACGAAAATGTAACCTTTACGGCAAAAGTTACCGATGTAGCTCGAGGTACAGCAGTTGCAAACAATGCCAAAGCATATGTAATATTTAAAATAAATGGTAAAACTATTAAAGACAGTACAAACAACACTTTAAAAGTTAAAGTAAGTAACGGTGTAGCAAAATATGTATACACAATTCCTAAAGGAACCTCTGCATACACTACAGATGGTAAATTAAGAGAATATGAAGTTACAACCAGTTATTTCAATCCAAATTACAATACACCAGAAAAACCAACAGCTACATTTACAGTTCAAAAAAGCCCTGTAACAATTGAAACCACAAAACTTGTAGTTAACATGACTTCCAGAAAATTAATCATCCAAGGAAACATTAAAGACTACAAAGGAAACAATGTTATTGGTGCAAGCAAACTAAATGTAAAAATCAATGGTGTAAGTATAAAAGTAAATAATGCAACTACATTTGACATACAAAACGGTAAAATCAACTTAGTAATTGATTTACCTGAAAAAGTTACTAATATAAACAATATTAAGAATATTACATTAGTAACTGGTCCAAGAACTGCTTACGAAAGTTACAGAATGACAACAACTAGCTTTACAAAAGCTTAGTTGGATTAGAGTATAATTTTTTTATACTCTATTATCCCCCTCCTTTAAAGAAAAAAATATTATTTTTAGATTTATTAA
>JAZUCJ010000028.1:0-11759 GCA_045639105.1 Methanosphaera sp.
TGAGATAACAAATATTTTAGACTTAAAATAATAGTTTCATAAAAAAAAATTAGTGGAGTTTTTATTTTTTTCACGTCTTATTCTTTTTTTTCTATTAGTTTGTCTATTTTTTCTTCTAACTCGTTTATTTGGTTTTTAAGGTCTTTTATCTCTTCCTCGTTTTTTTCCATGGCATAATCTATTTGTTCTCGTGTTAGGGTATATGCTTGTCGATCGTAGATGCTTGAAAGGAAAGCGGTGAATACTGATACGAAGATTACTCCTATGATGATGGTTAGTATGGTGATTGCACGTCCGATTACACTGGATGGTGTTATGTCTCCATATCCTACAGTGGTGGAAGTTATTAGTGTAAACCAGATTCCATCTCCTATGCTGGAAACTGAAGAGTCAAATATTAACAGTAACATACTGGATAATGCAGTGTATACTATGAATATAATGAACATTACGTTAAACACACGGTGGCTGATAAAAAATCGTACGATTCTGTTATCCTTAAGATGCCATACTCGTATTACTCTTAATATTCGTAAGAATCTGAATAACTTGAATATCATGAAGTAACGGAATAGTATCAAATCTATTGGCAGTATGCTAATTAGTGTTATGATGTTTTTGTCTGTTATGAAGTATTCTCGTAGTCCCTTATTGCTTGTCATATACCCATATGACAGGTCTATGAATATAGTGATGCAGACTATCAGGTCAAATACCAGGAGTAGCTGTTCGGTTCGCATGTCGAAGTTGCATAATGCTGATAGAATTATGAACATTAAATCCAGAACTATGAGTATTAGCAGTGTTATGTTTTTGATAATGCTAAGCAGATTTTGGTATTTTTTCTTCTTTGATTCTTCTTGCATGGTTAGTGTTTTGTTGTTTTTAGTATTATTAGTTTAGGTTACAAATCATTTTAAGTTAAATTTTTTTATTTTTTCTTTCTCTATTATTTTTATCTTCCATTGGATGTTTTTCGGAGGATATGTGGACTTTAGAGTAAAACAATGTTTTTTTGGTTAAAGTAAAATATTTAAAATATCTATAATAAAGAATAATAAGTAATTCGTTAAGGGTAGTGGGCTAGGATTAAAATATGGGTGTATACTAATTGTATGCCGGAATTGTTGTCATTAAATGAAGGGTTAGGTGATGAATATGAAATATGGGAGAATAAATCCGGAAACGGTGAATTATTAGGTGATGAAAAGTATTATTGCCCCTATTGTTATGAAGATTTAGAGGATGCTTATATTCTTGATTATTGTGAAAAATGTGGTGAATATATTGGAGTACCAGCTGATGAATATAATGGATTTAATGGGAGTCAAATTTCTAATGGAGACTATAGGACAAATGAATCTAATCAGCAAAATAAAAGTAATGATTCCGGAAAAGAATTTAATCAGATATGTTGTTGTATTTTATTAATCTTGTTAATAATAAGCACTTATATTGCTTTGAGTCCTAGTACATTATAATGATATTAAGATTAATATCTTTAATTATTTTATGTGGGGAAATGTTTTTCCTACGTCCACCTGTCCTATGATAAGTAATTGTTGTTAAGTATCTCTATGTAATCCATTAAATATTATATTTTTAAGGATATCCATGTTTTATTAACATAATTTTATACAATTTTTCATTAATTTTTTATTCATTTAATAGTTTCTTAACGTCTTCTTCATGTTCAAATAAGACACATCCGCCTTCATGTTCATCAATAAGAATTCCCTTATCCCTGAGGGATTTGAATAATTCAGAATCCAAAGCTTCAAGAACTGATGTTTCTTTAACATTTATATCAGAGTAAGGTGAAGCAGGACAAGCTTCTGCATCACCATGTGAATTAATGTGGAAAAATCCTCGTCCGGCAGCTAAACAACCTCCACTACTCTTTTCATCTCCGGGAAATGACATGAATAGCATATCAGAAAAACTTTTACGTAAATGCTTAATTTCATCTGTTAATAACTTTCTTTCTTTGTCACCTGGTGCCATATTCATAGTATCTGCACTTAATGGAACGTATTCTATGAAAAAGATTACTTTACAACCCATTTCATGCAATTTTTCAATAAATTCCTCGTCTATTAATGAATATATATTTCTTTTTGAATACGTAATTGAAGCACCGAAAAATATATTGTTTGATTTCAACAGATTCATAGAATCAATAAGCTTGGAATAAACTCCTTTTCCCCTTCTTGAATCGGTTATTTCTTCATCGCCCTCAATTGAGATTACCGGAACCAAGTTTCTATTTTCATCAAATAGTTTTAAATGGTCATTATTTAGCATTGTACCATTTGTAAAGATTGGAAACAGAATTTCCGGAAAGCTGGTGGCTTTACGTATAACATCTTCTCTAAGCATTGGTTCTCCACCAGCAAGTACAATGAAACTTATTCCAATATCCTTTGCTTGTCTGAATATATCCTCCCATTCATTATCGGTCAGCTGATTTAAGGGTTTGTTGTCATTACATGCATTGTTGGCTCTTGAGTAACATCCTGTGCAATGTAAATTACAACTACTTGTGATGCTTGCTATCAGAAATATGGGAATGTTTTTGCCTTGTTGCATATATTCTTGTCTTATTTTAATGGCTTTTTTTACATGTTTTGAAAATTTAAGTAGGAATATGCTTTCTTTAGGATTTTTTATGGAGCTTCTAAAGGCATCTTTGAGGAGAATTTCCACTCCGTTTGCCAGGTAATCCTGTATGTTAAAATTTTCTTCCATTATTTCACCTTCACGGAATCTAATATGAATTTTGCATGTTCTTGTGTATCATTGAATAAGCTTTCTATCGAGCTTTGGGGGATGTCATCATATTTGGCAGATAGTTCTAAGAGCAGATAAATGGGGAAACTGTAATATTCTTTAGCTAATAATGTGGGATTTGAATCTTCACGTATGATTCCCTTTTCTTTTAATATGCTAAAGTAGTCTTCCCAGAACATTATGGGTTTCATCAGAATTTCTTTCTGGAAGAATGTTCTAATAGTTTCATTGTAGTGCATCTGGATAAAGACTAGTTTGCATATTTTAAGATTTTTCTCTTTGGATAACATTTCTTTAATTGCTTCTGATCCTTGATGATAGAACAGTTCGGGATTGTTTACTAATGATTCGGTGTCTGATGATAATATATCTTTGTTTAAGTCTATGTTGTCTACTTTGAATTGTTTTGTAAAATATTCAAATATGTCCATTAATATTGCTTCCTTGGATTTATAATGGCTGTATATGGAACTTTTTTTGATTCCTACTTCTTCTGCTATTTCTCTAAGGGAAACTGAGTCATAACCTTTCTTTGAGAATAAATCCAGGGAAACATCAAATATTTTTTCTTTAGTATTCATTTTACTACCTACCGTTCGTTAGGCATATTTTGTTTTTAATAATATATAAAGTTTATTTAAACACATCAAAATAAAATCAAGAAAACATAAACACATGACATTCAATAGCTTTTAACAGATTAAATCAAAAAATAACAGAAATCTATAATAAAATATTCACTTTTACGGTTTCGGGAATTACCTGGCCATTTGAACTATTTAGTATGCCTGTAATTATGATTCTATCTTCAAATCTTCCATTTTCGATAGGCGACTATATTTAAAAAAAAGATATGAGAATAGGATATCCTAATCCTATTCTGCTTTGACTACTTCTACGGTTGAGCTTGTTTCAGCTGCAGCAAAGTCGTTGTTACCATTGAATACGGCGGTGATATTGTTTGTTCCTTCTTTAATCATTTTGAAGGTGTGCGTGAATACACCGTTTTCATCAGTACGTAGTGTTTTAGGACTGCCGTTAATGGTAATTCTTACTTGAGCATTAGCAATTGCTTTACCGTTTGCATCAGTTAATTTACCAGTAAATGTGGCATTATCACCTTTGGTTACGCTTTCAATTGGGTCAAGTGTTATAACTGCTTCAGCTTTAACTACTTCTACAGTAATTTCAGCTTCTGCTGCTTCGTAGCTTGCACTTCCAGCGTATGTTGCAGTGATTATGTTTTCACCCACAGTGTTCATTGTGAAAGTGTGTGTGAATCGGCCTTCACTGTCCGTTTTAAGGGTTTTAGTGTTACCGTTTATGTTAAGTTTAACTTGAGCATTTGCAATTGCCTCACCGTTTTCATCCATGAGGGTACCTGTGAATGTTGCTTTAGTACCTTTTACAATAGTATCCACCGGATCAATTGTAATTACAGAGGATAATGCTAATGTTTCTACTGTAATTGTTTCGGTTGATTCTGTGTAGTAGTCGTCTCCTTCAAATGTAGCGGTAATAGTGTTTTCTCCTATTCTTGTAAGTGCATAGTCGAATGTGTATACACCATCTGCATCTGTTTTAAGAGTTTTTCTACCATTGTTTATGAGTAATCTTACAACTTTGTTTGCAAGAGCGTTACCATTGTGATCTGTGAGTGCACCCGTGATTGTTACAGTTTCACCTTTTTTAACGGCTTCAATATCATCAATAGTGATGACTGTATCTGCTTTTGCTACTTCAAATGTGTAGGTAGCAGTAGATTCCCGGTATTTGTCACTTCCTGCATAGGTTGCCGTGATTGTGTTTTCACCAAGTACCTTAGCCGTTGTTGTGTATTTGAATTCACCGTTTCTTGTTGTGACGCTTGTTTGTTCGTCATTGAATACAATTGTTACTGGCTGGTTGGATAATGATATGCTGTCTTCGTTTACTAGTAATCCGGTGATTATGATTTCATCCCCATATTTGATGTTTTCCAGTGGGTCGATTGTTATTGTGGTTTCTTTTGGTTTGGTTAGGTTTTCTATTATGTTTGTAAGATTTTCTATTTGGGTGTTGGCTTCATTTAATTCTTCTTCTAGTTCTTCTATTTGTTTATCTTTATCTATTTCTACGTTGAAGTTTATTGTTGTTTCTGATGATTTGTAATCGTTTGTTTCATCGTATTTTATGTTTATTGTGTAGCTTCCCGGTGTGAGTGTGTTGTCTGTTATTATTCCTGTTGTGGTGTTTTGCGTTATGTCTCCTGTAATTTGGATTTGTGCATCTGTTATTGGTGTGTTGTAGATTTGATCTAGTACTGTGATGTTTATCTGCACATTGCCTTCAGTATTATTAATGATATCATACTGTATTGTAGTATTTCTTTGTTCTATAATGTTTAATGTGAACGTTGTTGAACTAGGATGGAGAATATCACTGTCGAATGATACATTTAGGGTATAGGAAGAGTTTAAATCTTCAAAATTATTTTGTAACACGTCAAAGAGTGCATCTGTTGATATTTTATATCCATCTTTTACATTTTGATAATTTAACAATTCAATTATGTTATCACCATCATTCACAGTTATATTTATACTTCCTCGTTCATTGTAATCTGTGATTAATAGAGTAACATATTCTTTTTTACCTTCATAATAATCATAGGATTCTTTGTCAGTTGTTATTTCAGAATCTCCCTCAACTATGAAATTTACAGTGTTTGATTGACGGGTACATGTTGTAAAGTAGGCACTGTACTTACCCGGAGCTAAATTGGATAAGGTAGGATTTTGAAGACCCATCACATTTTTTTCACCATTAAGATAAAGTGTAACATCATTTATTCCGTTATAAAAGTCAAGATAAAAGTTAAAATTTGTAACTGTTAAAGTATAGGTTAGGTTAACATCATCACCGTATTGGAAAATGTTTTGATTAACACTAATTTTTATCTCACTAAGAAGAATATCATTATGTTCATAAACGTTATCCTTGAAAATTAAATTTGAATACAAACTGGATATTGTTTCAGCATTCGCTGCACGATTATCAATAAACTTATTACCGGAAAAATTCATGAACCCGGGGGTCTCTACTGCTGCAGCATCTTGTGCATGATTACCTATGAAACTAGAATTTGTTATATAACCAAAGATTTCCAATGTTTTACTACGACTTATAGCTCCACCCATTAGACTAGCCGTGTTGTTTTCAAATGTGCAGTTAAGTACATTGAAACTCTGCTGACAAAATATTGCTCCTCCATAATTGGCTTTGTTGTTTTGTAGTGTGGAGTCCGTGATTTTTAGGCTTACACGGGTAAATATTGCTCCTCCCCATTGTTTTGCATAGTTGTTTTGTAGTGTGGATTGTGTTATTGTTGCTGTTTCCTGGTTGTATATTGCTCCACCATTATCGGTTACACTGTTGTTTTGTAGTGTGGATTGTGTGATAGTTAGTGTGTCAATGTTGTATATTGCTCCTCCACCTATTGCTTTGTTGTTTTGTAGTGTGGATTGTGTGATTGTTAGTGTTCCATTGTTGTTTATTGCTCCTCCACTATTTCCGGCCTTGTTGTTTTCGAATGTGGATTGTGTGATTGTTAATGTTCCCTTGTTGTTTATTGCTCCTCCATCTGCCTGATTAAAACAGTTACTTATTGTAATGTAATTAATGTTCACAGTCTGTGTTGGACCAATTTTTAAAAATCGGTATTCTCCGTTTCCATTAATTGTATGGTTATTTCCATATATTGATAGGTTTTTTATTACAGATGAGAACTCCAGATTTTTTTCAAGTGTTATGTCCGAGGTAATGTTTATAGTTACAACATCATAGTCTGAAGAGGTTATAGCTTCTTCCAAAACAGAAAAAGTATTAGTATTGTCATATGTTTTACTAGCTGTTTTTACATTATTTTCATTTTTCTTCGTAATCGTCTTTTCTTCCATTATTTCTTTATCTTCTATGGGAATGTTTATATCCTTTTGCACGGCTTCATTTGCATCAACTGTACTGGTAATTGTTGTTGTGGAAGCTTCCATAGTGTCTGTAGTATCGTTTAGTTCTACATCACTTGCACTGGCTACTCCTACAAGAAGTAATACTACAATTGCAAATAGCAGCACGTATTTATTTTTCTTCAAGGCATTATCCCTCCAAAATAATTTACTATGATATTTAATATAGGATGATGTGGTATTTAAGGTTTAATAATACTTTTATATGAAATAAAAATAGCTTTTAATAATCTGATTTAACATTGTTTTAATATTTTATCCTTTTTTACTTTTTCTACACTTAATATTTATCCTAAATTATAATGTACTTATATGATATGTCCTATTTTATTTTCTGATAGCCTTTGATTGATTATATTAATATTTAAGATGTTAAATAAATTTTCTAATGATATAAGGCGATTTAAAATGATGATAATTAAATTTCACTCCCACAATTTATGAAATGCTTTTTGCTAAGAGCATTACCTTCTTTTTTTTTGAAAAGTTTTAAATATCTTCTAAAAAAAATATTTTAACATAAGGCGATTCTTATAATAATCTAAATTTTCTCTGTGATTTAAATGGAAAAGGAAATGAAAAATCGTGAATGTGAAATAAATGATGCATTGCGAAAATATGGTTTTGGAAAATTATTGAATATAACCACAAAAGAAAAGATTCTATCTACAACAGGTGAAGACTATGATCTTTTGTCAAATCCTGAACTTCCGGTTAATTTAAGGTTAATGTTTCAGGAATTGGGGACAGGTTTTATTCTATTAGGCCAATTTTTAAGTTCAAGGCCGGATATGGTGGGTGATGCTATTGCAGGCGAATTTGAAAAGTTACAGGATGATAATAATCCCATCACTTATGAACAGGTAAAAGCAATAGTTGAAGGCGAACTAGATGGAAGTATAGATGAATTGTTTGCAGAATTTTCTGAGGAAAGTGTTGATGCTTCATCAATAGCTCAAGTTCATCAAGCCGAATTAATATCTGGTGAGAAAGTTGCCGTAAAAGTTCAAAAAGAGGGGGTAGCTGATCTACTTGACCGTGATATAACTATATTGAAAGATCTTGTATCTAGAATTCATAAATATGATGACCAGTTAAGAAAATATAATTTGCCGGGCATCATAGACTTATTTGACCATAGAATACATTTGGATCTTGACTTTACCAACGAAGTAATGAATATGAAATACAGGGCCGCTAAGTATTCCAATGATGAAAGCAAACATATTCCAATTGCATATTCTGATTATTGCACCTCAAAAGTTCTTACGATGGAGTTTGTTGAGCCAACACCATCAAATGAAGTACTTGAAAGTGATAATGAAGAACTTGACAAAGATTCCATAAGTACTCCTGATGAAACATCACAATACAATAATGATGAAATCTCAAACAATAATAATCTTAAAAGGTTAGAGGATAATGCTTTAACGGATTCACAAAAGGGGAGTACGAACATAATCAGTGATGATGATAAAAAAATAGACACTACCGGTATTGATTTAGTAATCACACTTGGTGAAGACTCAAATTCATTGAAGGTATCAGTAGATTCTGAAAACTTAAAATATTCGGACTATGAAACAACAGCTTTTGAGTATTCTGATTTGGATTTAAATATTATCCCTTGTAGAAAACCACAAACCATTAACTTAAAGTCAAGCATGTCCCACTTAGACATCACTGACTTTAACAAGTATAACTTAAACTTAACAGGTCTTGACTTTTCATTATTGCCTAGTGCTGACTTGTCCAGTCTTGACGTTTCAATATTGATGTCAACATTAAAGTATTCTGAGTTCGGCACAAGATGTTTTGATTTTTCAGATTTGGATTTATCAATAAAGCCCGGTTTGGATTCATCAAGTCTTTATATTACTGTAAGCTTACCAAGTTTAAGAATAATAAATTATGGTATTGAAGAATTGAATTTAAGTGATCTTGACTTAAAAATAGATATTCCGGATATAAATTCAAAGGATTTTGAAATATCCATTGCAATGTCCAGTTTAAACTATACTGACTTTAAGGACAAATACTTGGATATGAAGGACGTTGACGTTAAATTATCTCCAATGAAAGAGGAATCTGACTTAAAGTCATATGCATTAATCTCTGATGTACTCTTTTGTGGATTAGAATCCGATGAGTTTAATGTTCCAGATTTTAATATTAGTGGAATAAACTTCAAAGACTTTAAAGTAAGCGGTTTTAACTTTGCCGGTATTGATATATCTGATTTCATATCACGTTTTGACTTGTCATTTTTAAACTTATCCGACATTTTAGACTTGATGGATTTAGGATTTAATGGACAGACTTATAGGATTCCACTTGATTCTATCGTATTGAATTTAGCAAATATTAATTTATTGGATTTCGATGCATCTGCTTTGGACTTCCCGGATTTCTATAACTCAGATACGGGCATCGAAACATTCGGTAAGAGCACACTTAACTTAACAGGATTCAATTTTTCACAAGATGACGTATCCGGTTTAAATTTAACGGATGTTGACTTGTCAAACGTTTACTTGGAAACCTTGATGGATAATATTGATATGTCCAATTTAAATTCGGCAATCCTTAATGCAACGGGGATGAATTTATCCGACTTAGACCTGTCCCGTCTGGAATTATCTAATCTAATAATTGAATTGAATTTCGGAAACATGGACTTTGCCGGTATATTGAAGGAATTTGGCTTCTCAAGTTTTAATCTGACAAATATATTGGAACTTTTTAACTTAACGGAAGTAGCAAGTATCATTTTAAGAATTTTAAGCTAGACAAAGACGAAACAAAAAAAGGAACTTACTGATGAGGTATAAAACGCGAAAACTTCTAAACAAAAATAGTAAGAATAATAGAATAACAGATTCATTTTATTCTATTTTTAAAAAATTTTATATATCTTTTTAAAAAAAAATAATCATAATAATAGACTTAAATATAATTAACTAAATTTTCTGGTGTGATTGAAATGGATAAAGAAATGAAAATTCGTGTACGCGAAATAAATGCAGCATTGCGAAAATACGGTTTTGGAAAAGTATTAACAAAAACCCTGAAAGAAAAGATTATTCCTTCAAAAGATGATGATTACAATATCCTAATGGATCCGGAACTACCCGTTAATTTAAGGTTAATGTTTCAGGAACTGGGAACCAGTTTTATTAAATTGGGTCAACTATTAAGTTCAAGGCCGGATATGGTGGGTGAACGTATAGCAACCGAATTTGAAAAGTTACAGGATAATAATCCTCCAATCACCTATGAGGAAGTAAAAAGAATAGTTGAAGGACAACTAAATGGAAGTATAGATGAATTGTTTGAGGAATTTTCAGAGGAAAGTCTTGCAACCGCATCAATAGGTCAGGTTCATGTAGCAAAATTAATTACTGGCGAAAAAGTTGCCGTTAAAGTACAAAAAGAGGGCATAGCCGATTCACTTGAATATGATTTAGCTATAATGAAACACCTTGTATCCCAGATTCATAAGTATAATGATGACTTAAGAAAATACAATTTGCCTGGTATAATTGAGGAATTTGACCATTCAATACATATAGAACTTGATTTTACCAATGAACTAATTAATATGAAACAATTGGGAGCAAATTTCGCTGAAGATAAAAACATACATATTCCAATCGGATATCCGGAATATTCTACTCCAAAAGTTCTTACGATGGAATTTATTGACGGTACACCATTACATGATGTGTTTGAGAGTGATAGTGAAGAATTTGACAAACCGCTCCTGGCAAAACATGCAGTTGATTCTTTCATGAAACAGGTATTAATTGACGGATTTTTCCATGCAGACCCTCATGCCGGAAATATAATGATATTGGATGATAATGTCTTATGCTATCTTGATATAGGATCTATTGGAATTCTTGATGAAGATTTCAGAAAAGATCTCTGTGACATGTTAATGTTACTCGGGGACAAGGATGTTAATGGTTTAATTAATCAGTTCATGTACATGGGCATTATAAGATATGATATGGATACCACCAATTTAAAACGTGAACTTCGCGAACTCTTCTTCAGATACTTTGCAGAAAACTCAAACGGATTACATGATACGTTAAATAAATTACTTAATCTTATGCAGGATTATGGTGTAATACTTCCAAACGAATTCGTTTCAATGGCCAGGGGAATCTCCATGATAGAATCCGATGCCACATCATTAGATCCTAACGTGGATATTATGTCTTCAATCGAACCGTTAGTCCAACAGGTAATAATGGAGAAAACCAACCTCAAGGAAACATTATTGAACAATAAGGGTAGTTTACTCTACTATAAAAACATGCTTAAATCATTGCCTCCTCTATTGGCAAATGCCATTCATAAAATGAATGATGGAGAGATGACACTTAGGTTTGAAATTGATAGACTTGATCGTATTGTCAGCAAGTTTTCATTGGTTGTAATTATTGCCGCACTTTTAGTGAGTTCTTCAATAGTGATGACCATTACCAGAGGACCAATGTTATTTGACATGCCTTTAATTGCAGTTTTAGGTTATATAGCAACATTCATCTTAGGTATAATAGGTATCTTGAATTATTTATATGGTAAATAAATGATTTAATTATTCATTTCTCATATAATTACACTTAAACCCGAGTTATTGACAACTCTTTTTTCTTTTTTTTTTTATTGGAAGCTTTTATGATTAACGTATTATAGCTTCTCATCGTTTTTTCTATTATAATGAATACAACATATAAAATATGTGTTGAGTAATGTTTTCACCTTCCAGGAATCCTTTACATAATTAAAGACAGGTTATTCCTTCTCTATATATGAAATTGTTATGTCCTAATCTCTTAAAGCTAAAATCAATCTATTTTTTAAAATTTTAGTGTTTTAATTTAATTAAAATGATTTAAACGTTTTAAAATGTTACCCAAGAGAAAATTAATTTCTATTCAAAAAAAAATA
>JAZUCJ010000029.1:0-1566 GCA_045639105.1 Methanosphaera sp.
CTTGTTGATGCCGAAACTGGTGAAGCAATTCCAAACGCACCTGTTGACATAATTGTTAACGGTACAGTAGTTGGAAGTGGCGTAACAGACAGTGAAGGTAGAGTAACAATTCCTGTAGACTTACCTGTAGGAGAACATGACATTACCGCAGTATTCGAAGGAAATGACAGATACGATGCAGTTAACACAACTGTTCCAATGATTGTAGAAGCAATTCCTACACAAATTGAACCTGAAGTAATTAATAACATTGTTGGTGAAACAGCTATTGAAATAGTTCTTGTTGATTCAGAAACAGGAGAAAAATTAGCTAACAAACCGATAACTATAACATTACCTGATGGTACAACTATCACTAAACAAACTAACGAGGACGGCGTAATTGAGTTACCTGTTGACTTACCTGCAGGTGAAAATGAGTTAACACTTACTTTCCCAGGTGACGATACATACAAAGCATTTGAACAAAAATTACCGGTAAACGTTGTAAAACGTAATGCAAACCTTACTCCAACAGTTCAAAATAAAACAGGCAATACAGCAGTAGTAGATATAAAGGCAATAGACAGTATAACTGGACAACCTATTGTAAACGCTACTATTGAGATCACATTACCTGATGGTACTAAAGTTCAATCAATAACCAATGAAGATGGAATTGCAACATTTGAAAACGTACCTCTTAGTGTTGGTGTAACGGACATTAATGCAACACTCCTTGAAAACCCAGTATACAATAAAGCAGACACAAACGTATCCATTGAAAACACTCCTAAAATCATCATTATTGGTGAATGGAAATTAGTATGTGTAAACGTAACTGTGGATGATGACGTACCTGCTGTAACTCCTGGTGACAATGAGGTTGTAAAACCTGTAGCTCCTCTTAAAAAACTTACTCCTAGAGTAAAATCAGTTAACAAATCAAGATATGCTAACTACAATAAGAATTCAAAATATAATAAATATAATAAGCATAATAGGTATAATAAACGTCCTTCCTGGAATAAACCAAGTAGGCCTGTTTCACCTATTATTCCTCCAATGACTAAAGCACAATATGTTTTATTCATTAAATTATATGCTGAAGTCTTAGAAGGAGATATGAGTTTCAGTGACTTTGTAGCAGTACTCAAACTTAACGGTGTAGAAATCATTAGCACTAATGAATGGGATGAAAACGGTGTTATCACTTTAACATATGATGATTTAAGTGAAGTTCCTGATTCAATTGAAATCCAAGACAACAGCGGACATTTCGAGGATTACAACAGTAATATCGAGAAAAACAATGCTCCAAGTAGTTCTGGTGAAATTGATAGTGGAAACATAAATGTAGAATCTAAATCATCTGCTCAATCATCAGCTTCAAATTCTGATTCAGCAGCTAATGCTGAATCTGCAGCTGCAGCTGAAGAATAAGTGGAAAAATTTTATGACGATTCTATATTTGGATTTTCATAGGAAATCATTGTTTTCAACTTATTTGTTATTCATAGGTTATTAGTTAGTCTTAATTATACTTTTAACTCAAATAAAAAATCTCTTTTCCTTTTTTTCTTTTCT
>JAZUCJ010000030.1:0-9059 GCA_045639105.1 Methanosphaera sp.
TTATGTTTTAAAACTAATTAAATGATGATTTTTATTTTTATAACATTTAATAAAGTCTTAAAAAATCCAATACAAACTTAATAGATTTAGGATGTATAAAACAATACTTATAAATACTACAAAAATATATTAAAAACTATAGGAGTGATAATATGGAAACTTTACCAATAGCACCTATAGGCAGAATTTTATCAAATGGTGGTGCTCCTAGAGCAACCAAAGATGCTAAAATTGAATTATCCACAATTCTAACAGAACAAGGTGAAGCAATTGCTGAAGAAGCTGTAAAAATCGCAACCCATTCAGGAAGAAAAACAGTAAAAGCTTCAGATGTTCAATTAGCTATAAAATTAAAATTCTAGTTATGTAGGATTAAAAAAACAGAAACTTTTAAAAACAAATTATTATTTTATTATTGGTTAAATTTTCATTTATGACAACGTATTTAATTATTTAACCATGAACAATTTATTTTTTAAAATAAAATTAACCTTTTTCTAATTACCTTTTTATTTCATTTTTCAATACTGCCCTATTAACTTAAGTATATTTTTAACAATTTACAAAATTAAGTATAACAAGAAAAAAATAATTTTATAAGGGAGATAAAATCTATGATAAATTCTGTTAAAAATTTTATCACAGATAACAAAAAGGATCTATACTACATTGCTTTTGTTACTATTTTTCTATTAATCATTTCCATTCCAAAATTACTGGCACAATACCATGTTGGAATTGGAAACTGGGACACATACCTTTACTTAGAAAATGGTAGAAACTTTGCAAAAATGGGCTGGGGAGATGTTCCAAGCATATCTCCTGTTTTACCCATGATTCTTTCAAAGATGTTCCTAATAGCAGGACATCCATACCAGGAAGCAATATTTAATATTGATGTAGTGTTTTACATCATTGGAGTAATAACTTTCTATTTGTTACTTAGACTTAAATTTAATCAAAACACCAGCTTACTGGGAAGTATTGTTTATGCAACATTCACACTACTTTATTCATGGGTTGCAATCGGTGGAAACGATATCATAGGAGTAACCGGAACATTACTGACAATATACCTAGTATTAATATCACACAGGTATAACAATAAAATATATTTTATTGCACTGCCCATAGCCGCATATGCCTTCTTATCAAGATATACTGCAGGAGTAATGATATTTTCAATATTATTCTATTGGCTGATAAAAAAAATCGACTTAAAGGAATTTTTACACATAATTGTTGGTGGAATACTCGGAGTTATAAGCATCAGCTGGTTTTTATACCAGTTCTACATACATCTTGGAACGCCGTTTCCTTTTCTTGGACAGTTTAGTGGAACCGTTTCAAACACTGTGGTCATGGATTCAGGATTTCTACCAGATAGCTGGTATTATGTCAATCACATCCCCAACTACCTGATTAGTTATGTTCCTAATGTAACCACATTTAATGCGATAGTTAATCCAATGGGAAACATACCTTCAATAATATCCTATATCTACATAACATTGTTTGTGTTTGCATTTGTACTGATAGTATATAAAGTTGTTAAAGGTGTAAAAGGTAGCGGATTAACTTTTTCCAAGAAATCCAAAATACTGATACTGGCAAGTTTCCTGCTGTTGGCATTGTTCTTAACCAGTCTGGGAAGTGTGTCATACATCATCAGCAACATAATGTTTTTAGCATCATTATACCTTATTTGGACTAGTTTAGGTGATTATGAAATTGAACACTTGGACTATGAATTGTTGATGATTTCCTTGCTTGTAATTTACCTGGTATTTCAATCAATATTATTTACGAAAAATGATCGTTACTTCATAACTGTACTGCCATTTATTGCATACTTTATTACATATACATTGGACTGGATTTTAGAAAAAATGGATGACATCCGCCCATTAAGGAGGTATCATATTTCACGGATACTTACTGCAGTCATAATAGTCGGATTGCTGGCAAACACCCTTTTCTTTGTTAGTGTAATTCCTACCGATAATGATTATGATGATATAGGAGAAGCTTGTGAATGGATGCTTGAGCATGAAAACATTAACAATTCCACATTATGTTACTCCGATAATTGGCCTGCCGTTAGTTGGTATATGAATATTTACTGTCAAAGAGGTGTTCCTAACACTACGGATTATTATTATCAGACGAAATTTGCGGAAGAAATATTAACAAGAAACAGTACTCATCAGGCCGCTACATACTATATTGATGCTACCAATGCAGAAAAAGTGGATTATCCGGGAATGATTAAGTTAGACGGCTTTGATACCGTGCAGATTTATAAAAACAAGTACGTGGCTGAGTACGGATACGACTATGTATTTACAGAAGATTATCAAAGAGAGCTTAAAGAAGAGATAAATAGATTTACAGGGTTTAGTGATTATGATGTTTGATTTAGGCAACATTTCAAGAGATGATAAATTATTATCCTTATTAACAGTGATTATGCTAATTTATACCGGTATTTTATTTTATTCACAGGTTATTCGCAGCATCAGTTATTGGGACATATTCATTTACTTGGCAAATGCCATGCTTTTTTCGGGACATAACATTGGCAGCCAGTTAAGTGTTCCCCCTGTATTATCTCTTTTAACATCTATTGTCTTCAGTTTAGGTTTTGTTGGTGAATCATCACTGTTTATTGTTTCAGGGATTCTTTTTGTTTTTTTAGTTATTGGAACGTACCTGTTGTTTAATGAAAGATTTGATTGTGAAATATCATTACTTGCTAGTTTGATTTTTTCAATGCTTTCATTGATTGTTACATGGGCCCTGACCGGTGCTACTGATGTTCCAGCCCTATGTTTTGCTGTATGGGCCTTGTTGTTTACCGTTTGGGGATTACGTAAAGACTTTAAATATTATTATCTTGCGTTTTTGTTCTTTGTTTTAGCATTTTTCACAAGATTTACCGAGGGTTTTATTTTAATTGTCATGGCATATTATATTCTGGTGAACTTTGATGAGTTTAAAAAACAGTTAAGCGTTAAGAAAGTGGTGCCTTTTGTAGTTTATGTTTTGATTGGCGTTGCTGTGATATGTGCAGTATATATGGCTTTTATGGGCACTATACCATTTATTAACCAGTTTCTGGAGGTTTCCAGCAGCAGCCAGGTTAGTAGTGTTAATGTGGGTTATGAGTTAAATCCTTTCTATTATCTGCAGAATTTACCCGAGTATCTTTCATCATTTAATGTGTCAGATGCGTATTTTAGCAGTCTTTCTACTAGTGATAACTCCCCAACACCATTATCCTACGTTTTTATCATACTGGTTGGGGCATATATTTTAAAATTTTTGTCAAGGCTTGTAAAAGGTGGGGAGGATAGGATAAATAATAAGAGTTTGAAAGTGTCCCTGATTATAATATTGTCACTTTTAATGATAATTAGTTATACTCATATATCTTATATGTTCACGGAATTATTGTTTTTCATAATCATGCTATTATATTATAAATGGCTTCCAGATAAAGATAACCAGATGGATTATCTTATGTTATTATGGTTGGGAATTTATATTATTATGCATTCCTATCATCCGGTAAAAGTTGACCGTTACATTATTCCAATACTGGTACCATTCACATACCTTATAGCAGCATCAGTCCAGTACATTCTAAAAGAAAAGAAAAAAGTTATCATAGCACTACTAATACTGTTAATTCTCATGATACCCGTAAATGCAAGTTACATAAACTCAATAACACACGAAAACCAGCATACCCACGAAGAAAAACAAGCAGCAAACTGGCTTGAAGAATATGACGGCAACTACAATAATCATAACCTGTCCTCAGACAGGGGAGTGGTATTCAGCTGGTATTTAAAAAAATATGTTTACACGACAATCCCAAGAGTCCTTGAAGCAAACAACGAAAGCTTAATAGACAAACTAGACTCGATTAATGCAAAATATTACATAGATTCAACAAGCAACACAACAAACATAACAGGATACCATTGCATCTATGACAACAACAAGGAAGTACGAATAAAAATATACGAGAGGAATTAAATGTACACAAAAGAGGAAATTATTGAAGAAATAATAAATATCCGGGAAGAAATAGGTCATGAATATGTGGAGCCAGAAATCAAAGACATGTACTTTCATGACAATGAATTAACCATCATAACTCCGGACAGGCCCGAAAAATCAATTGTCATTGGAAAAGGAGGATGGGTTGTTGGAAAACTACGAGAAAAACTATCCCTGAAATCAATTCATGTAATCAGCTATACAGACATAATTCTAAAAGAATACCAGTTGCAACTATCAGTAAAACACGTGAAAAAACTATTGGATGAAGAAAAAATACCATCAAATTATGTTGAAGCATTTAATAACATGTATTTTCTTCTTAAACAAAAAAAGGAAGCACCATACAACAATACTATTGTAGAAAAATACGTGGCAGAAAACGTTAACACAAAGGCATACGAAAATGCAAATGTTCTAGTAGCATTATCTGGTGGCGTAGACAGCAGCTTCTCCACAGTACTTGCAAAATCATTGGGTTTTAACGTAAAGGCTGTGACGGTAGATCCTGGAACAATAGTTCTTCCAAAACAGTTCAGATTTAACATTGACAACCTATGTAATCGAATTAACGTCGGCCACCAATACGTTAAAACGGATATGAGCGAGATAATTAATGATGCGTTAAATGGCAAAATTCATCCCTGTGGACGTTGTTCTAAAAATATTCATGGCAAAATTGAAGAAAAACTTGAAGAATACGGTTATGCTGTGATGATTTTTGGGGACTTGCTCTCAACAGGTTCACAATCAATAGTTCTAAACAACAATAAAATTCGAATAAATCTTCCGGCACTATTTAGAATGGAAAAAACAGAAGTAAAGAATATTATTACAGAATATGATGTAAAAAAAGTTAAAGGATATGGATGTCCACTGATTGTTGAGGTTCATAAAAAATATCCACAATACAGGCCTTTTTCAATACAAAGGGTTTTAAGAGAGACAAGAGCGGGCATACTTGAGCCTGGGGAAGCTCTTGAATTAATAAGAACTATTTGATTATCATCAGTGCTCCATAAAATATTAGGAACAAACCTAGTATGTATGCAACAAGATTTGGATAAACAATTACCAGAATCCCAACAACAATTGCTATAACATAATAAACATCTTCTTTTTCTTCAAACATTTTTTTTCAAATCTCCTATAGTTTAAAAAAATCATTTCATTGTAATACTATTTTAATGTATAATTACTACTCATTTAAAAAACTTTCCATGATTTCAATGGATTCGTTAACTGCACTTGGTGCACATCCACCCTTAACAGTCCTGCTTTTAACATTCAATAGTGGATCAAGTGCCTGTCTAACCAACTTTTCACCCAACCCTAGTTTTTCGCCAGTTATTTCAACACTAACCCTATCCACATAATCATTATCTATTTCTGATGTATTAATTCCTTCACTAATAGCATCCGAAACGATTCTACCCACAATCTGATGAGCCGTACGGAATGGAAGATTTTTTTCTCTGACCATAACGTCAGCTAATTCCGTGGCGGTAGCGAAGTTTGCACCTGCAAGTTCTTCTGTTCTTTGCTTATTTACGGTTAATGTAGCGAGCATTCCATGAACAATTCCCAGGATGTCATTAGTATTGTCTATAGCGTTCCACAAGTGTGGTGAAACTTCCTGCAAATCCCTATTATAACTGTGGGGAATACCCTTTATCATGGACAATATTGTCATAAGCTCTCCATATGCTATTGTACTTTTACCTCTTGCCAATTCTGCAATATCCGGATTTTTCTTTTGTGGCATAATTGATGATGTGGATGAATACTGATTGGAACATTCCACCATTCTAAACTCGTAGGTACTCCATATTACAATTTCCTCGGATATTTTACCAAGTGTGGTTGAAAGCATTGCATAATCAAATACCGTTTCTGCAGCAAAGTCCCTGCTACTTACGCCGTCAATAGAATTATCCATAACCTTTGAAAAGCCCAGTAATTCCGTTGTTCTTTGCCTGTTTATAGGAAAACCTGTGGTGGTTAATGCCGCTGATCCCAAAGGATTCATGTCAACACGTTTATATGTGTCCATAAACCTTTCACAATCCCTTCTTAATTCGTTAGCATATGCCATCAAATGATGTGCAAAGGTTGTTGGCTGTGCATGTTGAAGGTGAGTATATGCAATAAACAAGGTGTCAGTATTCTCTTTTGCCATTGCCACAATCGTTTCTATGAATGCTTTAATGTTTTCCACTGTCCTTTCTATTTCCCACTTCAATGTTAATCTTACATCGGTACATACCTGGTCATTCCTACTTTTACCCGTATGCATAAATCCAGCTTCAGAACCAATTTCCTTGGTCACATAATCCTCAAGGGCCATGTGAATGTCCTCAAATGAAGGATTTAAATCCAATGCATCCAAACCTTCCTTTTCAAGCTTATCAAGTGCATCCAATATCTTTTTACCAGATACTTCCGGAATAATGTCTTGTTCTATGAGCATTGTGGTATGTGCTCGGTTACATTTTATATCCGCATTGAAAAGTCTTTTATCAAATTCAATACTTGATGAAAATGCTGCTGCATCATCAGTCATTTGTCCATCAAAACGTCCTGCTCTCAAATCCATAATTATCCATTCCTATTATTTCAACTAATTATAATATATGTATCCCAAGATTAATTTAATTATGGAAAAATGAATAAAAATTATTAATCATAACACATTTTTTTCAATAAAATCCGAGATGACATATTTTTCAGATTATCATATTTCAAATCTTCCCTCATAAATATAATTTTTTAGTTCAAGGTGATCCTGATTTATGCTATAGTTAAATGTGTCCCTATTTTCAACGTAAAGATGTGCCAATCCTATTCCAATGTCCAATTCATTCCATCTTCCAAGAGTTTTTCTCCTAATTAGTCCCAGCTTCTGTCTGTAGATATTATATGAATCATCAGTATTGTGTGTAATATACCATGGCTGACTGTTTGTTGCTGATGGAGCATACTGTATAGCTTTCAGTTTTTCATCCTCCCTGTCCGTTATTTGTGACATGTTCTTTCTATTAAATTCTCCCAGATTTTTTCTGTATAACTCCTTTTCAGGCTTTCCAAAGGATAGGCCTATAATAAATTTCTGTGTCTCATCAATTATCCTGTATTTCTTATTTGGACTTATCATTCCCAGCCAGCAACTTCCAATACCCTTTGATTGCAGGTACAAATCCACCTGTTGAAATATGAATCCCAGGTTTTGTTTGTAGTTTTCCTTTTGTTGAGAAAAAAGGAGTAAATAATGGGGTGCTCTCCAGTTAAGCAGTGTTCTTATTTTATCGCTTGAAACTATATCATAGCTCCATATGATATTATCGTTTAATGCCCTTGTTTTTTCTATGAATGTTATCAAATCGTCTAATTCATCATTTGTCAACGATTCATTTTTGTACGCTCGAATTGATTGACGCTTGTATATTGTTTCTTCCAAGTTCATTTTAATAACCTTTCATTATCTCTTTTTTAAGATTGTGTACAACATTAATATTATATTTTAATTAAAAGTAGTTTATAATTGTTATTGTTTAAAAATTTACGGATAAAACTTATAATTAGTTTAATTCAAAAAATAGATTAAATATTTATACCATAGAATAAGACTAATTTTTTTTAGTATAAATTTATGAAAAAAATGTTTTTTTTTAAAAAAAAAAGAAAAGAAAAAAGAGATTATTTATTTGAGTTTAAAGTATAATTAAGACTAACATATAATAATGTTTTGAATAGTTATACGTGCTTAGAAACCTTTTAATAACATATGATAATATATTTCCACAAAAAAATAATTGTGGAAGTAGAATCAAAGTTCTACAACATCATTAATCCTACTCTTCAGCAGATACAGCAGGTGCTGAATCAGAAGATGAAGAGGATGAGGATGAAGATGATGTTGATGGAGCTTTAGTTTCTACATTTATGTCACCACTATCAATTTCACCAGAACTACTTGGAGCATTGTTTTTCTCGATATTACTGTTGTAATCCTCGAAATGTCCGCTGTTGTCTTGGATTTCAATTGAATCAGGAACTTCACTTAAATCATCATATGTAAATGTAATTTCTCCGTTTTCATCCCATGCATTAGTACTGGCTATTTCTACACCGTTAAGTTTGAGTACTGCTACAAAGTCACTGAAACTCATGTCTCCTTCTAAGAACTCTGCATATAATTTAATGAATAAAACATATTGTGCTTTAGTCATTACAGGTATAGGATTAACGTGTCTATCTGGTCTATTCCAGGAAGGACGTTTGTTATACCTGTTGTTTTTATTGTATTTATTATATTTGGAATTCTTATTGTAGTTAGCATATTTGGATTTGTTAACTGATTTTGCTCTAGGAGTGAATTGTTTTTTAGCAGGAGCTACAGGTTTGACTCTATCACCAGGATTATTGTCATCAGGTACTACGTCTTCAGTTTCGTTTATACAAACTAATTTCCATTCTCCAATAATAACGAATCTGGTTTTAGGTTCTACTTCTACTGGTAAATCAGTTTCACTTTCAGTGTAATTTTCATTACCAAGATATTTTACATCAAATGTGTAATTACCTGCATCCCTAATATCAGTAACTATTGTAACTTTACCATCTTCAACGATACCTCTGCCAACAACTACACCATTTACATATACTTCTACTGGACCGTTTGGTACGGCTTCACCAGTTTCAGCATCTGTTACTGTAGCAACAATTGTAACATTGCCATCGGTGCTGTTTACAACTTCTGCATCGATTTGACTTGGACGTGGATCCACAGTCATAGGAACGTTTGTGTTGGTTGCAACATATCTGTCATTACCTGGGAATACAACAGTTAAGTCATGTTCTCCTACAGGTAAGTCTACAGGAATTGTTACTCTACCTTCACTGTCTGTTACGCCACTTCCAACTACTGTACCGTTAACAATTATGTCAACAGGTGCGTTTGGAATTGCTTCACCAGTTTCGGCATCAACAAG
>JAZUCJ010000031.1:0-14502 GCA_045639105.1 Methanosphaera sp.
GGTCAGTTTTTTAGGGTATAACGAAATAATTTAGTAGTTATCAGGACCCGGTTTCTTTTAAATAAGATATTTTACTAATAATCAATATGGAAAATTAAACTTGGATTGAAATAAAAAAAGGTGAATAGGTGGTGAACATGAGTATATTTGAAGAAATACTCAATAACGATAATTCAATATTTCAAAATCAGGAAATATTCAATATAGATTATTTTCCGGAAATAATACAATGCAGGGATAAAGAATTAAGAAGTATTTTAATTAATATAAAACCATTATTAACCAATAACAAAGTTTTAAACACTATAATAATGGGAAATTCAAGTTCTGGAAAAACAACAGTAATTAAACATGCATTACTGGAAATAGAAGAGTTTACTAATATAAAAACGTGTTATATTAACTGTAATATTCAAAACACTACAAGAAAATGTTATTTTCAAATGTTTAAAATGTTGTTTGGTTACATTCCACAGAGTAACATTGGTACCGAAATTATTCAGGAAGAAATAATGGAAAAACTAGAAGAGGAATCTTTTATACTGGTCATTGATGATTTGAATTATCTTCCAAAACACGATTCAAATAAATTAATAAATGAATTATTAAGGGCCAATGAATTTTACCATTCTAACATGGCAATAATAATCATAGTAAATAACATATCATTCAAATACTCATTAGAAAAGAATGCTCAGAGTGTACTTCAATGTAATGAAATAGAATTCAAGGATTACACAATAGATGAAATGTATTCCATATTAAAATATCGTTGTAAGATGGGATTTAAACGTGGAGTTATAGAGGATAATCAAATAATGAGAATAAGCGAATACGCGGTAAACTATGCCGATTTAAGGTGGGGATTAAGAACATTAAATCTCCTGGGCCAAAAGGTGGAATCCGAAAACAGGGATAAAATAGAAGATCATGATTTAATAGAATACATGCTAGTTTAAAATCACTGCTTTAAAAAAAATAGATGGGAGAGTAATAGGTTTATAATAACTTACGTAGTTTTAATAATTTTCTAGGGGAAACCTTAATCATAGCTTTAAGCAAAGCTTTTGTAGAAAGTTTAGTGATGTTTGCATTGGCAATAGCACCTATGTATTCGTTCATGTCTTCATCTTCAAGATTGTATATGAAATCCCTAACGGTAATTAATTTCTTAAATTTCTTTCCAATGTTTTCATTAACATAATCGGCGTATTCTTGTAAATTATCCTCGGATAAGTCACCTTCTTTTATGGCTTTTGCAGCAACCTGGCCGGCAATCATACCACTTTCAAGGCCGGTGTCAATTCCACCGCCGGTAATTGGACTTACACAACCGGCAGCATCACCTACAAGCATGAAGTTATCGGCAATAATCTTATCAAAGACTCCACATAATGGATTTCCGCCAACATTAACTTCAACAATTTGCCCATCCCTTGTTTCCTCATTATTTGCAATAAAGTCATCAAGATATTCAAGGGCAGTTTTTTCTCCCTTAATTCCGGAAACATCAATACCTACATTTGCAGTATCATAACCCTTAGGGAAAATCCAGGCATAACCTCCGGGAGCTACACTTCCAAAGTAAAATTCGATAGTGTTATTTTTTTCCATTTTAAGATTTGTCATTTCATATTGTGCCCCAGATTCCATTTCACTAAGTGGAACTTTAGTGTTAATTCCCATCCAGGAGGATACACGACCTTCAGGACCATCGGCACCAATAACTATTTTTGCTTTAATCTGATCATATTCCCCATTAAAACTGGTAATATCCACTAACAAATAATCTTCTTCCCTTGTTATATTCGTGGCTTCTGTTTTAATCATTACTTCAGCACCACTGCGTATGGCATCCATGGTAACATGTTTATCAAATACCTTACGCTCCAGTATAATTCCCGTAGCCGGTGTTTCCAAATTTTCCGAAGTAAACCATGCACTTGTATTGTCTGGTGCCACAAGTCTTGCACCATCTATGTGGCGAGCAATCCATCGTTCATCGGCTTTGATTCCTACCTTTTCAAGAACTCCATCCATAATACCTTCACCACATCTTTTTGGAGTTCCAATTTCTGACTTTTTATCAATTATTAATGTTTTGGCCCCATTTTTGCTGGCTTCTCTTGCAGCTATAGAACCGGCAGGACCAGCACCTATAACCAACACGTCAACTTCTTTAATATTACTCATAATATATTCCCCATTTACTTTCCATATTTATAAAAAAAATGTGATTATTTATAATATATGCTTTTGTTTTCTTATTATTTTTTTTATTCCTATAATGTGGGGTAAATTCAAAAATCATTATTAGTCATGTAACAATAATAATATAATAGTTGGATAATTATGAAAAATGCACAATCACATAAAATTAAAATAAATGATATTGAAGTAGAATATTCCGTGGAGTATCGTAAAGTTAAGTACATACGATATGAATTAAAGAGAGGAAAATTACTCGTCATTTTACCAAAAAGAACCAAGATAAATGTTGAAGAAACGATTCATAAAAAGGACCGGTGGATTTATAGGAAGATTGTTGAGTATAATGAGGAAAAGGAAAGATTGTCTGATATTACGAGGGATATGCATCTGGTTCAAAGAACATTACCTGAGTTAAGGGATTTGGTCAGTGTTTATGTCGAAAAATATGAGAAAATATTGAACGTTAAGGTTAATCGTCTTCAATTTAGGGATACGGTCTATAAATGGGGTAGCTGCAGCAATCTGGGCAATGTTACCCTGTCTAAAAATTTATCTTTTCTTCCGGACAGGTTGGTGGAATATATTGTTTATCATGAACTGGCACATATCATTGTTTTAAACCATAGTGACAAGTTTTTTGAAATAATTAAAAAGGAATTTCCGAATTATAAGATTTGTGACGAAAAATTGAAAGAATATCATTTTTTAATTGAAAATAATTTTTAAAAATAGAATAATAGTAAAAAAGAAAATAATTCATATTTGACTCTTGTAGGATGTTTTTTAAGAGTCTTTGAGTGTTTTCTTATTTCTTTGTCTTTATTACAAGTTATATTATGTTTTTTCTAATAAGGAGTGGTGAGTTACAGACTTCTTCTTTAAAAGTTTTTCTAATAGGTGATTTATTTTTTTAACTATTTATTGTAGGATTAATAGTTCTTTTTTTCTTTTAATAGAATGTTTTTATCGTCTTTTTTTTAACTCATTTTTTTGACTAGAAGTATGTTATAACATATGGCTAAATTTTTTAGGATAACCTAAACTTCTTAGTCAATTAAATGTTGTACTTAAAAGTATATAAATGTTTAGGTATACCTAAAAATATTTTTAAAACATAAATCTCCCTAAATAAGAAATAAATTTTTAAAAAGCATTATAAAACAAAATAACAATCAACAATAACTATAATGTAGAAATAATTAATCCAAAAAGCATATATTCAAACAGAAAACTTAAAATGGGGGTGATTATTTGTAAAACATTTTATTGGAAAGTATGGAATTAATCTGAAGTTTTTTTTTCAATTATTTTTATTTGTTAATTTTAACAATACTATCTCGGAGTTTGTTCCCCATCTCATAGGTATATCCATTGATCCAACCCCTGTTGTAACGTGCAGGTAATGTTTTTTATTATTTTTGGAGATTTTCTCAAACAATCCCATATTATGACCTTCATAGATTAAATTACCCAAAAGGGTAATGGGATAAAATTGACCTCCATGAGTATGGCCGGATAATTGAAGGTCAAAACCTAAATCAGATAAAATTTCCCATCCATTAGGGATATGGTAATTTATAATGTTGATCTTGTCTTCTTTAATAAAACTTTTCAACTCTTCATAAGATGGCATGGGAATGTCACTGAAACTATAGCTTAAACCATAAATGTTCAAGTCTTCAAATTCAAGCCCTTCATTTTCTAGGATTATAATTCCGGCATTCTCACAGGCCTTATGAACGTTCTCTAATCCCGGATAATAATCATGATTGCCCGAAGTAAAAATAATCGGCACGTCAACACTTTTCAAAGGCATGAAATCGTTCTCTTGTACTACGCAGGAACCATCAGCAAGGTCACCCGAAATAATTACCAGGTCACAGATATCGGATAAGTTTCCTAATTTTTCACCAATATCTTCGATAATTTGTTCATGTCTTACAGAACCAAAATGAATGTCTGATAAGTGTGCAATGGTATATTCTTTGTCTAAATTCTCAAATTCCAAAGTTTTCTCCTTTATTATAATTCTATGGGCATTGTAATATGCATAAATTCCAATTAGTACTATTAATATCAGTGAAGAAAATATTATTTCGGCAGGAATTATGGTAAAACTACCAATGATGAAGATTAAAGCCGAATCTATTAACAACATCACTAAAAACCATTCCCAAACTCCAAATATTGTTGAAAATAAACGACCAAGCTTTGTTGATTTATTTTCTTCAAAAAACATTGGCATGGTTTGTAATAATACTAATAAAAATACAATGAATAGCAAATAAACGTCATTTATTGTGCCAAACAATGAAAAAACATATTTCAATAAAAAGAATTGAAAAACTGCAAAAAGGGGTGCACTGAATAAAACTCTTCTTGTTCTATAACTCATATATTATGTTTCCTGTTTTTAAATTAATAAGATTGCTCTTGTTAATCTTACATATATCATTTAAATTATATATAATTAACAATGTTATCTGTTTTGGAGTAAAGGGGAATGATTAAATAAGTCATAATAATCAAATAAAAAAAAGAGAAAAAAAGAAGGTTATTTGTTTTCCAGAATGTCTTCTTTAAGATTAGATCTGGTAAATGGAACTTCCAATCCAATATCTAACGCTTTATCAATATTCTTTTGTCGTTTTTTCTTCTTATTGGTTGCTAATTTTCTAAGCATTTCTAAACCAAATTTACCCTCATCAGTTTCAACAACTTCAAGAACACCATCTTCAATAGCACTATCAATGAGTGAAGAACCAACATCAGTACGTTTGATGACAGTTGACCATCCGTCTTTAGCACCAACAGATCCGCATGAAAAATCGGATAATTCCGCCACATAATCCATACAATACTGACATCCACTTTGTTCATATCCATGAGTTTCCTTTATAGGAATAGCGGTTACATCATCAGATGTTCTGATAAACAGTTTACCCTTTGAAATATCCATCTTAGTAACTTTGGATGGAGTAGTTCCGGCTTTATCTTGTATGAATGCCTTTAAGGAATCATAAGGGAAGTTTTCCATACAATAAATACCTGCTATTAAAGCAATTTTATCGGTAACGTGTCTTAATCCCATAGGATATGCTTGCATTTTACGAATTCCCATTATTTGGCATGGAGTTCCAACAGTTCCTATCTTTTCAAGACCATAACTACGTGTAGCTTCTTTTATCATTGCAAGATTTGGACACATTGTATATTTTGTACCTGAACTTTTAAGAATTTCCTTTTTGGTTGTAGCCACTGCAGGTTCTGGTTTCCATGGTTCATTTCCTTCTCCGGCTATGATGGTACCATCAATAATGTTCTTTTCTAATGCATATACGAGTAATGCAGTTATGATACCCCCATCCTGTGCCTTATTCAATATCTTCTTATCGGTTGCTCTAGCCGTTATAATTTCTTGATGAGGTCCTAGAACTGAATCTTGTATCATGTTAATTGCCTCCTTATTCCAATCCCATCTCTTTTTTAATTTGGTCTATTGGCCACCAACTACGCGTACATTGATAGTAGCACAAACCACATTTTACACATCTATCACAGTTGAATGATGGTCTTCCATCCTTCATGGTCATTGCTCTTGTAGGACAAGCAGCTGCACATGCTCCACATCCAATACAAATGGATTGATTGATGATTCTTTTTTGTAAGTCACAACCACATGCATCTTTATTTTCAGTAAATTGCATAAACGGTGCAAGATAGTCAAAATCATTATTCACTGCAGCCAGTATTACCTTCTTAATTATTTGGGGTGATGGTGGACATCCCGGCAGTGCCATGTCAACTTTAACCAGGTGTTGCAATGCTAAAAATGATGAATGTTGAGGTTGTGCTTTTTGACCTCCCTTAGCATAAACAGTAAATCCGCCAGTACATGCACAGGAACCCAATGCCACCAGCAGTTTTGATTTTTCTCTGGCTTCCTTGAGTTCTTTGACGGAATGTTTGTCTTCAAGACATACTGATCCTTCGATTAATACTATGTCCATCTCAGGCATTTGCCAGCAATCTACTAATGTTTGTCCATAAACAATGTCTACTGCATCAAGCAAGTCTGCTAACTCGTCATAATTTTCAGTAAAACTCATTAAATCACCAGTACATCCTGAAAGATGGATATATCCAATTTTTAATTTATCTCCCGATTTTTTCATGGAATTTACGGGGGATTTGGTTGAATTATCCTCTTCGGATTTTAACATACTTTTTAGTTTTTCAAACAAGGTACTCACCTTCTCCAATTATCATAATATTTTTGCTCATTTATTCAACATAGAACTTAACACTTCTATCGTTTTATCTATTGTTTGTGGAATTTTATCTTTCAACGTCTTACTCAGTCCCATTTCCATTTCTAGCGGTATATTTTCTGGTTGAATTACAATCAATTTAATGTTAACCTTATCTTTTAAGTCATGTAATGGGTAAGTGGCTGATAATCCATGAACATCCATGTATCTTTCTTTTTCATGAATCTGATCCAGGTCTAAAACTTTAATGCTGCCAACTTCTTCATTCATTAAAGCAATATCAATTATAATTATATTCTTCCATTTTTCTTCAGGTAAAGTGAATATATAGTGAGGTGCACTTGTTGCTCCATCTATTACGCACGTGTCACCCGGAAATTCTATATTGTTCTCTTTTATATAACTTATAACTTCGGGACCAAATCCGTCATCACCATAGAGTGTGTTTCCACAACCAACAATTAAATTTTCATGAGAATATGACATTCAATCCCTTCATTTATAATTGAACCATATCATCTTCAAGTACTTCTCTGCTTTCATCATCTACAACAACCACATGGGTAGCACATGATAAACATGGATCGTAAGCTCGTATTACGTCGGGAGCATATTTATAATGGTTTCCTTCGGTAGCCATACCCATTGTTGGAATGTTCCAGGTTGTTGGTACAATACAGTTGTAGTCAGTTATAAATCCGTCTTGGGAAATTTTGGCTGTATGTAGGTTTGTTCCTCTTGGCCCTTCAATTACTCCAACACCTAAACGGTCTGTTCCTTCAAGGGAGTATTTTGCCATTGTCTGTGCTGACGGATCAATTTTGTCCACCAATTCCAGTATGCGTTCTGCTGAATTTATCATCTCATTTGCTCTTGCAATGTGTTGTGCTTTAACTCCAACTTCCTTATATTTTCTGTATTTGTTTGCTCTTGCTCTAGGTCCAGTCTCTACGGGTGTACTATCGTATAATGGTATTTGTGAACAGGCCTGTTTTCCTATTTTTCTTGCTACTTTTCTGGTTTCATCAGCAAATTCTTCATCTTCTTGTGGAGTGTATTTATCTTCATACCATGAATTTGGCATAATTTCATCGATACTTTGTAATGAAATGTTTTGTCGTGATCCATATGTGTTGCTTGTTGCCAGTACCGGTTGTGCATGTTTTCCTAAGTCTTCAGGGAAATCTTTAGCTTCAACATAGCCTGCAATTTGTTCTACGTGCTGTTCAAGTAATTTCATTATTCCATTTATTCTGGTTTTTATTTTGTTTTTTGTATTTTTTGTAATGTTATGTGCCATTCCGCCTATTCTTATGTCGGATGGGTGTATTCCTTCACCGCCAATAACGTCTTCAACGTATTGTGCTTGTTTTCTTATTTCGGACACGTTTTTAACTACTTGTTTGTAATCTTCAGATGGTACGAAGTCTGGTGCAACTAAAAAATGATGTATTGCATGACTGTTAACCATATGTGCATTTAAACACATTTCTCTGAGTATTTTTGCTGTTTTCGGTATTTCTATTTTTAATGAGTCATCAATAGCCTCTACTGAAGCTAATGTATGTGTAACAGGACATACTCCACATATTCTTTGGACGATTACTGGAGCAGATTCGGGTCTTTTTCCTATGACCATTTTTTCTATTCCACGTACTGGTGTTATACTGTAATAACGTCCAGTTGTTACTATTCCTGCATCGTCAACTTCTAATGATAAAGTTGCATGTCCCTCCTGTCTTGATGTTGGGGATATAGTAATGGTTTTACTCAATTAAATCACCTATTGTGTTCTATAGCTTTTTAAGTAATTAGCCTTTGTAAGATAATTTATGGATTATCTGATATATATTATTTTGATATAGGCTTCAATATGATTAATTTCTTAATCGGAAATATATTTCATACTATCTATTGAATATGTGACTATTTATTGTTATATATTTCGCATATATCCAAGAAATAGTACACTTTTCATAATTCCGGAATATGTACTACCTAATATTCCATGATATTTGTCTAAAAATAATTTAATTTACAATATGACATCACAATTAATGATAATTAACATATTAACAATAATTTAAGAAAAGAAGTTAAAACAATTATAATTGAAAAAAGCTCAATCTTCGAGCATTAATTTTAAAATACAATGGTTAAAGCATTAAAAACAAAAAAAGGTATTAAAAAAAGATTATTCGTCATCATCTTTTAATTTTTTAACTATTAGGTTGGTTTCGGTTGTCACTAATGAAAAGGAGTCTATGTCCTGATAGATAACACATCCGGCATTGATGAAAGAACCGTTACCAATTTTTACTCCGGGATTTACGCTGGTGTTAATTCCAGTTTTAACGCCGTCACCAAAGATGGCACCTAATTTTCTTAAACCTGAATCAACTCTTTCACCTTTAACAGTAACTTTCACGTGCTTATCATCAAATCTAAGGTTGGCAAGGTTGGTACCGGCTCCTAAATTACACTTAACTCCAATAACAGAATCCCCAACATAAGAAAGGTGACTTACGTTAGTGCCATCCATAATAATACTATTTTTAATTTCAACGGCATTACCTACACCAACATTGTTACAAAGGCAGGAATTAGGTCTAAGATAAGTGTTAGGTCCAACATCACAATTATCACCAATAAAGACAGGACCTTGAATGTAACAACCACTACGAATAATACTATTTTTACCTAAATGAACAGGACCATGGATAGTAACGTTCTCTTCAATCTCACCCTGAATATCGTCTTCCATTTTCTCAAGAAAATCGGCATTACATTTAAGTAATTCCCAAGGTCTACCAACATCCATCCAAGGCTCACGAGAGATAAGACCTAAAATTTCATATCCTTTTTCAAGTTCAATGGCTAAAGAATCAGTAATTTCGTATTCTCCACGTTCGGATAGTTGCGTTTCACGAATTGCATCAAATATTTCTATTCCGAACAAATAAATACCTGCATTAGCTAAGTTACTTGGAGCTTCCTCTAGTGAAGGTTTTTCAATAATTTCAACAATTTTATCGTTCATTGTAGAAACAATACCATAACTTGATGGATCATCAACTTCAATCAATGTAAGAACGGATTTCACATCATTACTTGTACGGGTAGCATATTTTTCGATTAAATTACGGATAAGGTCATAACTTACGATAATATCCCCATTAAGCACGATAAAACTTTCATCAATAAACTCCTCGGCACTTCCTATAGCATGGGCAGTACCTAACTGTCCATCCTGAACTGCATAATTGATGCTTACACCAAAGTCACTTCCATCTCCAAAGTAATCTTGAATAACTTCCTTTTTGTACCCTACAACTAAGGTGATCTCTTTTATACCTGCATCTCTTAAAGATTCAATATTATATTGTATTAATGGTTTTCCACCAGTAATTAACATAGTTTTTGGTCTTGTTGTCGTTAAAGGACGCATACGAGTTCCTTCACCAGCTGTTAGTATAACTGCCTTCATTAGTAATCACCTAAAATATCATTATTTTATTACTATTATTTTTATAGTTGGATATATTTATTTTTTAAATAATAATTATTCATCAATAAAATATTTGTAAAATTAGTTTTTCATGAAAAAAGAGCAATATCTGACTAAATATGATTGTTTTTTGAAGGGTAAATGTGGGGGTGATTGTAGTTGATCTATTCTAAATTAATTTTGCAAGGAAATCTTTGGATATTTCTTCGATTTTGTCTAAATGTTCCTGTGTTTTACCTTCGGCCGTAATTCTCACATAAGGTTCAGTACCTGAAGGCCTTATTAAAACCCAACTGCCATCGGTAAAGGATAGTCTAACCCCGTCAATTGTAAGAATTTCCTCGATGTCATCGAATTGTTCAGAAAATGAAGCTTCAACACATTCCATGACAGGTTCCTTTTTATCATTAGGACATGTTACTTTTTCTCTTATGGTAGGATAACTTTCGATAGCATTAAGTTGTTCGGATAATTTTCCATGGTCTTGAACACATTTAACTATTCTTAAACCTGACAATAACCCATCGGGACACATACAAAAATCAGGATGTAACCATGTGCCTGAAGGTTCACCACCAAAGGTAGCATCATTTTCATTAATTGATTCGGCTACATGAACATCTCCAACAGGTGTTCTAAGTACGTTTCCATTCATTTTTTTCATTTCAGTATCAAGACATGCGGATGCATCGACAGTTGTAACAACAGTTCCGCCAAATTCCTTAGCCATCACAGTTAATAACTTATCAAAGTCTGATAAATTACCGTTTTCATCGACGGCAATCATTCTATCTGCATCACCATCGTGTGCAATGCCGATATCTGCTCCAATGATTTTCACAGTTTTCATAAGTTCTTGTAAATTAGCGCTGTTTGGTTCAGGATTACGTCCTGGGAAAAAACCGTCCGGTTGAGCATTTAATGTTATAACATTCATTCCTGCACGTCTTAATGCTTCAGGTGATAATTCACTGCCTGCACCACTGGCACAATCAACAACTACTTTCAATGGTTTTGAAGGGTCTATTCCGGAAATTTTTATTATAGCATCAACATATTCGTCTTTGAATGAACTGATATCATATTCTTTACCTATTTCATCCCATCCGACTTTATCAAATGTTTTTTCATAGACTATTCTTTCAATTTCTCGTTCTTGTCCCTGTTTGTATGCAAGCCCATCAGCATTCCATAATTTAATACCATTGTATTTTGATGGATTGTGTGAAGCGGTAATCATGATACCTGCATCCGCACCTTTTTTTAGTGTTGCATATCCTACTGTTGGTGTGGGAACCATGCCTAATAAAAGGACATCACATCCACATTCCTGTAGTCCTGCAGACATCACGTTTTCCAGAAGCTTTCCTGTTGTTCTGGTGTCACGTCCAATAACTACTTTTTTACCTTTTCCACCAATGTATTTGGCTAATGCTCTTGCAACATCCAATGCTAATTCGGGTGTTACTTCTTTCTGGTATTCCCCTCTTATACCTGATGTTCCAAATAATTTCGGTATCTTCTCTGTCATGTATGTTCATTCTCCTTTAGTAACATGTCTTGCAAATATTAATAAAAATAATCTCAATTAATTAAAATTAATGGGGGTTAAGTGGGAGATAATATTTTTTTATGCTCCGAATTTACTGATTACGTTCATAAGGTCTCTTATGATGTACATCACATCAGTACCTCTTATACGACATAATCCACCTTTTGCTGCTTGTCTTTCACCATATTCGGTAATGTCGTCTACACGTAATCCGTCTGCTTTAATAAATACTGGTACTGGATCTCCTGTATGGTCCATTACACCTACTGGTGTTGAGTGGTCTGCAGTAACAAATAATACAATATCATCGATGTCGTAGAGTTCTTTCATGATGAGAGCATCTATTTTTTCTATGAAATCTCTTTTATCAAATGCTGCTCCATCGTGACCACATTCATCTGCACCATCAACATTTACAAGCATGAAGTCATAGCTTTCATCTTTAGCATATTTTACGATGTAATCACGTACACTTTCTAGGTCTGTGGTGATTCCACCGGTAGCGCCAGGAATATCAACTATGTCCATTCCTGCAATTTTAGCAATACCTTTAATGATTCCTGTTTCTGCAACACAAACTCCTTTAAGGCCGTATTTGTTTTCAAATGATTCAACTGTAGGTACTTCTCCTCCACCTCTAGGAAGAACTATGTTTGCCGGATTTTTGCCTTCTTCAATTCTTTCTAGGTTAACTGGGTGTTCTTTTAACATTTCATATGATTGTTCTACGAATTTGTTAACAAGTTCTGCAGTGTATTTTGCTTCTTCTGAATCATCTGTTGCTTTAACAGTTTTTGGTTTGTTGCCTTCATGTTTTGGGTCTGCATCTGTTATCTTGTCTGATAAACCTTTTCCTCTTAGAACTAATACTCCTCTATGTGCATCAGATTCTTTGAATATTATTTCAACATTGTCATCAAGTTTCATTTGATTAATGGTTTCTGCGATTTTATCAGTACCGCTGCTAATTCTACCTGCACGTCTATCAATAACTGTAAGGTCTTCTTCTGCTGTAGCAAAATTACATCTGAATGCAATATCGCCCGGTTTCACTTCTACATGAATTCCTGCTGCTTCAAATGGTCCACGTCCCGTATATACTTCGTATGGGTCATATCCTAATAAAGTTAGGTGTGCTGTATCACTACCTGGTCTTACACCTGGTCTGATTGTGTCCATAATTCCTGTTATACCTTCTTCAACCATTTTGTTCATGTATGGTGTGTTTGCAGCCTCTAAGGGTGTTTTATCATCTAATTCTTTAACTGGGCGATCACCCATTCCATCAATTACAAATATAATTCCTTTCATTTTTTTCATGCTCCAATACTTATTATAATGATACCAACTAATGCTCCAATTATTGTGGCAGATAGGTTAACATGCTCATTATTAAAAAGCCCACTACGTTCTAGTGTTGCACCTAAAAGACTGTCTGCAAAACAACCAATCATTCCGGCAAACAGTGCTATTAGTAAGCTGTGGGTAAGTTCTGGAGATACATTTATTAAATAAGCTGCTAATCCTATTATTAAAGCTCCGATTAAACCTGCCGAAGTTCCAAGTATTGATATCCCTCCATCAGTACCTGGCTTCACATGTTCTCTGCTGGTTATTAATATGGGTTTGCTAAGAACTCCTATTTCACTTGCCATGGTATCAGCCGTGGCGGTAGCTATAGCACCTATAAATCCAGCATAGTTTCCAAATAAGGCCATTACTACTGGTACTATTCCATTTGATACAACATTTTTTACCGTACGTTGTTCGTGTTTTAAGCCTATTCTTCTTTTATAATCTGATTTAAATTTGGTAAATATGGATCCTAAGAATAGAAATAGTAATAGTATTGCTAACCAATTAAATCCTCGTGTTATAACTATAAACATCCCAATAATTGTAACAAAAGATGAGCCTAGTAAATCAAGTGCACCTGTAAGGTAGACTATGATTCCGAATATTACACAAATTATGAGGAATATTAATTGTATCATATAGTAATTTTTGTGGTTTATTAGTATAATATCTTTTGATAAAAAATAAAGAAAAGTGGAGGGGGGTCAAGAATTTTTTAATATCCATTCTGTTGTTGAACACTTATTTTAATACTTTTGTTTTGATGGTTTCAACTTTTTTGAGCGGATAG
Organism: Methanosphaera sp.; assembly: GCA_045639105.1. GTDB lineage: Archaea > Methanobacteriota > Methanobacteria > Methanobacteriales > Methanobacteriaceae > Methanosphaera. The sequence goes on from JAZUCJ010000031.1 coordinate 13,689, forward strand.
ATTTTTTTAGCTTCGTGGTATATGTTTGAAGCAAATTTACCTGTGATGATTTCGTTTACAAGTTCATCTAATGTTTTTTCTGCTGCATTTTCAACAATCATTCTTGTCATTGTTTCTCTGATGAGTTTTTGTTGTGATGATTTTGCTCTTTTTACGGTAATTGCTAACATATGTACATTGAGTTTTTCGCCGTCTTTTGTGGTTGCGTCTGTTATTGAATCAATACGGCTTGTTCCTCTTCTAATCATACTACGGGTGTAGTCTGTGGTTACTTTGTGTCCTGTGAATTTGGTGTATGCTTTTTCACCGCTTACATGATCAACTTCAAAGAATAATTTAACGTATTGTCTGCTGAAGTCTCCAGTAATTTCACGCATTGATGTTTCGATTTTACGTCCAACTAACATTTCAGGTTCTCTAGCTGGGCTTGTTCCTAAACTTGCTTCTTTAAAGTCTGTAGGTGCTAAAATTTCATACCATACTTTTTCTTTCCAGGTGTCACGTACTCGTCTTCTTGCTTTTGCCATTATATCATTATCTCCTTTTATTTTTTTTATGAATTGTATTAGTTTGATTAAAATTTACAGCATTTCTTCTTATTGTTTGGCTGTAATATTGTTGGGTTTAGAATTTTAATTAGTACCCCTACTAATTATCGAATAAAAATTGTTAAAATCTATTAAGTTTGAAAGAATCCGTCAGGTCGTATTATGGTAAATAAAACAAGTTTTGCTTTTTATAAAAAAATTTAGATACACATAACTTTCTTTAAGTCATATTCTTTTATAATAATTCTTATTATTTTAGAATTATA
>JAZUCJ010000032.1:0-13642 GCA_045639105.1 Methanosphaera sp.
ATTAAAAATAATATAATAAAAAAACATTGAATTTAAATAATTAAAAATAGATAATAAAAATCATGTATAAAAATATTTTTTGATATAAAAATAAGACTTTGAACAAAAAATATTTATCAAACAAATAAAAGGAGGGCTAACTATTACGTTAAAACAAAATAAAATATTATTATCATTCCTATTGATAATAACCATTATTTTAATGGCCAATGCTGTATCGGCAATGGAACACAACGATAATGAAAATTATGATTCCGATATTATCAGTGATAATAATATACAAAATGTTGATGAAAAAACATCTGATGTAACGCCAAAAGAAGAGACTCTTACAAAAAAAATAGATAGTGTACAAGAATCTGAAAATTATACAACAAAAACGGCAACATCCACCGAGAAAGAACAGACAAACATATACATGTACACACGTAGCGGAGACACCAAAGACACCACCATCAAAGTAAGCGGAAAACTACAATACAACAATGGCGAAGGAATAAAAGGTGAAACAATTAACATCATGGTAAACGATGCAGAATATACTGCCACTAGTGTCGGATACGGATACTTCACAGTAAACCACACAATCACAACATACGACGACCTAAACGTAACATTCACATACGCAGGAAACACAAAATACCTGCCAAGCACAAACTCCACAATATACACAGTCAAAAAACCAACAAACATATACATGTACACCAGAAATGGTGACACCAAAGACAGTACAATAAAGGTAAGCGGAAAACTCCAATACGATGGTGAAGGAGTAAAAGGAGAAAAAGTAAACATAAACGTTAATGGTAAAACGTACACTGCCACTACTGGTGGATACGGTTACTTTACTGTAAACCATACCATTACCAGTTATGATGACCTTAACGTTACATTTACCTATACCGGTAGTTCAAAATATCTGCCAAGTACAAACAGCACAGTCTACACAGTCAAAAAACCAACAAACATATACATGTACACCAGAAATGGTGACACCAAGGGAAGCACAATCAAAGTAAGCGGAAAACTACAATACAACGATGGCGAAGGAATAAAAGGAGAAAAAATAACAATCAAAGTAAACGACAAAACATACACCGCAACAACAGGAGGATACGGATACTTCACAGTAAACCACACAATCACAACCTACGACGACCTAAACGTAACATTCACATACGCAGGAAACACAAAATACCTATCCAGCAAAAACAGTACTGTCTACACTGTCAAAAAACCGACAAATATATACATTTACACAATTTATAATACGAATGTTGGTAAAACCATCAAGGTAAGTGGTAAACTACAATACAATGGTGAAGGAATAAAAGGAGAAAAAGTAAACATAAACGTTAACGGTAAAACCTACACCGCAACAACAGGAGGATACGGATACTTCACAGTAAACCATACTGTTGATTCATACAATAATCATACTGTGACCATTACCTATAATGGAAATAAAAATTACTTAGCAAGTACCAATACCACGACCTTTGTTGTTAAACAGGATACTAATATATACATGTATCCACGTAGCAGTGCTAAATATGGAAGCACTATAAAGGTAAGTGGTAAGTTATTAAGTAATGATGAAGGTGTTAAAGGACAGAACATTAACATTACCATTAACGGTGAAGCATTTAGTGCAACAACTGTAGGTTATGGATACTTTACAATAAATTATACTGTTAACAGCATGAACAATCATAAAGTTGTGTTTAAATATATGGGCAATAGCCTTTATGAATCAGCTTCAAACTCTTCAACATTTACCGTTGAAAAACAGAACGTTGAAGTATTATACACCGGTTTGGATGGTGTGAAAGAAGGGGCTAAAATTAGACTTAATGGAACATTACAAGATAAAAACGGAAACATAGTTCCAAACAGCAACATTAACATCACAATTAATGGTAATAAGTATGCAGTGAAAACTAATGCTGATGGATTGTTCAGTTTAGTTGCACAGCCGGGTATTCTTGGAAAAAATAATATAACCTTTGAGTATGGTGGAAGCAAGTATTATAATTCTTATAAGCTTAGCAAAACATTTGTTGTTTCAGAAAAAACCGATCCGGACATACGTTTAAGTGGTTCTGAAATTCATCCTGGCCAGAGTAAAACTTTCTTTGCACTACTGCCTTATGATGCTACAGGAAGTGTCGTGTTTAAAATTGATGACGATTACATAAGCGATAATCTTAGTGTTGTATACGGTCAGGTTCTATATTCATACGTCATTCCTGAAACGTACTATAAAGAACGATATACTTTGTACCTAATATATTCTGGAGATGATGAATATCAGGCAAAAACTGTTAATGTTACTCTAACACTTACACCTGATGGAGGAAAAGTTAATGCTTCAATGAGTATGGAGAATTTCACAATAAAATATTCCACAACGGGCAACATTACAGCATATCTTAACGAAAATGCTTTTGGACTTGTAACGTTTGAAATTAACAATACTGACGTGTCAGAAACCATAAATGTGACATATGGTGTTGCCAATTGGAATTATTATGCAAACTTAACTCCTGGAAATTATAAAGTAATTGCAACTTATAGTGGAAATTACATGTACTACCCTGTAACTGTAAACTCTACCCTCACAATAAGCAAGCTAAATTCAAGCATAAGCGTGAAAAGTCTGGAGGCCAAAGCAGGTAACATGACCCTATTTGAAGCCAATACCACAGATGAGTTCGGAAATATTGTTCATGAAATGAATATAACCTTTAGTCTGAATGACATGATTATTGGATCAAACTTAACAAATAGGGAAGGTGTAGCTAAGTTATACTACAGACTTCCTTCTACATTATACAATAAAACGTATGATATAATTGCAAGAAGTAATGCTACCGAAACCGTGCTTAATTCAACCGGTCAGGGAACTTTAAAGCTGTTACAGCTTAAGACAAAAACCATGGTTCCTAACATTTCAACAATTCCTGCAAAAAGTATTACAATTACGGCATCAATCGTTGATGAATTTAATAACTCCGTTCCAAAAGGAAAGGTAACGTTTAAGAAAGGAAATGAAACCATTGTTACCGTTGATGTGGATAATGGTTATGCAAAATATCAGTATGAAACAAATTATGAAACTTCTCCATTAACATACATTTACGCATACTATGTTGGAGATTGGAAGTATGATAATTCCGACGGAAACGGTACGTATAAAGTTACAAAACTGAATACGGCTACAACGGCAAGTTCCATAGATGCCAAACCAAACTCTGACATAATGTTTACTGCACGTATAATGGATGAAACCCAAAACTATGTGACTGAAGGAAATGTAACGTTCACTCTGGCAGATAAAGTTTTAGGTACTGTTGAAGTATCAAAAGGTAATGCAAGACTTAGGTTTAACTTGAACTCATATTCCGTTGGAGAATACAGGGTTAAATGTGAGTATCATGGTTCAAGCATTTATAAAAACAGTTCCAGCACCAACACCCTAACGGTTAAACGTTATGAGACAAGCATTAAGGGAAGTCCCGTTAATGCTGTTGTGGGTAATGTTACAACAATTACCCTGAATATCCTGGATGAAGAGAAGTATAACGTCAATAATGGTACTGTAAACTATTATGTGAACAATGAGTTTATTGGTAGTGCAAATGTTTCCAATGGAATTTCATCAATTGAATACCTGGTTCCTAACCAGTATGATGGTAAAATTGTGAAATATTATGCAACGTACGTAAAGAATGACATTTATGAATCCAGTTCATATAGTGATACCATAACCGTTTCACACCAGAAAATTGTATATGTCAGTCCGACAGGTTCTGATTCAAACTTGGGTGATGAAGCACATCCATTTAAAACCATTGAATATGCAATAAATCACATTACCCTGTTTGGTACTGTTAACCTTGCTCCTGGAACATATTCTGCTTCAGGAATTTATCTTAACAATTCCATTAACATTATTGGTAGTGGAAAGGACAAAACCATTATTAATGGTCAAAACAGTGGGAAACCTGTATTCAATATTAGTAAGAGAAATGTAGTTCTCAGCATAGAAGGCGTGACTATACAAAATGGTAAGAGCAACAAGGAATTTAGTGCCGGTGCAATAGTTACCTCCGGTAAATTGAACATTGCAAATTCAAGATTTGTAAACAATACCGGAAGCGGAAACTATTCTGGAGGAGCAATATATACCAATGGTATACTGAATGTGACAAACTGTGAATTTACAGGCAACAAGGTAACAAACATTAACAGTCAGGGTGGAGCTATAAGAACCTATAATAACATGACATACATTACAAACTGTAAGTTCGACTCCAATGCCGTTACTGGAAGCAATTCAACGGGAGGTTCGGTATTATATGGTGACAGCAGTGACATCATAATTAATGGTACAACCTTCACTAAAAATAATGTGACTGGAAAAATTGTTACCGGAGGAGTAATCAGAACAATTTATGGAAATGTGGTAATTGACAACAGTACCTTCAAAAACAACATTGTTAAGTCAACCGAGTTTGCAACTGGAGGTATTATCGGATCTATTGCTACAGGAATATCCATCCTAAATTCAGAGTTTAGTTCAAATATCCTTAATTCAACAAATACTGCAGGTGGTTGTGTAATTTACACTGAAAGTGCAGCATTAGAAATTAGAAACTCCAAATTAAATGCGAATAAGGTATATGGAAAAGACACGTATGGTGGTGCAATATACTCATACCAGGCATACATTACACTGGTTTCAAATGAAATCAATAACAACACACTTAATGCTTCTAATAATGGATTGGGTGGAGCCATATACATCAATTATGGAAACTTGAACGTGGAAAAAACGAAATTTGGTGGAAATATTGTCAGGGCAAAAGAAGTTGCATTGGCTGGAGCATTATATGCAAATTCAAATGTGACTATTGATAATTCCGGCTTTGAAAACAATAACATTAATGCAAGTAACCTTGGTGGTGGTGCAATAGCAAGTATGGGTAACTTAACTGTTAGTCAAACAAACTTCATTAATAACTATGCTTATGATGCCGGAAATGCCATTACTTCAACAACAAGTGCCAAAAATAACGTGGAAAACAATTACTGGGATTCAAATAGTCCTTCATGGGATAAATTATTAAATGGTTTATCCAGTCCTAGTTCATTTTCAAAAACGAAGTTTAGCTTCTAGAATTAATTATTTTAATTCTATTTCCCTCCCTTCTTTTATTTTCTTTACTTTTTTATTTAATCTATTTTTTATGTTGTCTATTCAATAAAAGTTTAAAAGAAGCTTGTTAATGTTTATATAAGAGCTAAAATAGAAATATAATCAATTAAATCTAAAGATAACTATTAAAATCTAATTGTAATTTAATAAAATAAAGTTTATAGTTTTTTTATTTGATATGGCAAGCCAAATATTTATGACAAGGTGGTGTAATTTATGAATGTATTATCTGCAATGGCCGGAATCAACGATGGCGAATTCTGTAAAAAATTTACAAAACAGGGAGTGGACGTGATAACACTCGGTGGCTTTAACATGGACGTACCAACATTTAAAGCAGGACTGGAAAACATGACAAACGATCGTAAGGAATTTTTCACATGCCCCCACCACTTATCAGAAGATATCGATGAATTCATATCCATCATAAGAGAATATAATCCCAAATGGAAAGGAAAAATCAGTGCAAATCTAAGGGCAACAACCCCTGAACCATACGCATTACTATACAATAACGATAACATAGACATCCTGGAAATCAATGCACATTGTAGACAAGCACCAATGCTGGAGGCAAAAACAGGACAATACCTCCTGTCAAATCCTAAAACATTAGGTGACATGTTGGAAGAAGTAACGACAAACAGCAACAAGGAGGTAAGCGTTAAGATAAGAGCCAACGTAGAAGGCGTGAACACCCTTGAAATTGTTGAATTGATAGAATCATACAACGTTAACTACCTGCATGTTGATGCAACAAATCCAGGAGTGGATTGTGCAGATTATGATATACTTAATGAGATTTGTGGCAAAACAAGCACACACGTTATAGGAAACAATTCAGTCAGAACACGTGAGGATTATCAGAAAATGCTGGACAATGGTGCAGAAAGTGTTTCTGTTGCTAGAGCAGCACTTGAAGGAGATGTTGACCACATATTTATTTAAGGATTAATCAAATCTCTTTTTTTCTAACTCTTTTTTTATGATTAAATAAGTTAATAAGTACCTTTTCTTAAAAATTAGTAAAATTATTATACTATTATGAACATAATAAATTTTATATATGAAAAATAAAAGAATATGAGAAAATTATTGAAAAAAGAAAATTTGATCAAAATAATAATAAAATCAAGGAGTGATACGGATGGGATGGGAAGATGCACCAGCTCATGTATGTAGAGGAGGGGATGCTAGAGGACTTGCATTCTGTTGTCCACCAGTTAAACCATGCCCGGTACATGCAAAACTTGCTGAAGTAGGATTAAGTCCGCAAGAATTTGTAAATATTAAACAGGAATTTGGAAGTAAAACAAAGTTAGGCGTAGGTGCTGCAACTTGTTTTGGTTCACTTATCTGGTGTTGTAAAGATTCAAAACCATGTCCGCTAAGGGATATGGAACTGGAAGCAAATGGAATAAGTCATGACGAGTACATGACACTTAAAAAACAGTTATCCGAAGAAATTCTTAAACATACAAATATTAACACGACACAATATTCTGAAGACGACATAAAATCCCTGGCAGAAACGTTTAACATTTCATTTGATGAGGCCAAACAAGCTTTAGATGATTCAGGAAATGATCTTAAAACAGCTATTAAAAACCTTAGACTTAAAAGTTTATAATTTAAACTTTTAATCAATACTTTTTTTTATTAACATTATCATTATTAGAGTTGTTATTATGGGACTTACATCATTATTCATAGATATGAAGGACAAACATGTTTTAGTCATCGGCACTGGTGATGTGGGCATTCGCAGAGCACGACGCTTTCTAGATGCCGAGGCAAAAGTAAGCATAATTTCACACGGCATAGATTCTGATATAAAGAGGGAATTTATCGACAAAGGTGCAACTTTCTATACTGATGAGGATAGAGACGGACTACTTGACGAATGTGACCTGGTGGTTGTTGCAACAAACAATCTTGAATTAAATGAGGAAATTGCACAAAAAGCAGGACGCAAATTAGTTAATTGTGCAAGCAATATAAGTTTAAGCAATGTTATTGTGCCTTCAACGTTCCAGTTAGGCAATGTTACCGTGTCATTATATACCGGTTCCCGCAGTCCCATGATGGCTAAAGAGTTGAGAAAGAAAATTCAGAGTGTAATAACCCGTGAAGACGTTCTTAACATTGAACTTCAAGAAAGAATACGGAATTTATTAAAGGAAAATATTACTTCTCAGGAAGAACGAAAAAAGCTGATGCTTAAAATTAAGGATGATGAATGTATTCAAAAATTTATCAGCCAAAACGATATTGAATCTGCAGTCGAATATGTTCAAAAAGAACTTATTTTTAAGTAATTTTAGTTGAAAAAGGGATATTTAAAATTTAAGTATTATTAAAATAAAATATAAGGTTATGAATAAAGTCCAATAGACGTATGAAAGAATATTTAATAAGGATTATATGAGGAGATATGAATGCTAGTTAACATTAGAATAGATTTTAAAATTGCCGACATAGGATCAATGGAAAACTCGTATGCAAAACTAGATGCTCTAAACGAAAAAATACACAACGAAGTTAAAGTCCTGGAAGAAGTTACACTAAAAACATGCAACAGATACGAAATATATCTAATAACGGAAGAAGAGATTAACATACCTACAACAACATTCATAGTAGAAAAGGATGATAATGCAATAAACCACCTGTTAAGACTAGCTTCAGGTCTTGAATCCATGATAATGGGAGAAGATCAAATTCTTGGACAAATAAAAGATGCACGTAAAAAGGCCATTAAGGAAGAAACGATTGGCCCAAAACTGGAAAAGGTGTTCACAAAGGCAATACACGTAGGCCAGTCAATAAGAAAAAATACCCACATAAATGAAGGTGGAGTGTCTGTTGGTAGTGGTGCAGTAGAGCTTATTGAAGAAAAATATGGAACAATAAAAGGAAAAAATGTTCTCATTGTAGGTGCAGGTGAAATGGGAACTGTAGTAGCAAAAGCATTGCTAGATAAACAAACCAATGCAATAGTAGTTGCAAACAGGACATATGATAAAGCACAGCAATTAGCACAGGATCTTGATGGAATCGCAATTAAGTTTAAGAGAATGGACGAATCCTTACATAAAATTGACATACTAATCAGTGCAACGGGAGCTCCTCACCCATTGATTAACAAGAAAAGATTATCATTCTTGCCTGAAGAACATCTTGAAAAAATGATAATGCTCGACCTTGCAAACCCTCGTGACATAGAAGAAGACGTCAGGGAATTAAAGGTACAATTGTATAACCTGGACGATTTAAGATACATCAGGGATAAAAACGTTGAAAAACGAGTGAAAGAAGCAGAAAAAGCAGAAGTAATCATTGCTGAAGAAACTGTTCTGTTAAAAGATGCACTAAAACAGATGGAAATAACCCCTATATTATCATCAATGAATGTTGAAGCTGAAAAAATAAGAAAAAACGAGTTGGAAAAAACGTTACACATGCTTGACTTGTCAGCTGCCGATGCTAAAAAGTTAGATTCGTTAACTCATAGTATTGTAGACAAGATGTTGTTCAACATTATTAAGAATCTTAAAAAAGCCGTAAGTAATGATGATGATGAAACAATTCGTGCAGCCAAGAAAATTCTTATTGAATATTCTGAAGATTAAACTCCACATCTCCCCTTATTTTTCTTTTAATTATTTAAGTTAAAATCCGGTCCAATATTGTTTTTATTAGGTTTATATGATACGTTACATCACAAGCATATTTTTTTGTAATGATCTTCTTTTTAATATTTGGATGGAAGATACTTGCTTAAGACTAATAATATCGCCATATCTTATCATTTCCGCCTTTTTTTAGAAAACAAGGATGATTGCTTAAATCTCTTATTATATGGTAATAGGCACAGCTTCTTTTGAATTATCTATTTAATATAGAATGAATAAATTATATTTATAAAACAGACAAAATTAAGGGATGAAACAGCAATGAAAAAAAAGTTAATTAAAGCGTTATTGTCTGTGACAATAGTATTGTTACTTATGGGAATTGTCTTTGGAAGTGAAATGTCAGAAAATGATACCTGGCATGATTCTGAGAGGATTCAGGACACAAGTGATAATACCGATACTGTTGATTATGCAAATATTAGCAGGTCTATCAATAAAAACTTTGATAAAAGGGCCGATAATGATGCGTCACGGATTCCACCGAATAAATCCGTTAAAACTGCACCGGAGAGTAAAAAGGGTACTGCTTTATACATGTATCCCAGAAGTGGGGATAAAAAGGATGCTACAATTAAGGTTAGTGGAAAACTATTGGATAACGACACCGGAATAAGAGGAGAAACCGTAACCATCAATGTAAACGATAAGATTTATACTGCAACCACTGGAGGATACGGATACTTCACAACAAACCACACAATCACAAGCTACGACAACCTTAACGTTACATTTACCTATGAGGGCAACTCAAAATACCTGTCTAGCACAAACTCAACAGTATACACAGTTAAAAAACCAACAAACATATACATGTACACACGTAATGGAGACACCAAGGACAGTACAATAAAGGTAAGTGGAAAACTACAATACAATGATGGCGAAGGAGTAAAAGGAGAAAAAATAACAATCAAGGTAAACGACAAAACATACACCGCAACAACAGGAGGATACGGATACTTCACAACAAATCACACAATAACAAGCTACGATGACCTAAAAGTAACATTCACATACACAGGAAGCACAAAATACATATCCAGTAAAAACAGCACAATCTACACGGTCAAGAAACCAACAAGCATATACATGTACACACGTAATGGGGACACCTTGGGCAGCACCATTAAGGTTAGTGGAAAACTATTGTATGGTGACAAAGGAGTAAAAGGAGAAAAAATAACAATCAAGGTAAACGACAAAACATACGCTGCCACTACTGGTGGATACGGATACTTCACTACAAATCACACAATCAGTTCATATGATGATTGCAGGATAACCTTCAGGTATGCTGGAAGTGTAAAATATTTTTCTTCAACAAACAGTACTGTTTATATCGTGAAAAAGCCTACTACCATTTGTGTCAATAAATATGAAAACATTCCTTATTCATCCAGCATGAAAATTGGGGGAAAGTTGTTAAACGGGGATAAAAGCATTAAAGGAGAATCTGTGACAATAAGTGTTAACAATAAAAAGTATTCTGCCGTTACGGACGAGTATGGTGTTTTCGCAATTGATTACAGGGCAAACACTCCCGGCATTAACAATGTCACATGCAACTATAAGGGCAGTTCATGTTATTTTGCCGGCAATGCTTCAACGACGTTTAACACGATAGCTAAAGAGACCAGAATATTATTGGATAAGATAAATAATGTTGAGTACTCCGATTATGTTATAATTAGTGGAAAATATGTGGATGTTGACAACAATCCCCTTACATACACTCCCATGACAATAACAATCAACGATGAAAAGTACGTCAACAAGAGTGATTCAATGGGTAACTTCCTATACCATTACAAGACGCGTAGCGTTGGAACAAACAATGTTAGCGTATCATATCATGGAAATGTACGTTATAATGCAACTAAAGAATCCGTGAGTTTCAATGTGACTTTAAAATCAACGCGTGTAGATTTGCTTTCATCAATTTCCAATGGGGTTTTGTATGTTAATGGAAAGTTTGTTGATACTGGTGGCAGAAATCTTACTTTTACTCCTATGGATCTGGTGATAAGTTATGAAAACATTTATTCAAAGTCATCAATATTTTTAAAGCGTGTTGTCTATACTGATGGCAACGGATTGTTCAATTATTCATGTAAAATAAATGATGCCGGAGTTTATTCGTCTAAAGTATCATATAAAGGTAATTCAAGGTATCATGCCAACAGCAGTGTTGTTTCAAGCAAATTCAATGGTCAGTCATACATTTTTGCCAATAGTATTCAGGGCATTGTTAACAGAAGCACTTCCTTTGAGGTGAATGTTACTGATGAATTAAATAATTCCATTTCATCCGGAACATTATCCCTGTATTTGAATAATAAGTTACTGGAAAATAAAAAAGTGTCTTCTTCAAGAACCATATTTAGCATTCCAGGAAGGGGTGCTGGTGTTTATGATTTGAAAATATCATATTCATACAATGATTATAGAAGCTCCAGTAAGCTTGTTAAATTGGTTGTAAATCCGGTTAGTGATTATTCCATTAGATTGATTTGGAATCCTGCCATGACCGCGAAGAAGCAGACTAAACTTAGTGGCCATATAAGAATCAAGAATTCTGAGAACACACTTAATTCGGGTCAGGCACGTTTTTATTTGAACAACAAGTATATTGGTTCGTCCAATGTGAAGAACAATCTTAGTTATGTTCGTTTTAATGTGTCCGATTCTGGTGGAGATTACACTGCTCAGGTAGATTATTATAGGGATAATAAGTTTATTGGCAGTGATTGTCAGATTGTTCATGTTAGAAATCAGGAGGCACAGGTTAAACAAGAGACTTTCATCACTTTAGCCTCTGATCTGGTGCATAATTCCAAGATTTCAAGTGCAAAAAAGGATGTTTATTTTGCTATGGACAGAACTACCCATGAAACAAGTAATTATAGTCCAAATGATATGAAGATTATGAACGCCATTAGCAGTAATTTACGTGCCAACGGTTTTAATGTGAAAACTGTTCGCAACGGTCCTGGTGAAACATACAATACTGCCAGATACATGTATAATAACAATATAAGAAACAGCATCTGTTTTATCTTGTGTAATGGTGTGGATGCTAATGTTATACGGGAGTATTTGAAGGGTAATGATGGACTCTTGACTACCGTTCGTAATCGTGGAAATGACATTGTCCTCGGATGGTTCTATGGTGCTGGAAACATCTACGATCCTGATGCCGAATACTATTATTATCTGCATAAGGCATGGGATGACAATTATTCCGGAAAGGGTGGTATCAGCAATCCTCGACGTACTATGGAACGTGACGGCATAAAGATTGTTTATGAAAGAAATGATTTGACTGGTGGAAATGTTGCTGATTCATTTATTAAATTATATGGTGGTAATGTTACCAGTAAAATTAAAAAAGATAGCGGTGTTTCATTAAAGACTGTGTTGTACAATGTGAATAACAATAAGATTAGTGGGGGTAACATTGTTTACACAGTAAATGGTCATGTTGTTGGCAATGTGACTGTTAAAGGAAATTCCTATACGTTCACTTACAGGTTGCCTTCTGTTGAGGGTACCTATAATCTGAAGACCCGTTATTATTTGAACAACAAGCTTGTTTGTCAAAGTTTTGACCGGTATGTTAGGGTTTATTGATTTTAACTTTTTTTCTTCTTTTTTTTTATTTGAAAAGTGGTCTTAATCCTGTTTTTATTTGAATTATAAATTTTTGTTAAATAAAAATTAAAGAAAAAAGAGTATTAGACTTTGAGTCTAATTCCTTATTATTTATTACTTATTTTAGTTATTTGAACACATCTAATTAAATTATGGATTTAATTTTTTATATTTTCTATAAAATAAAATTATACACTTATTCTTATTATTTTTTGTATGAGAAAATTTTTTGAATAAAACTTTTAAGGGAGGCTAATTCCTTAAATGGTATACATTGTCTTATTATCCTAGTTGCTCTTATAAAAATGACTTAATAATTTATCTAATGGAGTTTTTGCATATTCATTAATTATTTATTAATTATAGAAGGGATAATTTTTCGTATAATTTTTTTTTATAAACGCAGCATAAAAATAATACTTTTTTATTCTTGAGTATTACCTGCTACAAAATACTTTTTGTATGCTATAAAATAAATACTTTTTTATAAAAAAGTATTACTTTTTAACGGTTATGGAATTAGAATTTAATAAGCAATTTGAAAAAACAGCTAAAAAGAATCCCTGCCCATATTATTCCATGATAAAAATTTAAAATTAAATAATAAGTGATTGTCTTTAATATATTAAATCAATAAAAGATTAACAAGTCGTTATAAGTTAAATAAAATTTAGTTTATCCAATCAAATTTTTTAATTTATTATTTGTTGTTTTTTTGCAAATTAAAGAAAGGCATCGTCGTTTAATTATTCTAAATTCTTATTGCTTGAAATATCATATTATCAGCACCTATTTTTATATTATAAATCCGCCTTAAAAATGATATTGATGTCAAATTATTGGATATTACTTCCATAAAAGCAAATTATTACTTAACTAAAAGAATACTACAATTTAACAAAGAGGTTTTGTCTTAATATAATTAATAATAATTTTTTAAAAAGGGATTATTCGCGTTTAATACCGTATTAACAATAGGTATTACTTTTTTTTAATGACATATTTAAAGGAGTAATACAATAATACCACTATATAAATAGTTATATTAAAAAGTAATACATTATAATAGTTG
>JAZUCJ010000033.1:0-20706 GCA_045639105.1 Methanosphaera sp.
ACACCAAAAACAATAACAATAGAAATCACAGGAAACCCAGACAAAATAAACGCACTAATCGAACTACTAAGACCATACGGAATCAAAGAAACAGCAAAAACAGGAATAACCGCCCTCTCAAGAGGACAAAAAACCCTATAATTAACCTCCCATCACACTTTCTTCTTTTTATCCACTATTATAATCTAACCTTATTCTTAATGGATACGCCTTTGTATAACATTAATAGTTTACAGGATGAAAAATTCTCCTAGGCCAACTTTTCAAAGACATTACTCATAATTTTTAATAGGAATAATAATAACTGTTATACATTCCTATCGTTTATTCATATTCTAAGCAAATATTCAAATAATTATTTTATATAACTTCTTACAAAAATATAAACATAATATCTAGATATAAAAATTTTATAAAATATAGGAGTACTCGATAAAATGAAAGTATTTTATGACGACGATGTAACAACAAATGTATTAGAAGGAAAAACTATTGCAGTTATCGGTTACGGTAGCCAAGGTAGAGGTCAATCATTAAACATGCATGACAGTGGATTAAATGTTGTAATGGGATTACGTGAAGGTGGAAGCTCATGGAAAAAAGCAGAAGCTGACGGCCTTACAGTAAAAAGCATTGAAGAAGCAGCAAAAGAAGCAGACATCATCCACATTTTAATCCCTGATGAATTACAAAAAGATGTTTTCGAAAACCAAATTAAAGACAACCTCGAAGCAGGTAACACATTATCCTTCTCTCACGGATACAACATACACTTTAAAAGAATCAGAGTACCGGCAGATGTAAACGTTACAATGATTGCACCTAAAGGTCCTGGATCCAAAGTTAGACAAACTTACGAAGAAGGATTCGGTATTCCAGGTTTAGTGGCAGTTGAACAAGATGCTACTGGTGAAGCTTTCGATATTGCTATTGAAATGGCAAAAGCTGTTGGTTTAACAAGAGCAGGTGTAATCGAAACAACATACAGAGAAGAAACTGAAACAGACTTATTCGGTGAACAAGCAGTACTTTGTGGTGGATTAACAGCACTTATTAAAGCAGGATTTGAAACCTTAGTAGAAGGAGGTTACCAACCTGAAATGGCTTACTTTGAAACCTGCCATGAAATGAAACTTATCATCGACTTAATCTATGAAAAAGGTTTCAAAAACATGTGGCAAGACGTAAGTAACACCGCAGAATTTGGTGGATTAACAAGAAGAGACAGAATCATTACAGATGAAGCAAAAGCTAACATGAAAGATATCTTAAGAGAAATCCAAGACGGTAGTTTCGCAACAGAATTTGCTGTAGAAGGAGCTAGCGCATATCCTAAACTCTTTGCACAAAGAAGATTAGAAGGAGAACTTTTAATCGAAGAAGTAGGTAAAAACTTAAGAGTTGCTTGTGGATTAGAAAAAGATGAATAGGTACTATTACCTATTTTACCTTTAATTTTTACCCTCCCAAAATAAATACTGTTTTTATAATTAATTATTTACTAAACAAATCCAAAAAATGCAAGAGTTTTTGAGAATTTATTTAATGTTTTAAAATAAGAAATTGCTGTTAAAAAAAAAAATAATATTAGAAGTTAAAAATAATAATTTAGATCAAATTATTTTCAAATTCTTCCTTATAACTGTTCATATTTTCCTTGAAAAGATTATATTCATTTTTAAATTCGTCTTCACTAATTTCTTTTTTCTGATATTTCAGTAGGGCTATTGCCATTTGTCCAACATCAACAATTAATCTTCTTAAAAATACCAGATATTCGACAATTTTATCTATATCCTTTTGAACAGCATCGATATCTATATGGAAATGATGCTCATGATTATGGTCATGGTCATGTACGTGTTCTTCTTCTTCATCTTCATGTTCTAATATTGTATCCAATGACTGATTCATCTTTTCAAATATTGTTTCAACCATCTTAGTTATGTCTTTGATTTGATCATCATTGATAAATTTATATTCGCCCATTTTTTCTAAAATATTAAATATTACGTTTAATAATGCCAGTTCTGTGAAATTAATAAAATTTCTTGTCTTATTGGCTAACATTATTACGGTTTCTTCATCTAAGTTAAAATCCTTAAAATCCTTTATCAATGCGTCAATTAAATTGGTAAATCTTGTAATTAATGGTGTTAAAGTATCGTCTTGCATATTAATCCTCATTATTATTCGATATTATCTAACTATCTATAATATAATATAAATATTTATTCAAAAAACACGCTCAAGTATACTTTTTTGTCAATAAATGATTATGGATTCTCTTAATTATACAAATAAGAATAATTAACCTGAAAGTATCAATAAAACAGTTTAATAGTATCAAGAGCATATAATAATTATTATATTAAAAGGAGTATGATATGTATGGAAGTAGAAGCCCTACACTTTAGTATTAACGATAACTTTGAAGATGTTAAAAAATATGTTATAGAAAACAAGAAAGATTTTAAATTAAAAAGTCTTCCAAACTCCATGATAATTAAGGGGATAGGTGAAAAATATATAAAAATTGAAAACAACTTCTATTCCTGGAACGAAATCCAAAACTCACTGGAAGAATACGGGAAAGGAAACATTATAAATGAAATCATACTATCCATACTTTCCTGGTTATTCGTTGAAATAGACTATAATCCCACATCATACACTCCTAGAAAATTTAATTTAGATGAAAACTTCCAAAGCATCAAAAATGAAATACTCAACCATAAACAATACTATAAAACAGGATTAATATCAGGAATTGGAGAAAACAATATTAAGATAACCACCTATAAAAACAAGGACTACTACATAGAATGGGATGAAATAGAAAAAACTATAGAAAATATTAGATACACATCATTCGAAGAATTAGAGGAAAAAAGATTCTCAAGCAGCATAATTAAACAATTGTTCAATGACAACAGTAAAAAGTATACACAAGAGGAACTGGAAATATTACAACAGGAAAACGGAAAATTAAAGCTAAAGTATTACAAGTTAAATAAGTACGGAAAGCTATGCTATAAGTTACTTAGAAAAGAAAATTCCGATAAAAAGGTATTGAAGGAACTCTTAAGGCTAGCTTTAACCTGGAACAATGGACAACTTCCATTTAACATAAATGAAGACGGCATAAATCATGTAATATTAGATAAGTCCAGCCTTGTAAGAGCAGATTTAAGAAAAAATAACCAGTATACTGACATATTACGAAAAGATGTGGGAGAAGACTATAAAGTCTACACCATCCAATATTCTGATGAATACGTCTATCACACCCACACATACAAGAATCTGATAAAATTTGAAAAGGATTCGACCAAGTGGACTGTCACATACAACAATAAAAAACTATTGCAGAATGCTTTCAGAAAAGAAGTTGCCAGTCACTGGAAATGCGACATAACCACTGCAAAATCTACAGAAGTATGTATAATAAATGACCTTGATAACGAAGATAATGCCTTCAATCCTGATTTGTTCACTAAGTTATATCAAAGCTTTTACAGACAATAATTCAATTATGTTCCAAATAAATAAATAAATCCTATAAAAAAATTAATTATATGAAATATTATATTGGTATGGATCATGGAACAACTGCGGTAAGTTTCCAAATAATAGATGAAAACAAGGAAGATGTATCATACTTTAAACTAAAGCGTGACGAGGTATCGGATAATCGGGTGAACTTTAAGGATACTCTTACAAAACATGTTGATATTAAAAAGATAAGCCTGCTGGCAATGACTTATGCCATGGGTGATGCAATAAACAAGATTACACCCATAGAAAAGGTGAAGGACAGGGGAATACTATCCATTAATGGAGCCGGCAAAGTAACTGGTGGAGGAAGCAAAGTCTATGATGAAATATTATCATTGAATATTCCTTCAATATTAATACCTGGTTTGCACAGAGATTGCAAATTCCTTGACAAACGATTCAGAGCCAGTTATTCACATTGTGCCAGTAGTGAAAAGGTTAGCTTATCCTATTATGCATATGCCATCACAGGCTGGAAAAACATGATAATAGCAGACGTCAGTTCCAATACCGTGTGTATACTGGTAGAGGATGCTATGATTAAAGGAGCCCTTGATGCATGTATCGGAGCCATGGGATTTATTCATGGCCCATTGGACTTAAGTATGATAAGGGATATTGATGAAAATAAAACAACTGCCAACGAATGTTTTTCACATGCAGGCGTGTCAAAAATAGCTAAAGTAGATACGAAGATCAATAATGTTAAGGACGAAATTATAAAAAAAGCATTAAACAATGATGAAAACGGACTTTTAGCTATTGATTCTCTGGTTATGAATGTTGTAATGGAAATATATGCCTTATATGGAATCAGTGAAAATAAGATTGAGGGCATTGTATTAACCGGTAGCGGCGGTACAATGACTTCTCCCATAGACATTAGTGGTAGAATCAAAGAAAAAGTAGAAAGAATTGCTCCCGTAATGGTATTAACCGAAAAAAGTGGAGCGATAGGTAGCAGTTACATAGCTTATGACGTTCATAAAAATAAAAAGGATAACATTATGGGTATTGATGTGCTGAAATAATTTATTCCAACCACTTGCTTAAATCAACTTCTGTGGTCATATCTGTTGATAGGGCCGTTAATGTTGACTTATTTTCTACCCTTAAAGTGTATACATCAGTTTCCTCATCTTCTTCCATTATAAGTCCGCCAAGTATCCAATAGTATGGATGACCAAACGGATCAATTCTTTTTTCCACATCCGTATCATACATCTTATTGGCTAAATTTACCTGAACAATCTCGTCAGAAACCGGATTTGCCGGAATATTAAGATTTAAAATATTAACGCCTTCTGGCATTCCATGATCTATAATCTTTTTAACTAGTTTTCTAACAACTTTTTTTGCAAAGCTATAATCAACGCTTTGTACTCCATCCTTGAATTTTATATCTTCATGCTTAACCTGAATAGAAACTGCAAGAGCCGGTATTCCAAAGTATGCTGCTTCAAAGGTTGCCCCTAATGTTCCGGACGTAGTAATTGATCTTGCCAAATTTTCGCCAATATTAATTCCCGAAATAACTAAATCCGGCTCTTCTTCCATCAAATTCTTAGAACCTAATATAACACAATCCGTTGGTGTACCCGTTACTGCATAAGCTTCCGTATCCTCATCTATCATAGTTGGCATGGCCCTTAATGGTTTCATCAAGGTAATGGCATGTCCCACACCGCTTTGTTGTCTTGCTGGTGCTACAATCAACGTTTCCCCCAAATCTTTGACCGCATCATTTAATGCTTTGATTCCATTAGACGTTACACCATCATCATTTGTAATTAATATTCTCATAATAATATTTTTGTAAAATGTTTTACTTATTATTTAATTTATAGATAAATTATAATACTTTAAAAAATATAATATAAATCAATAATATTTATAATAGTTAAAAAAAAATAATTTACGATGATACAAATATTACAGTTTTAAACACGAAACAGAGGGAGAATATTGGAAAAAGAACGATTAATTAAGTTTATAGCCACTATAATGGAAGAAAGTGGTTTTCAAACTACAACTAATTATCCGGTTGATAATCAAGTTATAGACATATATGCTACTCTTGAAACTTCAGTAGGTGAAGTTGGAGTAGTTGTTGCATGTAAAAACTATGAAGAACCTTGGACTGTTGGATTAGATGTATTAAAAGATATGGAAAGTGCTGCTAAAGCTGTAAATGCTTCTAAAATATTAATATTTACAACTAGCCGATTTACTCATGGAGCAGCAGTTTATGCTCAGAAAAGGAATATTAAATTAGTTGACAAAAAAGGATTAATGAAAATTGCCCAAAATTATTCTAAAAAACAGAGAGTTGTTTCTGAGCCTTCAGTAGATGAGGATGAATTTGATTATGATGATTATTATTATGAAAGTTCCTCCAGACCTGCAAGTTTAAATCCAAATAGGGGAAATAATTCACATGCAATTTTCACGGGCAGATTTAGCAGAGCTAGTAGAAACAACAGCAGTTTAAATCAATACCAAAGTTCATCATATCCTCAGCCAAGAGGATATCTGAGTGAAACTACTAACAGGGCCATTAGTATAAGGGACAAATTGCCTGCCGTGGATGTTGAAAAAACATTAGCATTTTTCAAAGAGCACATGGTAGCATATCTGGTATTGTTAATAATCATTGCTGCTATTATATCATTAATATTTAACAGGATTACTACTGGCAGATATACTGGTCTTGGAAAAATTGCTGCTAGTGCAATTGTTTGTTACGGTGGATTATTGTTAATTGAAAGAAATTTATCAGAATTATTATTTAAGGGAAGTATTATTTTCTTTATTTCAATAATTATTTCTATTGTTACTTTAACTGTTTAAATTTATTTTCTCCCTATAAAACTATTTTTTTATCTTTTTTTATTGTTGTATATTTTTTATTAGAAGCACTTTTTAATTAATTATATATTATAACTTATAAGTTATAAGTTATTAGTTATATGTTATAATTTCTTATTGCATAAAAAAAGAAGCCAAAAAAGTAATTAACTGTAAAAATAGCATGAAGTAAATATTAAAATGGGCCGGAGGAGATTTGAACTCCTGATCCCCTCCTTGTAAGGGAGGTATCATACCCCTAGACCACCAGCCCTAATCAAAATAGTAATAGTCTTAATGTCAGACTATACTATACTATATTTATCATAGTATATAAAGGTTTCTATACAAAAAATAATTAAAAAAAGCAAGAATAAATTAAAAAAGAATACACAAAAACAAAATAAATTAAAAAATTCTTATAAATCTTAATATAGAATAAAAAAGAAAAATAATATTATATAAAATAATAGGAATTAACAAAATGGCATTCGATGAATCAGGAAAAATTTGGTTTAACGGTGAACTAGTAGATTGGAAAGATGCACAGATACACGTATTATCACACGTAGTACACTACGGTTCCAGTGTATTTGAAGGTTTAAGATGCTACGACACCGAAAAAGGACCAGCAGTATTCAGACTTAAAGATCATATGAAAAGATTACTTAACTCAGCAAAAGTATACAGAATAGACATTCCATATACCGTTGATGAATTATGTGACGCAGTAAAAGAAACAATCAAAGAAAACGACCTTAAATCATGTTATGTAAGGCCAATAGCATTTAGAGGTTACAAAGAACTTGGTGTATATCCACTAAACTGTCCAGTAGAAACAGTAATTGCAGTTTGGGAATGGGGACAATACCTGGGTGAAGACGCATTAGAACAAGGAATAGACATATGTACTTCAACCTGGAGAAAAATGGCACCAGATACCATGCCAAACATGGCAAAAGCAGGTTCAAACTACATGAACTCACAATTAGCAAAAATGGAATCCGTAGCTAACGGTTACAGTGAAAGTATAGTGCTAAACTACAACGGTGATATCGGAGAAGGATCTGGAGAAAACCTATTTATGATTGAAGACGGTGTATTATACACACCAGATATAGGATCATCCGTACTAAACGGAATTACCAGAAACACAGTTATACAAATTGCTAAAGATTTAGGATTTGAAGTAAGAGAAGAACGTATTCCTAGAGAAAGAGTTTACACAGCAGACGAATTATTTTTCACAGGTACGGCTGCAGAACTATCTCCAATCAGATCAGTTGATCAAATTACAATTGGTGAAGGAAAACGTGGACCTATTACCAAAAAATTACAAGATAATCTGTTTGACATAATTAACAACAAAGTAGAAGACAAATACGGTTGGTTAGACTTCATATAACCATCCTTCCACTATTTTTTTAAATATTTTATTAAAATAACATCATATAATCATGGGGTGATTATTTGTTAGACATTATAAGTGCCATTATTTTAGGCGCTGCTCAAGGATTAAGTGAATTTTTACCTATTAGTAGTTCTGGACATCTTGCACTTATTCCACATCTACTTGGAGTCGAAACGGGCTTAGCATTCGATACGGTACTGCACATCGGAACTTTAATAGCAATAATTTCTTTCTTCTATAAGGATATTATTAACTTGATAAAAGGATTCTTACTGAGTTTAATAGATCTTACTGAGGGATTTGACGTATTTAAACGAGAATTAAAACTGGTTCCGGAAAAACGTTTTGCCTGGCTAATCATTGTAGGTACCATACCTACAGGTATTATGGGAATATTGCTTAAAGATGCAGTTGAATCAATATTCAGGGGAACAATATTCATTGGATTCTTCCTAATTGTCACGGGAATTATACTTTACTATTCGGAAAGACATTCATCAGGAAGCATAACTCAAAAGGATATGTCATTTAAACAGGCAATAATTATTGGTATTTGTCAGGGATTAGCAGTTTTACCTGGTATTTCCAGATCCGGTTCAACCATAGCATCAGGATTATGTTTAGGTCTTGAAAGAGAATATGCCGCTCGTTACAGTTTCTTATTATCTATGCCTGCAGTAATTGGTGCTGGATTGATTCAGATAAAGGACATTGCAACAATTGATATTTCCATTAGCGTAATATTGGCAGGATTTATTTCCTCCGTAGTTTTCGGATATCTTGCAATAAAATTACTTATGAAAATGATTAAAGGTTGGAGCTTAGACATATTTGCTTATTATTGTTGGATTGTGGGAAGTATAACATTAATCTTGTCAATTATTATATAAAAAAAGGTAATTAGAGGTATCTTCCTCTTTTTTCAATTTCATCTATTTTTTGAACTATTTTATTATTATCATAACCATCCAGGAACCATTTGAATAACTTGTCTGATTCTTCGGGAATTATTGTTTTTAATGATTTTTTAAATACCAGTATGTCGGTTCCCTTATCCTCCAGTAGGTTACTGTATTTTCCTAAACCGAAATCTATTAGTATTGGAGTTTCATCCCTAATTAAAATGTTTGCCGGAGTAAGATCGCCATGAATTATTTCACCATCATGCATGTTTTTGACCATTGCACCTATTTCTTTAATCAATTCCTCTAACTCATTTATATCGGATTTCTCAATTTTTTCCTGTAATTGTATTGCATCAATTTTTTCCATTATGATATTATAGTTATTCAAGTCAATAGAGTAAATGTGTGGCGTGTTAACATTGTATTTTTTTGCTTCATATATTAATTTGGCTTCTTCTTTGGTTCTTTCCAATCTTAGCTTGTTATCCAACTGTTTTGTTCGATAATTCTTGGATATCCTGTTTTTTATTATGGCATCCTTATCATCGTATAATGTTTCTATAATGTCGGCTTCTGCTCCCTTATGCTTAATGTTGGCAGGCAACTTTATGTTGTGTTCTATTTTTTCATTAATCCACGTGACTTCCACCTGATCTGTCCTATATTTGGGATTAATGTAACTGTTTTTTATTCCCGTTAAATTTTCATTGTATGATAATAGTCCAAGCCTGGCTATCATGGATCCATTATCTCCACAGTATTTCATTGGTGGCATATAGAATTTAACGTAGTGTTCGTCACACATTTGTTTTAACATTTCCCTTAATTTACTGTTTGCTGCTACTCCTCCACACAATAATACTTCATCTTTACCTGTGTAGCTTAATGCTCTTTCTGTTACTTCACATAACATTGCAAAACATGTTTCTTGAAAACTGTTACAGATTACGTCTAAATCTATTTTCTGATTATACTTGTTTATTGCACTTGTTAGTATTCCTGAAAAAGACAAGTCCATTCCCTTAACTATGTATGGAAGTTCTATCGTTTCATTAGTGTTTTGTGCATGCTTTTCCACGATTGGTCCGCCGGGATGTCCTAATCCTACATCTCTGGAAAACTGGTCTAAACAGTTGCCTATTGCAATGTCTAATGTTTCTCCAATTATTCTGTATCGTCCGGTTTCATAACTTATTATTTGTGTATTTCCACCACTAGCATATAAGGTAACCGGGTCTTTGGCTCCTGTTGTCAGTTTTCCTATTTCCACATGCCCTATGCAATGATTTACTCCTATTAATGGAACATTAATGTTTTGGGATAAACTTCTTGCTGCCGTGGCAACTGTTCTTAATGCCGGTCCCAATCCGGGACCTTTAGAAAATGAAACCAAGTCAATATCATTTAACGTTAAGTTGGCTTCTGTTAATGCTTCTTTAATTAATGGAACAATATGTTCTGCATGGAAGTTTGCTGCTTCTCTAGGATGAATTCCACCTACTTTAGGATATAGTTGGTCACCACATGTAGCTAATATATTTCCATCTGAATCGACTATACCAATTCCTGTTTTTTCTGCTGTTCCTTCTATTCCTAAACAAATCACAAAATAACCCCATTTTCAAAAACGCTTTAATATAAGACCTTTAAATCAAGCATTTTTTATTTTTTATTCATAATTATTAATATATTTGAATTAAATAATTAATATTATATTTGTTAAAAAAAAACAAGAGGAAAAAAAACATGGTAGACAATGTAAAAATTTTCGGATCAGACAAAGTACTAAAAGAACTAGAAAAATCAGAAAACATGGTATTCGCATGTGTACTAGGAAACACAGAAGTATCAAAGATAGAAGGAATTAGTGGAGCAGGTGGTTCTCCAGAAATGACACCATACACCCCTGCATTGGACGTTGAACTAATGCTAAGAAACGAAGCACTAAGTCTTCCAGAAATTGCAATAACAGAATCTGATGAAGTACCTGCACCAACACCAGGACTATTAACAAAAACAACATACGAACTATTAGACATGCCGTTTGTAGCAATAAGTGCAGGACTAGAAGTAGAACCAAAAACATCATACATAAGCCTAAACGGTCAACCGGGTGGAGACCTAAGAGAAGGAAAAGGTGTGCCAAACCCTAAAGAAATATACTGCAACGCAGTAGAAACAGGAAAACTATTATCACAACTAGCAGACCACTTAATGATTGGAGAATCAACACCGGCAGGAACAACCACAGCACAAGGTGTGCTTACAGCATTAGGATATGATGTGGAAGGAAAAGTAAGCGGATGCATGATGCATAACCCTCACGAACTTAAAACATGTGTCGTAAACAGGGCACTGGAAAAAAACAATGTCAAACCTGGAGACTTAGAAAACGATCCGTTCAAAGCAGTTGAAATTGCAGGAGACCCATCAATTATAGCAGCAGCCGGATTAGCAATAGGTAGTAGCGTACCTGTAACCCTTGCAGGCGGAACACAAATGACAGCAGTACTTGCATTAATAAAAGCAATAAAACCAGAATATGACTTCTCCAACATTGCAATAGCAACAACAGTATACGTTGCAAACGATGAAACATCAGACATTTTAGATATTGTAAACCAAATAGGAGACATAGCAGTATACGCAGCTGATCCAAAAATGGAAAATTCAAGCAACCCTGGACTTGCAAGTTTTGCTAAAGGATCCGTAAAAGAAGGAGTAGGTGCAGGTGGAAGTGTATTATACGCATACCTCAAAGGAATTACACCTGAAGAATACCTTGCAAAATTGGAAGAACTCACAGCAGCAGTATTCGGATAAGAATACTATAAAGAATAACCCCCCCCACCAATAACTTTTTTTTAAAAAATTTTTTGTATTACATTCATCATATATAATTAATGATGGAAATGAGAGTAACATTTATTACTGGTAACGAACATAAAGTTAAAGAGGCAAGAGGTATTTTCGAAAAATTTGGTATTGAAGTAGACCATGAAAATCCAGGTTATCCTGAGATTCAAGGCTCAATCGAAGAAGTTGCAGCTTATGGAGCAAAATATGTTGCCGAATTACTTCAAAAACCCGTAATAGTAGATGATACTGGCCTATTTATACGTTCCCTTAATGATTTTCCTGGAACTTATTCATCTTATGTACAGGAAACTATAACCAATAAGGGTATAATCAAATTATTAGAAGATGAACAGGACAGATACGCCGAATTCAGGTCATGTATTGGTTATTGTAAACCCAAATGTGAACCCAAGACTTTTTTAGGCACTGTTGCTGGTGAAATTTTATCAGAAGAAAAAGGTTCTAATGGATTTGCTTATGATCCACTATTTTATGTTAGAAAATATGATAAAACATTTGGAGAACTAACTACTGATGAAAAGAACGAATGTTCACACAGAAGAATATCAATGGAAAAATTTGCCAAATGGTATTCAGAAAGTGAATCATAATTTTTGTTATATTATATGTTGAGAATAATTTTTTTAGAATATAATATAAAATACTAGAAAAAAATACAATTAGGAGAAATAATTATGGCAGAAAAACCAGAATGGTTAGAAATGAGCGAAGAAGAAATCGTTGAATTAATTGTAAAATTACACAGAGAAGGACAAAGTACAAGCCAAATTGGTATTATTTTAAGAGACCAATACGGAATTCCTAGTACAAAAACAGTTCTTGGTGCAAAAATTACTGAAATCTTAAAAGATAACGGAACAGAATTTGAATATCCTGAAGATTTATTAAACTTAATCAAAAGAGCAGTAAACATCAGAGAACATTTAGAAGAAAATCCTAAAGATTTACATTCTAAAAGAGGATTAATGATTATTGAATCCAAAATCAGAAGATTAGTAAAATACTACACTAGAAACAACGTTCTTCCTGAAGGATGGAGATATGATCCAAAAACAGCAGCTCTCCTTGTTAAATAGGGCTGATGAAGCTTGTGATCTTCTAAGATCACATATTGACAACCAGCATGTTGTGAGAATAATCTCTCACAATGATGCTGATGGACTAACCTCTGCCGGAATATTTGCTAATGCAATATCCAAGGCAGGGGGTAAATTCCATATTACTATACTACCAAGATTAAGAGATAGTAATGTAAAAGAACTTACTAAATCTCGTTATAAACTATTTATTTTCTCAGATATGGGAAGTGGAAATCTTGAAAGCATTTCTAAATTAAGCGGTGACGTTATAATTGCAGATCATCATCAGTTTCCTGAAGATGTAGACCCTGAAATGCAAGTTGATTACAAAAAGATTGTTCACGTGAATCCTCATATATTTAATATTGATGGAACCAAGGAAGTCAGTGGTTCAGGATTATCATATTTATCCGTACATGACTATGAATATTATGAACTAGCAGGTCTTGCATTGACGGGTGCATGCGGAGATATGCAACTGAAAAATGGTCCACAAGGAATTAACAGGCTAATTTTAGACGAAGCTTTAGAACATAATACTATGGAAGTAAAAAATGAACTAAAACTAGCTTATTCAAATACCCAGCCGTTGCATAAGTCAATTGCCTATACTTATACGCCGGTTATTAAGGGATTATCTGGTTTTGTTGATGAAACAAAAGAATTTTTAGATAAACATAATATTCCTAAAGACAAGCTATTACATCAATTAAGTAGTGATGAATATGAAACTCTTAAAAGTGAGTTAACATCAATCAATGAAGACATATTTGGTGAAACCTACACAATTCCTAATATTAGAAGGGAATTGACAAACGTGGAAGAATATGCTAATTTATTAAATGCATGCGGAAAAAATAAAGAATATACGGCTGCTATAAGCATTGAACTAGGTAAATATAAGCAGATGGACTTTGCAGAATCATTATTATCCAAGTACAGTACCAATATGCAAAATGGTATAGAATGGATTAAAAGAGAAGGCAGTATCCAGGAAGAAAATATCCAGTATATTTACACAGAAGATAAGGAACAAAAACAAATTGCAGCAGCGGTAAGTAGTATTGGTATTGAACTGGGCATATTACCTGACAAGCCTATATTAAGTTTAATGAAGATGGATAATTTAATTAAAGTTTCTTCAAGAACTACTGATAATATGGTTGAAAAAGGAGTTAACTTAGGTGTAATTATGAACCAGGCATCAAACAACTTTAATGGTTCTGGTGGCGGTCATAATATTGCTGCAGGAGCAACTATACCTTTTGATCAGAAAGATAACTTTATTCATTTAGTTAATGAAATGGTAGAATATCAGATAAACAATTAATTTGAAGTGATAATTATGCAACTTACAAAATATGAAGAAGATATGTATAATGGTGAATATGGTGAAGGTAAAGCAGAATGTATGGAAATCCTTGTTAGTTTAGGTAAAATATATGATGCTGAAAAGATGGTTCCCATTACATCAGCACAAGTATCTGGAGTTTCATATAAAACAATAGGTGATGCCGGACTGGATTTTGTAGTGGATTTGGGTAAAAAGGCAGATGTTGAACTGGAAACTATGCTTAATCCGGCAGGAGTTGACATAGACAACTGGCAGGAACTTGGTTTTAGTGAAGAATTTACTAAAAAACAGATAGATATAATCAAGGGATATGAAAGTATAGGAGTAATGAGTACGTGTACATGTACACCATACCTGATTGGTAACACTCCATTATTACATGAACATGTTTCATGGAGTGAATCATCAGCAGTTTGTTATGTAAATAGTGTTATAGGAGCTAGAAGTAACAGGGAAGGTGGACCAAGTGCACTGCTTGCAGCTATTGTTGGCCGTACACCATACTATGGCAATCACATACTTGAAAACAGACGAGCAGACGTAATTTTTGACGTTGATTATAACTTTTCTACAGAAACGGAAATTGGTGCTTTAGGTTATTATGTTGGACAAATTGTTAATGATAAAAATCCATACTTTAAATTAAACAATAATCCTGGACGGAACAATTTAAAAACTTTGGGTGCGGCACTTGCATCCAGTGGAGCAGTAAGTATTTATCACATTGAAAATGTAACACCAGAGGCAGAATTTGCAAGAAATCATGAAACATTTGATGAACTTGAGGTTATTGAAGTAAATGATGAAATCATTCAGGAATCATTGGATGGTTTAAGTACTACTGATAAAATTCCGGATTTAGTATGTCTTGGCTGTCCACATGCTTCAATTACTGAAATTGAAAAGGTTGCTAAGTTACTTAAAGGAAAGAAAATTAAGAAGGACTTATGGATTTGTACGTCCAAGGCAATTAAGGCAATTAGTAAACAATGTGGATACTTGGATATTATCGAAGCTGCAGGTGGAAAAATAGTTTCAGATACTTGTATGGTTGTTGCACCCGTAGAAGAGTTGGACTATGAAGTCATTGGTGTTAACTCTGCAAAAGCAGCAAATTATGTTCCAAACATGTGCAAATTAGATGTTGTCTATGATACTGTTGAAAAACTAATTGAAATGATTTGCTAAATGATGGATTAACTCAAAATAATAATCAATAACCCCCACCATTTATCTCTCTTTTTTTATTGAAAACTTATACTGATAATTTATTATTATACTAAAAAAATAATAAAATGATATAACATAAACTTAATTAGTATGAATAATTTTATAGAACATGAATATTTAAACAAGGACACTATTGAAGGCAGGTTATACCAGCAAAATTTAGCTATGAGCGTTTTGAAAAAGGGAAACACTATGATCATAGCTCCTACGGCAATGGGTAAAACTGTAGTTGCAGCATTAGTATCTGCTGAAAGGCTAAAAAACCATGAAAACAGTAAAATTCTAATTCTTGCACCCAGCAAACCTTTGGCTTTGCAGCATGAAAAAAGCTTTAGAACTTTCCTAAATACCAGTGTAGCCAGTTTAACAGGAAACGATAAGCCAAGTGACAGAAAAAAACTTTGGAACGAAAACCAGGTTATATGTGCAACCCCACAAACTGTTGAATCAGACATTATTTCAAGAGAATATAACTTTAAAGATGTTTCACTAATAATATTCGATGAATGTCATCACGCCGTCGGATCATATTCCTACGTATATCTAGCACAAAAATACGTTCAACAGGCAACAAATCAGCTAATTCTAGGATTAACTGCAAGTCCCGGATGGGAGAAAAGTAAGATTAAGGAAGTTTCCAAAAATATTTATGTTAATGAAATTATCATTAAAAGCGAAGACGATCCGGACGTAGCACCCTATTTTAATCTGGTTCAGACCAAGTGGATAAAGGTAAAATTAACCCCTGAACTTCAAGAAATCAAGGACTTAATCTCTGAAACGTTGAAAATAAGGTTAAAAACTCTGAAAAAATTAGGTATAATCGATTCTATTGCAAAACCTTCAAAAAAAGAGATACTTGTAGAACAGGCAAGATTACAGCAGAAAATTGCATCAGAAAGTGTGCCTAAAAAGGAATATTTTACCGGAATATCCATATTAACAGAAGTAATTAACATTATGCACTCCCAGGAATTACTGGAAACTCAAAGTATTAAAACGTTGAATAATTACTTTAAGAAATTAGAAAAGAAAAAAACAAAGGCTGCCAAATCCCTGAAAAACGATTATAAGTTCAATAAGGCAGTTCTTTTAACCAGAAAATATATTGATAAAGGCATAGATCATCCAAAGATGATACGTTTAATAGAATTGATTCAGGAATTGATTAGGCAGGATGAAGAAAATAAAATTATAGTATTTAGTCAGTTTAGGGATACTACTAAAACAATATACGAAAACTGTGAAAAGAATAAGATTAAATCATTGAGATTTTATGGTCAAGCATCACGTGAAAATGATAAGGGACTAAGTCAGAAAAAACAAATAGAAACCATTGATTCATTTAAACATGATGATTACAACGTGCTAATATCAACCAGTGTTGCAGAAGAAGGTATTGACATACCATCCGTCGATTACGTTATTCTCTATGAACCCGTTCCTTCAGAAATAAGAATGATTCAAAGAAAGGGAAGAACCGGACGTAAGCATGAGGGTGAAATGTTTATTCTAATGACTAAGGGTACTCTTGATGAATCATATTACTGGTCCAGTCAGAGAAAAGAAAGAGCAATGAGAAGCAACGTTTACAATTCCTATAGAAAGGACAATATTACTCTAGACAATCATGTTGCCAGGAAGGAAGACGTGACATCATACAATCCAAATACAATTACAACGGATGATAATGCTGATGTTGAGATTTATGTTGATTATCGTGAAAAGAATTCCAATATAATGCGTGAACTTGATAAGATTAATTGTAAAATAAACGTTAAAAGCATGACTGTTGGTGATTATCAGATTACTGATGATATAATTATTGAAAGAAAGACTGTTGAAGACTTCAGTAAGTCCATTACGGATAAAAGACTGTATCAGCAAGCAAAGGAACTGGTTAACAATTGTAGAAAGCCGCTGATGATTATTGAGGGAGAAAATATATATCATACATTCCTTCATCCTAATGCCATCAGGGGTGCTTTAACGGCAATTGCTATTGACTTTAGAATTCCAATTATTCAAACACAAAATGAGATTGATACGGCATTCATGATTAAAAGAATTGCCATCAGGGAACAGGAAAAAGATAATAAAAAGCCTGTGAGTGTCAGAACACAAACAAAGCCCGTTACCTTACCTGAACAGCAATTATTTATTACTGAAAGTTTACCTGGTATAGGCCCAGTTTCTGCAAAAAAATTGTTAACACATTTTAAAACCGTTAAAAATCTTGTTAATGCATCAAAAACTGAATTAAAAAAGGTTGAAGGTATAGGTGAAAAAACTGCAACTAATATTATAGATGTTACAAACAGTGAATTTAAAGAATAAAATATTAGAAAAAAAGTATAATATATTAATAAAGGGATAATATGAAGATAATAGTAGACCGTAAAAATAGAAAGTACGTGGTACATGACAAAGAATTCCACACGGAAAAGGGAGTAATTTCCGAGGAAGATATTAAGAATGCCAAAGTGGGAGATGTACTGGAAACACATCTTGGAAAAAAGTATACTGTTATTGAACCAAACATTAATGATTATATTGAGTTAATGAAAAGAAAATGTTCAATAATTTTACCACAGGATTTAGGTTTAGTAACTGCATTTACAGGTATTGGGTATGGAAGTAAAATCGTTGAATCAGGTACCGGTGCTGGAAGCAGTCTACTATTTTTTGCTAATATAATAGGTCCTGGGGGACATATTTACAGTTACGAAATTCGGGAGGATTTTGTTGAAATTATTCAGAAAAACATTGACGGTACTGATTTTGATAATATAACATTATATAATCAGGATGTAACTGAAGGATTTAAAGAAGAAGATCATAGTATAGACATGGTATTCCTCGATTTGCCGAAACCTTATGAAGTTATTGAAGACGCTTATAGAATTCTGAAGACTGGTGGATTTATCGCAGTATATACTCCTTATGTGGAACAATTTCAAATAGTTAACAAGATTCTGGGTAAAACCGGTTTCAAGCATGTTTCAATTAAAGAGGGTAATGTTAGAGAAATAGAAATTAAAAACAATAAAACTAGACCTAACAGTAGAATGGCTGGTCATACAGGTTATATTACATTTGCAAGAAAGTTATAGTGGGATGATCTTATGAGTTTTAATTTGAAAAATATTATTTCGATTAGGGATTTTACAAAGAATGATGTAGATTACATATTGAAAAAAGCTGAAAAAATGGAACCTATTGCTAGAAGTGAACAGGTATGTCACGAAAAAGATGGTAAACTCTTAGGTGTGATGTTTTATGAACCTTCCACCCGTACTAGATTATCTTTTGAAACTGCTATGAAAAGATTGGGTGGAGACGTGATTGGTTTTAGCCAAAAGCAGGGAACCAGTGTGCAAAAGGGTGAAGTACTCTATGATACTGCAAAAATTATTTCATTATATGGAGATGCATTGGTAATAAGACATGATATGGAAGGAGCTGCTCGTTTTATAGCAGACAACGTTGACGTACCTGTTATTAATGCAGGTGATGGTGCAGGACAACATCCAAGTCAAACATTACTGGACTTATATACCATTAAAAGAACTAGAGGAAGCTTTAAAAATTTAAGAGTTGCACTTGTCGGTGATTTAAAGTATGGACGAACAGTTCACAGTTTAGTATATGCTCTTGCCATGTTTAATGTTGAAATGATATTCATAGCACCTGACGAATTGCAAATGCCTGCTGAAATAATGGATGATTTAAGAAAAATGAAATGTACATTCACATTAAAATCAACGTTGTTGGATAACTTGGATGATATTGATGTATTGTATATGACTAGAATTCAAAAAGAAAGATTCCCTGATCCTAAAGAATATTTAAAGGTTAAAGGTCAATATACGCTTAAAAAATCAAATTTAGAAGGAACAGATATTATATTGATGCATCCATTGCCAAGAGTGGATGAAATAGATTTCAATGTTGATACCTTAAAAAATGCCATGTACTTTGAACAAGCATTCTATGGAGTACCTGTAAGAATGGCTATACTTGATTCTGTGATAAAAAATTAAAAAAAGAGAGATTACGTTTTATAAACCAACGCTTTATCTATTAGGTCAGTGTCACATTGAAGGGTAATAATATTTGTTCTTCCTCTTCCCCTTCCCCTTGAAATTGTGTTTGCAGATATTAATCCTAACATTTCCAGTTCATTTATAAAGTCAAATAATCGTCTGTAGGATACTTTATCATTTTTTGCAAGATCCTGGTATACTTCATATAATAATCCTGAAGTAATTTCTTCCTTTTTCTGAGTTAAGATTGTTATTGCTTCCAATACTTTTTGTTGTTGTATAGGTAATGTCATTACAATATCTATGATTTTATTGTGTTCAATACGATCTTTTGCTTCTTTAACATATTCTTCAAGAATAACTTTGGATTCTTTTTCGTCTGCTATCTCACCGGATGTTTTCAATAAATCCAACGCATATCGTGCATCTCCTTCTTCTTTTGCAGCTAATGCTGAACATAAGCTGATTACACCATCAGATATTGCTCCTTCATTAAAGGAGAGTTTTGAACGTTCTTGAAGTATGTCTACTAATTGTTGAGCATTATATGGTGGAAATACTATTTCCCTGTCTCTTAAACTGCTTTTTACTTTAGGCTTTATGAAACGTTTAAAGTCAACATAATTGCTTATTGATGTTATGGATACGTTATCGGTTCTGGTTAACGTGTATAAAATGTTATCCCCATCATTTTTAAGTATAACATCTATTTCGTCCAATATGACAATGAGTATTAGGTCTTCTCCCAATGAATTGCTTTTGAATAAATTCCGGAATGTGTTAACAACTTCAGCTTTAGTCCATCCTCTAAATGGTACTGGTTTGCCTAGTAATTGACATAATTTTGCAAGTATTTGATATTCTGTGTTGAAATCGGTACAACGTATGTATTCTATTCTTATGTTTAAATTGTTTTGTTTTGCTACTTCTTCTAATTGATTTTTAGCATATAAGGTTACTGCTGTTTTACCAGTTCCTGTTTTTCCATAGATTGTTATGTCTTGTGGTGTAATTTTACTTAATGCTTCAACCCAATATTTAGCAATTGATTTGATTTTTTCATCTCTGTGTGGTAAAGTTTCTGGTATGAAACGATGATCTAAGTATTCCTTTGATTTGAATATTGTTGGCTTTTCTTTCATTTCGACAAATATGTTCATATAAATCTCTCAACAGTTAGATTTCAAATATAAATATAATTGTAATAATAATATTTCAAGTGAAAAATAATTAATTATAATATATTCCTTAAAGTATAAAAAGTTTTAGAGAGAGGGACGTGTATTGCAAGTGTAAATACAAGATGGTACCCCCCTGAAATTTTCATAAACTAAAAAATTTATCTTCATTAAATAACTGAAAACTGGATGAAAACGTGAAAATACAAGATAAAAAA
>JAZUCJ010000034.1:0-2980 GCA_045639105.1 Methanosphaera sp.
AAATATTAAAAATAATTGGAATAAAATAATTCATAAATATTCAAACAATAATTCTAAAATTACCATTCACAATCATGAAAAAATTTCCAAAAAAAAGTAGAAAAAAGGAATAATCATTCTTCAATTTCAGATAATTCCTCATAGAATTCGTTCATCAACCTTTGGAATTTAGAACCCTCCGATGCTGACACCCAATCATGCTTAAATCTTCTCTGATCAATATTCATTTCATCAAGTATATACCTAATCAGATGTGCCCTTCTTCTCCACTTATAATTTCCGGCATCATAATGACAGTCCCCAATATGACAGCCGCCAACAAACACTCCATCAGCACCATCATGGAAAGCCTTAAAGACCATTTCAGGATTTATTCTTCCGGAACACATCACCCTAATAATACGAATGTTAGGAGGATAGGCCATTCTACCTGTTCCCGCATTATCTGCTCCACCATAACAACACCAATTACAGCAAAAACCTACAATTTTAATCTCTTTATCATCGTTATTCATAACTAATCCCCCACATAATTATTCTGCAAGCTCTTCCTTCATTCCACTATACATTGGAGGTTTATCATCAGTTACTCCAGAAACATAGCCCGTTTCTTCCTTATACTTTAACTGAACCCTCTGATACATTTTGGCAAGAGGTATATCCATTGGACAAACGTCCTCACACTGGCCACAATTTATACAACTGAATGACATGTGTCCCATCCTAATTCCATGCATCAACAATGGGTCCGGCTTCTCTGTAGATTCTTCCTGCAAGTATTCGTTTTCAAGTGAACATACCCTGCAATTACAAACCGGACATACATCACGACACCTGTAACATTTAATGCATCTAGTCAATATTTCATTGAATTCTTCGGGAGTAGGATATTCCTTTTCCAACTGCTTTTTCTGTGCTTTTTTAGCCATCTTCTTCATTACTTTTTCAACTTTACCCCTTATGGTAACCTGCTTTTCGGAAGGTTCCTTAACCTCTATGTAACCCTTGTCAATAGCATTTTGTATGAGTTGCTCTCCTTTTGGAGTGTTTATTTCCACGAAGGTATAACCCTTACTTGAACCCCAGTTACCACATGCAACATCGGCCTTTCTCGGTATTTTCAATTCACATCTTTGACAGTTTTCCCTTCGGCCATATCCTTCATCTTCAAGGTCATCTATTTTAACGGATTTTTCTTCACCATCTTTTAATTCTATGATAAACTGTCCCTTGTTAATTTCTTCCTTAACAACATCTTCCGGATTAACATCATAGAAAAGCTTTATCATTTTTTCAGCAGTCAATGGACTTACCGTTCCCCCACAGTTTAATCCTATCATGTAAACATTATCCCTATTGATTCCATTTCTTTTTAATATTTCATCAATAGCCATAGCATCACACGGTTTTGTTGTAACTGCAATCCTTTCATCCTTCAAGAACTTTGCAATAATGTCAGAAGTCATTACTGGTGCACAGTGCAATGATCCTGATGTTTCCAAGAGTTCCTCCTTGGTAGTTACATAAGTTGGAATTCCATCGTAAACGTTGTCCTGTTTTTTAAGGTTTATGATTCCATCTACCTTATCATCCTCTATTAATGATAAAAGCAATGAAGTAACCGCTCCACCATTTTCACAATTTTTTAATATGTCCTCATTCGTAGATTTAATCTGTAAATATTTCATTAACATCACCCATTCATAGTAGTTCCAGTACTTCCGACAGCGTTTTTAGCGTGTTTTCCTCGTCCTGTATTGCATCAGAATACTCCTGTGTCAATCCTGCAGAATTGGTGAATGATGTTTGCTTTTGACACCATATCCTTAATGGAACTGTTAAGCCCATCAATGTAGATTCTTGAGTAAATGATATGATCTCCTTATTTTCCAGAATTTCATTGTCCACGTATTCGAGTGGATTTTCATTAACCAGCAAGAGCAATTCGGAATCCTTGATCTTGTCTGTTAATTCTTCCTTGGATAATGATTCTGTTTTTTCTAAAATGGAGTAACTGTTTGGGTGTTGAAGTAAAGGTAAAACCAGAATATTCTTGTCTTCAATGAATTTAATTATGTTTTCATAATCCTGTTTTGAAGGTATTTCATTAATTATGACTACTGTGTTGTCTTTAATTTCCATTGAATCCATGATTTGAGTTATTTGATCGTATGATTCTATCTGTTTAAATTCATCGGAATTAAATCCCGTTAAATTATTTTCTGTATAGATATTTACCGTTTTTGCACCTTTTTCTTTGGCGTGAATAATTCTTCTTCCTATTAAGGAATTTTTTCTAAAGATATCTCCTATAGTAATTATTAGTTCCGCATTTTCTATTTCATCATAACCTGGAATCAGTTCCGGATTGATTTTTGTAAATTCATATTCATATGAAAAGAGGTCATATCCCCTTTTGTCAGCAAAATTGATTAGGTTGTCTAAATCGTTGTTGTCCGTGTTACCCGAAGTGATTATTGTAATTTTGTTGTTGTCCGTGTTGTCTAGTTTGTTTTTTATGTTGTTGATTGTTTTTTCATAGTCGAAAGTTTTGTCTTGTATTGTGGATACTTTGTCAATGTATTGCTTACAGTTTTTACAATTCTTTCCTTCGTTAATTTCATGATTTTTAAATGGATTTATTCCTACTATAATTCCATCTTTACTAATTACGTTTAAACCACAGCCTATGCTACATTCCGGGCATATTGTGTGATTGATTGTTAACATATCTTCTTCACCTACAGAGAAATTATATTCATATTTAATTTTTTAGAAGTATTATGTTGTGATGTAAATGAAAAAAATAGTTTTTCATAATACTTGTACGTGTGTTCTAAAATGATTCATGTTTAATCGATATTTGATTAAAATGTAGTGTTTAAATTGAATATTTTTTATTTTTTGTTGGATAATTATTGATATCTTTTTATGATTATATAAACATTATGATTAATCATGACAAATTATTTTATTGTAA
>JAZUCJ010000035.1:0-8147 GCA_045639105.1 Methanosphaera sp.
TAAAATAATAATTATTATATTGTTCAATATATAATGATTATATTGATAATTTTTTAACATTTTATAGGGAAGAATGGTAAATTGTCAAAATATATTGTAGTAACTGGTGGTGTAGTAAGTTCCATTGGAAAAGGAATTACTTCAGCATCTATAGGAAGAATATTAAGATCATATGGTGTTAATGTAACAGCAATAAAAATAGATCCATATTTAAATTGGGATTCTGGAACATTAAACCCGTATCAACACGGAGAAGTTTATGTAACGGATGATGGAATGGAATGTGACTTAGATTTAGGACACTATGAAAGATTCCTTGATACAGAACTGTCCGGAAAAGCAAATATTACAACTGGAAAAGTATATTCATCTGTCATAGAAAAAGAACGAAAAGGAGAATATTTAGGTTCCTGTGTACAAATTATTCCTCATATCACAGACGAAATTAAACTGATGATAAGAAACGTAGCCGAACAAACAAGAGCAGAAGTCGTAATGGTTGAAGTAGGTGGAACAGTAGGGGACATAGAAAGTCAACCATTTATAGAAGCCGTTCGTCAACTAAAAAACGAAGAAGGACATGATAATTGTATGTTTGTACATGTAACCTATGTTCCTTATCTAAAAGCCGCAAAAGAATTCAAAACCAAGCCAACACAACACAGCACTAAAGAACTTAGAGGTTTAGGTATTAATCCTGATATGATTGTTTGCAGATCCGAATTATTACTGGATAATCATCTTAAAGAAAAAATAGCACATTTCTGTGATGTACCAAAAGAGGCAGTCATAAATACTCCGGATGCTCATTCAATTTATGAAGTACCTTTAACAATGTTTGCAGAAAACGTTGGACAAATAGTTTTAAATCGTTTAGGATTAGAACTTCCTGATAAGGCAGATTTATATGAATGGAGTCAAATTGTTGAAGATTTAAAAATCGAATCTCCTAAAGTCAAAATAGGGGTAGTTGGAAAATACATTGAATTGGAAGACGCATATATCAGTATAAGGGAAGCTTTAAAACATGCTGGAGCAGCAAACAAAGTTAAAGTTGAAATTGACTGGATAAAGGCTGATAATGACTTTAATTTGGAAACTCTTTCAAAATATGATGGATTGTTAATACCTGGAGGATTTGGTGAAAGAGGTATTTCCGGAAAAATTGAAACAGTAAAATATGCAATAAAAAACAATATTCCAATATTCGGTATTTGTTTAGGTTTACATGCAATGTCAATAGCTATTGCACAATTAAACGGACATCCGGACGCTAACAGTACGGAATTTGATGAAAATTGTCCTTACCCAGTAATAGACATGATGGAAGAACAGAAGAAAATTAATAATATGGGTGGTACCATGAGATTAGGTGCATATCCATGTACAATTAAAAAAGGAACCATTGCATATGAGGCTTATAAGGAAGAACAAGTATCTGAAAGACATAGACACAGGTATGAAGTAAATAATGAATATCGTGATGTATTAACGGATTATGGTGCTGTTATTTCCGGTACTTCCCCTGATGATTTCCTGGTAGAAATGATTGAACTTGAAAATCATCCATGGTTCCTTGGTTGTCAATTCCATCCTGAATTCAAATCAAGACCAAACTCTCCTCATCCAATATTCAAATCATTCATTAAAGCTGCAAAGGATAAAAAAGAAAATAATATCTAATCCTTCTTCCCTTTTTTTTAGAAATATATTATGAATTTAGATTTAATTAAAATTTTAGGAATATTTTTAGTAACATTATGTTGCATAGTAGCAACATATACCGATGTTAAACGCCAAATAATACCAAATAAGTTAAACATATCCTTATTTTTTATAGGAATACTCCTGGTAACTTTTTATTTCCATAAATCAGGATTTTTCAATTATTTTTATTATATCTCAATACTTCTGGTATATGCTTTTTCATACGTTCTATGGTATTTAGGAGTATGGGCTGGTGGAGATGTAAAATTATTAACGGCAATATCAACAGTTTTCATACCCGAATTTTTGGATGTGATTCCAAAATATACTATCTTCAGTATTGTTTTACCCTATAATTTAGCATCATTTAAGATTCCAACTTTTCTATTAATTTTTAATAGTGTTTTGGCAATAATTCCCATGATAATAATCATAGTTTTTATCAAAATATTAAAAGATAAACCACATTTAATTGATGAATTTAAGAAAACCTTCGATTATAAGGAGGGGTTACTATCATTAAATTCGTTGATGATTTCTTATATTATTATTCAGGAAATAAATGTATATGATGTTATGTTAAAAATAGCATTCCTTCTAATATTTTCATATCTCCTCTTGAAGATAATGAAAAATGATATTATTTTCATCATATTTTCATTAGCACTATTAATTCATCAGATTTTATCGGCTAACATGATATTATATATCCTAGAATTCATGATTTTGTTGATTATGATAAGTGTAAGGAATATATTTAAAACAGGAATTGTCAAAGAGGCATTAACAAGTAATGTGAACAAAAACGATTTAAAGGAGGGTATGATATTAGCATATCCACTCTATTATGGAGATAATGGATATTATTTTAGAGAAAATAATTTATTGGAAAACTTATCCGGTATCTTTTCAGATAAATATGAAAAAAATCTTGTTTGTGGAGTTAAAGCTTCAGGATTATCTTCACAGGATATATTTTTAATAAGAAAATATTTGAATCAGGATTTTATCAAAATTAAACAGGGACTGTCCTTTGCTCCATTTATCTTGGTTGGCTTATTGATAACTGTTCTTATAGGCAACACTTATGAACTAATGATTTTATTAATGGGGGGAATATGATGGATTTTAAGGGACAAATAGCCTTGGAATATTTGTTGGTATTTTTTGTGTTAATAATTGTTTTATCCATTTTAACGGTTCCATTAATGTTGAATGTTTTGGAAACGTCTGATGAGATAATAACCAGCATAGAAACTAAAAGTTTTCTAGTTGAAGTTCAAAAAAATATTATGTTGGTATATTCGTTGGATGTTGAATCCAAACGTAGTTTAAGCATATATGTGCCTTGTGATTTGAAACTGTTTTTTCAGTCTTCTTCTGGTAAAAAATATTTGTCAACTACGTTAACGTTTTCTGATAATTCAAGGAAGGTGTTAAAGGTTGAAGTACCATGTGATGTAAGCTTTAATGGAAATGTTAATAATCGTTATGTGTCTTTAAAAAAGGCGTGGTATTATAATGTGGAGGTTAAGTATATTGTTTCTTCGAATGGTACAAGGGTTATTAACGTAAATTTTAGATAGAGAGGATTATTCTTCCTCTTTATCGCATTTACATAATTCTCTTAATTCCTTGTACATCATATCCTGATCTTCTTCTGTATGATTTTCATGGCAAACTATTTCTTCAAGTACTTCCTGTCGTTTTATAATTGTATTTAGTATTTCGGTTATAGGGTCAGGTATTTTGCCGTGTTCTAAGTCGTGTCTATGTTTGCTTTCATTTTTTATTGATTCTAATGTTTTTCCCGGAATTCCTACAATGGTTGAACCTGGAGGTGCTGGTTTTGTTACTACTGATCCGGCTCCTACTTTACAATCATCTCCTATTTCAATGTCTCCGAGTATGATTGCACCTGTTCCTACTACTACGTTGTTTCCTAAAGTAGGGTGTCTTTTTTCCTTTTCAAAACTGGTTCCTCCAAGAACCACACCTTTATAGAGTAATACGTCATCACCTACGATGGTTGTCTCACCTATTACCACTCCCATTCCGTGGTCAATGAAGAATCGTCTACCTATTGTTGCTCCGGGATGTATTTCGATTCCCGTAAAGAATCGGTTAATATGTGAGATAAATCGTCCCGTCAGATAGTGATTTTTTTTCCAGAACCAGTGTGCTAATCTGTGTAACCAGATGGCATGTAACCCTGGATAGCATAATATTACTTCTATAGAGCTTTTTGCAGCAGGATCGTTTGAGAAAACATTTTCTATGTCTTCTTTCATTCTTTCAAACATATTTTAATTCCGTTTATTGTTTTTTTAAATTAAATCTCTTTATATATCTTTATTTTTAATGTTATTTATTTTTTATAGTCATCAATAAGAAATATAACAATTGTTATATTTATATATTATGTTAATCAATAGTTTAATGAGGAAAATATTCTAAAAAATTATTTTTAAATACGCAGATTATTAATGCTTTTTAAATATAATAAATCATAACGGTGTTATATAATATTTCCTTTTTTTAAAAAAAGAATTAATTAAAAATAATACTTAACAAATGAACAATAAACTAATAATTATCATAAATAAAAAAAAGACGGAAGTGAAAGAATGGCAATAGAAAATATAAAAATACTAAAAAAACCTATAGCAAATGACATTACAGAAACAATAGGAAATACTCCATTAGTAAGAATAAACAAACTAACAGAAGGCTTAGAAGCCGAAGTATTAGTGAAAGTTGAATCATTTAACCCAGTAAGCAGTGTAAAAGATAGGATAGCAGTATCATTAATAGAAGAAGCAGAAAAACAAGGAAAAATTAATAAAGATACTGTATTGATAGAACCAACAAGTGGAAATACTGGAATTGGTTTAGCCTTTGCAGCAGCAGCAAAAGGATACAAATTAAAAATATTCCTACCTGAAAACTTCTCCGAAGAAAGAAAAAAATTAATTAAAATCTTCGGAGCAGAATTAATAGAAACACCAGCTGCAAACGGTATACCTGGAGCAATAGAATTAGCAAAGAAAACACATGAAGAAATTGAAAACTCTTTCATATTACAACAATTTGAAAACGAAGCAAACCCAAAAATACATGAAAGATTAACTGGAGAAGAAATCTACACCGATACCGAAGGTAATGTGGATATAGTAGTTTCCGCAGCAGGAACAGGTGGAACAGCAACAGGTATTGCAAGAGCCATTAAACCAAGAAAAGAAGACTTCAAACTAGTGGTTGTAGAAGCCGCATCATCACCGATAATATCTAAAGGCGTAAAAGGACCACATAAAATACAAGGAATAAGTCCAGGTTTTGTAGCAGACAATCTGGATTTAGATTTAGTGGATGAAGTAATAACTGTAACAGATGAAGATGCAGGACAAGGAACAATTAATTTAGCACAAAAAGAAGGAATACTTGCAGGAATATCCTCAGGAGCAGCAATACATGCAGCAATAGAATTAGCAAAAAGACCTGAAAATAAAGGAAAAACCATTGTAGCAATACTGGCAGATACTGGTGAAAGATATCTAAGTGTAGACTGGTTGGCAGAACTATACTACTAATCCAAAAAACATAACCATATTAACCCTCATACAATAAATAGAAAAAAATTATTTTTTTTTCCATTTTACTATTTTTTTTTATGCATCATCTATTTTAAAAATTTTATATTAAAAATCACATATATAACTATTAGTTAATACAACGAAGGATAAACTATGATTAACGTTACAACATTTTTAGATGCAAACTCATGTAGATTAGACAAACCAGTATATTATTCCATAGATAGGGGTATGAGATACAACTCTAGAGACATACTAGGAATAATATCCCATTTGGGTAGAAAATTAATGGATCTTGGAATAGGAAAAGGAGATAGAGTTTTAATATATTTAAACAATTCTCCAGAATACTTATTTTCATTTTTAGCATTATGGCGTATAGGTGCCGTAGCAGTACCAACAAACAGGATTTACACAATACCTGAATTAAATTACTATATTGAAGATTCAGGAGCAAAACTAATAATTACTGATGAAAAAATTCCAGATTTACAAATAGACACATACATCATACCGGTTCTTGACCAATACAAGGATGAGGAAATATTGGAAGCGGCAAATACATCATGGGATGACTTATGTCAACTGCAGTATACCAGCGGTACTACAGGAAAACCGAAAGGAGCAATGTTAACCCATGGAAACTGGTTTAGTGCAATACAAAACGAATGTGATGTTCTTAAAATGACACAGGATAGCGTGATGTTTTGTATTTATCCAATGGCACACGTGGGTATATCCTGGGCAATAGCTGCTTTAAGGGCTGCTGCCTTATGCATAACTAAAAATAATTATACATTCCCAGAATATCTGGACATAATATTTGAAAATAAGGTAACCCATGCAACAGGTATGCCACCAGTTATTCATTCAATAGTATCCAATCCAGAGTTAGTTTCAAATAAATTATACTCCGTAAAAAGCATGATATCCGGTGGAGGTCCATTACACCAAGACACTTGGAAGAAATTCTATAAGAAATATGGAATACCAATTCTTAATGCATACGGATCATCCGAAACAATAGTTATAGGAACAGGTACCGTTATCAGACCGGAAGATTATGCTTCAGCCGATAGATATGAAAGTGTTGGACACCCAGTATGTT
This sequence comes from Methanosphaera sp., assembly GCA_045639105.1. GTDB lineage: Archaea > Methanobacteriota > Methanobacteria > Methanobacteriales > Methanobacteriaceae > Methanosphaera. The sequence continues at coordinate 6,409 of JAZUCJ010000035.1, forward strand.
TTACCGAAATAAAAATAGTCGATACTGAAAATCCTAAAATTGAACTTGGCCTAAATGAACAGGGAGAAATCGCATTAAGGGGACCATCAACGGCAAAAGGATATTGGAATAAACCCGAAGCAAACAAAGAAACATTTACACAAGATGGATGGTATTTGTCAGGAGATATCGGATACTTGGATGACAATAAAAGATTGTTCATAACAGACCGTAAAAAGGACATGATCATCATGTCAGGATGGAAAATATATCCTACTGAAGTGGAAGAAGTATTGATTGCATATGACTCCGTAGATGAAATAGCAATATTCAGTATTCCTCATGAACACAGGGGTGAAATACCTGCTGCAGCAGTAATATGGAAAGATGATGTGGATGAAGACGGTTTAATAGAATATGCAAAAGATAATCTTGCCAGATATAAAATTCCTAGAAAAATATTCACGGTTGATGAATTACCACGCGTAAACAACTGGAAATTACTTCGAAAAGATTTGAAATCAAAATTATTATAAAATTATAAAAATCTTAAAAAGATTTAAAGATAAATTTATATTATTTAATTCTAAAAATAATAATTAGTTATAAATGTTAAATACTTGAGTGTTTTAAAATGCATGGAAAAACTATTAGTGAAAACGTTGAGGAATATCTCGAAACAATTTACAAAAAAAGCCTTTCAGACCGCATGGCTAAAACAACAGAGATTTCTAAGGATTTAGGTATAGCTCCGGGCAGTGTTACACAAATGCTTAAAAAATTAGAAGAAGAGGGTTATGTAAATTATTATCAGTACAAAGGGGTTAAATTAACAGACAAAGGTTATAAAATAGCAAGAAGTATTGTTCGTAAACACAGACTTCTTGAAACGTTTTTATTCAATACCTTAGGTATAGATGTAGAAGATTTACATGAACAGGCTTGTGCTATGGAACATTCATTATCTGATGAAGCAGAAAGAAAAATGTGTCAATTATTAGAATATCCCGATGAATGTCCTGATGACCATAATATAATACCTATATGTGGTCTGGATATTTCAACATGTTACGAGTGTTCAAAAGTTCATAGTATAGAAGAAATTCCAAGAAGAATAGAAAACTTAGTAGCCGTTGGAAACATGTTGCCTAATCAAGTTGGAAAAATTAAATTTATAAGGGGAAGCAATGAGGATATCAAAGAATTTTTGGATATGGGCATAACTTTGGAAACAGAAATTACATTAATCAATTCTTCTCCATTAAATGGGCCTGTTAACTTATTGGTTGAAGGTAATGAATTGCAATTAAGTAAAAAATTAACAAATAACCTATTCGTACTTTTAGAATAAAATCTTTTTCAAATCATTGGTAATTGGAAAATTATCCTAAATATATTAAAGATGAAGAATATGCAGGTTTTTTAAGCTAATCTTTGTGAAAGAGATTATGATAAGTATATTAATTAAGAAAATAAAATTATTATTAATAAAAAACGGAGTGATTTTTATGGCAAAATATAAATGTATGTTATGTGGTTGGGTATATGACTCAGAAAAAGGAGATGAAGCACACGGTATAAAACCTGGTACTTTATTTGAAGACTTACCTGATGATTGGAAATGTCCATTATGTGGAGCAACAAAAGAAATGTTCCAAGAAGCATAAATGATTAGTTTACTTGTTTTTTAATAAATAAACTATTTTTTCACCTTCTTTTTATTTATAATTATTTCTTTGATTAAAAAAATTCTTTCAACC
>JAZUCJ010000036.1:0-5372 GCA_045639105.1 Methanosphaera sp.
ACTATGTTCAAAAGTATATCTGATAAGAAATTAATACAAAACATTATATTTCTTATTACAAAACATAGAAGAATATTATGAAAAACAACACCAACAAGAAAATATTCTTATTACTAACCGTAATATTTCTTTTAGTAGCACTAACAACAGTAAACGCAAGCAACACCAACCAAACAAGCAACACAGAAAAAAACCATCAAACAATACAACAGGAAAAAAACCAACCGCAAACACAAACACTACAACTAACACAAAAAGAAAAAACAAACACAACAAATAATGAGAATAAAACCAGAAAAAAACCCAAAACACAACACGAACAAAATATAAAAACACAAACAGAAAAAATCCATGAAAAAAAAGTCAACACAATAACAATCAACAACATAGAAAACATCAGCATAGGAAACCCAACAACAATAACAGGCCGAGTAATCGATGAAGATAACATAACATACAATGGAAACATAAAAATAAAAATAACAGACAACAACGAAGAAACACAATATCAAAACGAGTTCCTATTAGAAAACGGAAAAATAAACTTCACATTCAAAGCCAAAAAAGCATCACAACACAAACTATACCTCTCAATAGAAGAAAACGAATATTACAAAGAAACATCAAAGATCATGGATTTCAACGTAGAAAAAGCAAGATTTTTCTTAAACTTCAAAGACAAGACAGAATCAACCGTACTCGAAAACATATCCATATCAGCAAACCTGGTAAACCAATATAACAATCCAATGGAAAACATAACCATCAAAATACAGACAGACAACGAAACACTAGCAACACCAACAACAGACAAAAACGGAAACATAAATTTTACCCAATACAAATTTCAGCAAACAAACGAAGACGAATACATAACAATATACCTGGATATAGATGAGGACGAAAACCATGAAGCATTTCATCTAGAATCATACTACTACCTGAAAAAACGGGATGTTCAAATAATCATGGACAAACCAGAATCAGTGAAGATAAACGATACAATCCAATTAAAAGGTAAGGTAATAGACACACTCAGCAGCACAACCATACCCTATGGAATTGTAAACATTAAAATAAACGGTCAACAAATAATAACAGAAATCCCATTGGACAATCAGGGAAACTTCACAACAAACACAACAATAACCCTCGATAACATAGGAAAAACTAAACTTCAAATCGAAGCATCATACATACCAGAAAATCCTCAAATATACCACACATCAAAGATGAAATCATTCGAAATCTTCATAGAAACAATCACCACCAACATATCAATCAAATCATCAGATACAAGGGTAAATCAAAACAACAACATTAGCATAGAACTAAAAGACGAATTCAACAACAACCTGAATGAAACAATAACGTTAACAATAAGCAACCCCGAGGACGTCATAGTTTACAACAACAACCTACAACTCAGCAATGGAACAGTAACCTTTATCTTCACTCCAAAACAAGAAGGAATATATTCATTATATGCAAGATACGATTCAAAAGAAAACATCTACAAGAAATCAACACGCCAATTCGAAATCCATGCGAAAAAGGACACACCCCACATCCACTTAAAAGAAATAACGAATGTAACGTATTCCGTTGAAAAATTAATAGAAGGACAACTGACAAATTCACTTAACCAGCCAATCAATAATACACCATTAACCATAACAATATCAGATAATAAGTACACCCTACTAACAGACAACAATGGAACATTCAGAAAAATCCTTGATAATTTTCGGGCAGGAATAAATTATCTGAACATCAACACATCCGAAACAGACAATCTATATTCTGCAGCCATTAACGTATCATTCATGGTAAAAAGACAAACATCAAAGATTATCATGGAAGAAAATACCAGAATACATCCAGGAGACAACCTGACAATTAAGGGACAATTACTCGATGCAAACAACAATCCAATAAAAAACGGATTAATATCCATCAGACTAAACAATGAAAGTTATAATATCACCACACTGGAAAATGGACAGTTTAATAAAACAATAACCAACATAAAAGGTGGAAGATATAACATAAACCTTACATTCAACAATACTAATTATGAAGAATCATATGCAAACATAGTATTAAACGTCACAAAAATATCCGTAAACCTAATAGTTGAAAATACACGTTCAACTCTTGGCGAAGATATAACATTTAGGGCAAGATTAATGGATGAATATGGAAACAATGTTACCGGAGGAAATCTCGTATTCAAGGCAAACGGTATAAGTCTACGGACAGATAACAGCTTCCACGCCAATGTTTCCACAATACGTAAGTTACCAGTAACTGATGGAAGTGTTTGGATAAGCATCAAATCAGAAAAGTACTTCACATATCTAAAAAACATAACCGCATCATACAGTGGATCATACAGGTATGAAAGTGCAAAATCAGACACCGCAAACATAAGCGTAAAATTAAGGGAGGCAACAATACAGGTAACAACATCAAGGAATATAATTAAACAACACGAAAATATTATATTCACAGCAAAAATTACGGATAAAACAAGCCTTAATCCCATTAATCAGGGAAAAGTATTCTTTAAACTGAATGATATAACACTAAGGGATGATAATGGAAACGTAATTTACGTACCCGTCGAAAACTCTACTGCAATATATAATTATTCCCCCAAAATAATGGCATCAGTAGATAAGGATAATAAACTAAGAAATTACACGTTTACCGTCATTTATGTAAATCCTGATTATTATCCAACAATAAGAAACACAACAAATTTCAGCATGGAAAAGTCCACTATAAGCATTAACATATCAAGCGTAATTCTAAGGGGCACTTCATTGAATCTGAAAGCTACTTTTAGGGATTATATGGGATATCATATAACCGGAGAAAATAAGGTATGCATAAAGATAAATGGTGTCACATACAAGGAAAATAAAGAAAACAAGTATTATAAGATAAACGATGGCATATTGGACATAACATGCAATAATCTTGGAAAGATTAATATAAGAAATGTTGAAATAGTTACGGGCCAAAGACAAGCATATCATGCTTCAAGAATCATGACAAACACAATACTACGAGAGAAAATAGTGGGAAGATAATCATATTTTTATCAACCCCACCCCTTTTTTTTTCTAAAAAAATATAAGTTTAAGTAAATATTTTATTTATTAATTAAATCAATATATAATAATATAAGATAAAGAGGTTAAAACGTGTACAATATCGGCCCAATAAATGAAATAATAACACTTCTAATATTCATATACGCACTATACATATTTCCAAAAGCCATGGGAGAAATACAGGGAATATACATGGAAACGCCCGACGAATTTTTTGGAAAATTCGAGGAAGACTGCAAATGGACTCATGGAACAACATATACATGGGGTGCAATATCATACGTTCTAATCGTAGTACTGCTTATCATATGGGAACAACTAAACAAAATCATGGGAATAATCATAGCAAACATAATACTGATTATAATAGTAATTCTCTTCAAAATCTATTATGACAAAAAAGGTGCAATAAATGCAGAAAAAGCATATCAAAAGAATATAGAAGACGGTTATCTTAAAGAAACAGACCCCATGCCAAACACTGAAGGCCGATTAACAAAACTATACAAAAAAATAAAAAAATAATATCCCCCACAATAATACTTCTTTTCAAATCAATACTCTTTTTTTTAAACAAAAACTCTAAAATATACAATATAACACGAAAATTTTTTAATAAATCTTATGGATTTAAAAGTCCATAAAAAGAAAATACAACAAGTATTATCAATAATCATCAACAAAAAAGAATATAAATAAAAACAAAGAGTAAAAAATATGTCATTTAACAATTACCAAAAAATAAAAGATGTTAGTAAAACAATAGAAACATTAAGAAAAAAATGTCCATTAACACACTGCATAACAAATTATGTAACAATAAACGATTGTGCAAACGCAGTTCTAGCAATAGGTGGTTCACCAGCAATGGCAAATGAAGAACCAGAAATAGCCGAATTCGTAAATATAGCCGGAGCAACAATAATAAACCTTGGAAATCTCCTGGATAACCAAATACAAGCTATGAAAAAAGCAGCAACAGAAACTAAAAAAACACAAACGCCACTAGTAATAGACCCAGTAGCAGTAGGAGTTTCACAACTAAGAAACAACATGACCAAAGAAATAATAGACCTGTCAAACGTAAACATAATCAGAGCAAACATGTCTGAAATAAAAGCAATAGGAAAACTATATGACATAATAGATGAAACATCAATAGCCAAAGGAGTGGATGTATCAGAAGATGACAAAATCACAACAGAAAATCTTGAAAACAATGCAGAAACAATAGAACAAATAGCCAAAAAATTAAACACCACAATAGCAGTATCAGGAAAAATAGACATAATAACAAATGGAAAAGACACATACTACATAGATAACGGTGAAGAGATAATGTCAAAAATAACAGGCAGTGGATGCATGCTAAGTTGTGTGATAGGAGCATTCTCGGCAGTAACCACGCCATTGGAAGCGGCAATAATAGGAACACTGTCCATGACAATAGCCGGACAGTTGGCATATAAAACATGCCTATACAACAAACAAGGTTCAGGATCATTTAGAACATACCTCATAGATGAATTATATAATATGGATGATGAAAAAATAATAAAATATGCTAAGTTATATAAAAAAGAATAAGGAGAAAAAAAGATGATTACGGCAGATTTTGCAATAGTACCCATGGGAACTAAAAACACTGAATGTAAAGAATTTGTTAAAAGTGCAGTACAGGTAATTAAGGATTCCGGATTAACCTATCAATTAACTGGAATGTCAACGTTAATAGAAGCAGAAAATTATCAACAATTATATGATGTACTATCAAAAGCACAAGAAGCTGTTTTTAAAGCTGGAACTGATAGGGTTTATTCTATAATAAAAATTGATGACAGACGAGACAAAGAAAACAGGACCTTAGATGTTAAAGTAGAAACAGTTAATAAAATATTGGAATAAAATATTTTCCTTTCAAACTCTTTTTTTTAAAAACAAAAATAATTACTATTATAATTTAATATTAATATGTATAATTTACCAAAATCCATCTTTGCAATATTTTCTATTTAAGTTGATTTAGATGATATGTTGAGAATAATATGTGCTACAAAAAGCGTATCACTAGAACAAAAACATAAAAATGTTTAAGTTATGATAGTGAAAATTTCCAATTGTAGCTATAAAATGATGATTATGAGAGCTAAAGTAAAGTCTATATTGACGATTTAGTTTGATGTATGTTAACGCGAAGTGTAGAATGGTTATTTTTAATCATTTGTGGTGTATGACTTTTGTGTCATATTA
>JAZUCJ010000037.1:0-6811 GCA_045639105.1 Methanosphaera sp.
AACATACTCAAATCATCTAAAAGATTAATTAAATTAAAATAAATAATTTAAACATCGTATAAAATATGAAAACATCTTTTTATGAAAAATAAAAACTTTACATTTATATATAACTTAAAATAAGTGTTATTTGTAGGAAAAAAATAAATCTTAAACAATTTTAGTGGTGAATACAAAATGAAAATAGATTATAAAAAAAATTTAGAAAACGTATTAAACGCAAAAGAAGTTGACATCACACCAGTAATTACAGTAACACAATCAGGAATATTGGATGCAATGAAATTAACAAATACAAGCTGGCCAACTGCACACAAAGACCCGGAACAAATGGCAACACTCGGAGCATCACTATATGAACTGGCAGGACTGGAAGATGCAAAGATACCCTTCTGTCTTGCAGTGGAAGCCGAATCAATGGGATGTGAAGTAGACCTGGGTTCTGGTGGAAGAACACCGGAAGTTGTAAAATCCCCATTTGACAATCCAAGAGAAATAGAAATACCAGACAACTTTGAAACATCAGGCAGAATACCCGTAATATGCGAAGCAGTGGAAATACTTCATGAAAGATACGATAACCTCCCAGTATGTGTAGGAATAACAGGACCATTTACAGTAGCAGGACACATGATAGGAGTAGAAGAAATACTTAAAATGATAAACCTCGACTACTACGGAGTAGAAGCGGCAGTAGACGTGGCAACAGAAGCAGTAATAGCATACATAAAGCAATTGAATGAAGTAAAACCCGACGTTATATGTGTAGCAGACCCGACAAGCAGTGGAGACCTCTTAAGTCCACTTGACTTCCAGCAAATATCCCGTCCTGCATTAGAGGATATTCAGGAAACAATGAAATCACAGAACGTATTACACATATGCGGCCATACGGGAAACATGCTTAAGGACATGCTATCCTGCGGATATAATGGTATAAGTATAGAAGAGGCAGTGGACATGAGATATGCACAGGAAGTAAAGGCAAGTCTGGGTAACAAATGTCAGGTATGCGGTAACATATCAACCAGCAGAACATTATTCAGGGGAACACCAAGTGAAGTAAGAAATGAAGTACTCGAAGCACTTGAAAAGGGTGTTGACGTGGTAGCCCCTAGTTGCGGTATTGCAGCTGCAAGTCCACTAGTAAATATTCAGGCAATGGTAAATGCCCGAAACGAATTCTTTGGTATTGAATAAACAATCAATACCATATCATTTCTTTTTTTAATGAATTCCCAAAAAAAATAGTAATAGATTTGACACTAAAATAGGATCAAAAAAAAATAATTTATTATCCCAACTGTTTAACATATTTCCATGTAAACGTTACAATTATGGATAATATGCATCCCATCACTATAATCGGAGGATAAAACAAGTACCCAAGAATTGCACCAACAATCTGAATAATACTTGTAATGATGGTAATTTCCTTTCTGTTATTAATTGCCAACCTTAATGCAATATTAGCCTGATCAATTCTGATAAGTAACATGTCCGCAATATAGAAGTTAATGTCAATCAGGAAAAATATCAGACCAAAGAAGAATTGTGCAGTAAACGAATAAAAGTTTGTAGAAATCATCATTGTAACATGGGGAAGCAATCCAACAATCATAATTCCTATCGCACTAATCCAGGTAACGGCACTATTTAACTTATTTACCACATTAAAGAGGTTATGATGATAATTCCAGAAATTAAAACATATGACAAAACTTAATGCATAAGAAATAAACTCAGGATACAATACGAGTAAAGAGTTCAAATCAGTTGACTGAGGTAATGGAATTTCCATAACAATTATTGTAATTATAATAGCAAGAATCGCATCAATCAATGCTTCAAATCGTGCAGTCTCCATTAGTCCTCACCTAACACATAAGTTTTTTCAAGATACGGAACGGTATTCCAGGTTAAAACAGTTAAAAGACACATTAACAACAATGCTATAGGATATCCCATCAGACCAATCACGGCTCCAACAACAAACAACATAACGTTAAGCAGCAATAACCTCTTAAAGGATATACCATTTATTTCCTGATTATGAACATCATTTCTGATAGTAACATGAGTACATAACACGTAAATAATATTAACCAAGAAAAACATCAGACCAAACATAAGCTCCGGCAATAATGCGTATGGCTCATGTGCAACCCATGCAGTAAAATATGGTACAAGCGTGATAATAAATATCAGCAGGGAATACATCCAGATAACCTTGTTATCAATCTCCTCAACAACATAAAAGAATTTTCTATGATGATCCCATATGCTGAATATAACGATGAAACTCACGGCATATGCAAAATAAACAACCCGCAAATTCCATATTCCACTTACAGTCATAGTTTCAGGTAGTGGTATTTTAAGAACCATAACCGTCATCATAATAGCTAAAATCGCATCAATAAAAGTTTCAAATCTTCCAGAATCCAATCACATCACCCCTTATATCATATATTTTTAGTACATCACAGCCATCAATAAGGATAAGTTTTCAGGCAACCTACCTTCATCATTAATCCATTTAAGCTCTTCACCAAACACTTCACCTAAAGTGTCAGCTACCAGTCCGCCAATGGATTCAATACTGTTATGACATTTATCAGGATATCTGCATGCAAGATTATCCATTCTTGCACATCTTTCACAATATCCACAGTAACCTGCAGATAAGCATTTTCCATTCTTCTGTTTTTCCTCTTCTTCAAGACGTGTAATCAACCTGTTTCTTTCATTAAACAATGAATTATCAACAATAGTCCTAAGATCCTCCAATTCATAAGTAGCATCCAAGGCTTCTTGCGTAAAAATAATCTTGGTAAGAATTAGTTCAATATTTTCATATTCATCCCAGTAGCGTAGTACATCAGTGTCAAACTCCGGACAAGCCCAATTTTTTGAAAAATTCGGACATTGTTTACAGGCAGCCATGGTAGTATCCAGGTTCACAAACTTTTCCTTATACTCCCTTGTTTTGATGCTTTTAACAATCACTTCAGTACTGTACAGTTTTGTAACCTCACTCTTTTCTATCAAAGAAATACACAACCCCATCAAATAAAATAATAATACTATATTTGTAATTGAAGCTAAATAAAACATTCTCCTACGAGTGATTGAAGAAAAATCATTCTAAATATTTTAAAAAATAAAAATCAAAAAGTGGTGGTTAACAATATGGATAAAATAATCCGACAAATAAGCAATGATTAGCCAAAGCCTAGTAAAAAGGTGTTATACCAGGTTATTGGCCATATTAAACATCGTAATAGTCAGTATTCTTGCTTATAAACTTAACGTCTCTAACATATAACACGTCACCTAATCCTTTTCCAAGAGACCGGTTAGCTATAATTTCACAGTCAAACGTATCAGTAATTTCTACATCCGTAGCAAATTCAACCGGAAGCCTACGTGCATCAGCCTTACTCATTACAACATAATAATCATCCGATACGAAGACAACATTTCCACTAAGGCTAAGTAGCCATAAAACAGTATCATCATTATGGCCCACATAATATTCATGCGAGTTAATCTCCCGTACAAAAGAATCCACAGAAAAAGAGTTAAGGCCGGAAACGTTCAACTGAGTCCTGTTTAAATCAGTGGATGTAGCATTATCATCCGCGGAATATGATAATAGAAATAATACTCCCAAAATAATGATAAATAGTAATATTAACACTTTCCAATTCATTTTCACTCACTAATAATCATATGTAAAACTGATTAAATATAATTATGCCACCCCCACAAAAAAATTCATCAATCGGAAAACATATCATATCATATTAAAAACAATTCTAAAAACAAGACAGAATAAAAAAAATGGTGGAAGGAAGAGTATGATTAGGAATTGGACCTGATAAGACGCTTAATATACTCATTAGCCCAGATGGTGGTAACAGTACTTGCAAGAATCTGGCCAACAATAATACCATACCAGACACCATGTTCACCAAGGCCCAGAACAATGGCAAACAGGTAAGCACAGACAATACTGAAAACAATATTTCTGAGGAAAGTCTGAACCATTGCAGTAAGACCCTTACCAACACCCTGGAAAAGGAAAGTGGAAGGAGCACCAAAAGCCATGAAAACATAATACAATGTCATAGTCCTAAGGAAAGCCACCATCGAATCGGCCAAGTGAGCACTGCCCTCACTATAGGAGAACAACATCACAATCTGAGGTGCAAAAATGAAAATTAAAACACCAGTAATTAATCCAACAACAAAAGCCAACCTCATACTATAACGATGAGCACTACGAATATTCTCAAATTGCCGAGCACCAAAATTAGCACCAACAATACTTACAAGAGCAGTTGAAATACCAATAATAGGCATGGTACCAAGACTAACAACCCTCCAACCAGTAGAATAAACCGCAACAGCATCAGTATTTGCAACAACCGTAAGAATCGATGAAAGAAACGCTATAAGAACACTAGTCAACAACAATTCCAAACTGGCAGGAATACCAACCTTCAAAATATCAAAACTAATCTCCCTACTGAAGTGAAAATTAGAATAAAACGGCTTAATATAAGTATCCCTCTTAACATAAAACCAGTAAGCAATCACAACAATCACCAAAGCCGATGATAAAAGAGTAGCATAAGCAGCCCCAGCCACGCCAAGATTGAAAGTGTAAATGAAAATCGGATCAATAATAATATTAAAAATACCCGAAATAGCCATAGCAATCATGGTACGATTAACATCACCCTCAGCCCTTAAAATTCCATACATGGCATTAGGCAAAACAAATAACACGGAACCTGCAAACATTATACTACCATAACTTAAAGCATAAACTAAAGTATCACCAGCGCCCATAGCCACACACAAAGGATTAAGAACAGCCAGCAACAGCACAGTAACAATCAATGAAATAATAACAGTAATGAAAATTACGTGCAAACCACCATTATCAGCCTTATCCTTTCTTCTTTGACCAATATACTTACTAAGAGCACTGGTTGCACCACCACCAAGACCATTTCCAAGACCTACCAATATAAGAAACATGGGCGTAACAAATCCAACACCAGCCAGGGCATCACTGCCAAGACCAGCCACCCAAACAGCATCAGCCAGGTTATAAATGCTCACAAGCAACATAGAAATAATCAGGGGAATAGACATTTTACGAACAGCCAATCTAGGATCACCCAGAATGGTTTCAACACCCTTAGTCTTAACTTCTTCTGAAATAAATCACTACCTCCACAATCAATAATTTTTACAATTTTTATAAAAAAGAAAATATTCTATTATAATATATGTTTTTTAAATTCAATAAAAATTACTATTTTGACATGAAAAAAAAATTATTTTAAGAAAATATTCACATCATCAGCAATCAAAAAAAAAATAATAATAAAAAAAAGGGGTATAATTGTTGGGAAAAAAATTTACCAACCGGGAGAGTACATTACCCCACTGCCACCAGTACCATAATAAAAACCGTACCTGGACTTACTTCCACTGCGACTATGCATAGATTCATAATCATATAAGTCCTCGGAGGCATACTCCTGCTGTTGCATCAGATAATCCGAACGCTGACTATAATAATCATCAAAATACTGCTTCTGCTCATTAGTCAAATCATCCTTATCAAGATCAAGAATAGGAATAACAGTACCATTTTTAAACTTCATAGTCAACAGAATATACCTGCCATCATCCCTTTGAATACTACGGGTAATAATGATGGGCTCACTAAACTTGAAGGACTTTTTGGTAGCATAAGCAATACTGCGAACACGCTCAACAGGAACAATAAAGGTAGTATTATCCAAAGTATTATTAACATGAGCATACTTCAAGCCACTATCGCCCTCATAAGTAGTCGTATTATGATCATTATACTCAAAAATGAAAGTATCAGGCATAAACTCATGCTCAACCTCATATTCCTGCAACGCATATGCACAACCCGAAAACAACAATATAAAAACCAACAAAAGCAACAAAAACCTTTTCATACTAAATCATCCCTTCATACTGCGAACAATATTAATAACATTAAAAGTCAAAGCTTCAATGGAATTGGCATTATCTATTAAAGACAAAGTAACCTTCCTATGATAACCAAGATCAACAGGTAAAGGAGCATGACCCTTCTTCCAGATAACAACCAAATAGGATTCATTATTCTCAATCCTTTTCTTAATCTCATCCAAAGACAAACCCTCATGAATAACCTCCAGAGAATACTCCTTCTGCCATTCGTTGTTAAGTTTGTCAGCATCCTTGTCATAAAAAGGATTTAATTCAATTCTTTCTGATAATACACCAAGCTTACCTTGTAATGTAACTTTTCTAAATTTAGCAGTAAACCTTCCAAACTCATCCGAAACCTCTGAATCACGAGTCTCCAGATACTCAATAACAGCATGACTGCCATTATCAAAAGGAATCACTTCACGAGAAACATCACCTTTAACAAGAGATTTAACGTTATCTGACATCATAACACCTACAATATTTTTTTCAAATCATCTATGTTCTTCTTAGCTTCAGGAAAATTAAAACTATCAATATTGTCTGTTAGAATATCCAGTCTTCTAACAATATCCTCATCAAAACCATCATCATTTCTTAAAACAACATCCATCAACTTTTTAAAAAAAGTATAAAGATCAGATGCCTCAAAAGTTCTACGAAAATCGTTGTCCATACAATATTCCATATCTTCTAAAAATTTTTTAAGTTCCGAATCATTCATGTTATCACTTTTTAATATTAATTAATTTGTTATATGATCTATAATAACTATATT
>JAZUCJ010000038.1:0-24706 GCA_045639105.1 Methanosphaera sp.
ACTATTTTATATGTTTTTTGTAATATAAAAACTTTATATAATAATTTTAGAAATTAAAATAATATTTTCTATATAAAAATGAGAAATTTTTAATTTACGGCCGGTTTATAGCCTTTTTTGATAAAAATATTTAAAAAAAGAGAAAGAAGTAGTGTTTAAAAATATTAAATAATAATTATTTTTCCAATATTTGACTTCTGAAACTAAAATATTCTGCTAAGTCAATGAGGTTTCCATTCATTATCGCCGTAGCAGTAAAAATCACACTACCCGGAATAACATTTATGGGAGTATGTCTTTTTACAAGGTAAGTATTTTTATTACCTAAAATAGCGCCAATCATGGCACCAGCGACAACACCGACCTGTTCAACGTTGGTAACATTTGCAACAATAACAGGATCATCCGTCTGATTTGAAACATAGCCTACACCAGGAATATGTTTAACGCCATCGATAATGCTGGATTCAACATTATACACATCTTTCATACCACTGGCAGCATCAACAGCGCTTTGGGCAACACTTTCAACAAAATATTCCCCACAATAGGTGTCAAAACTTATTACAATGGCATCCGGATAAAATTTGGGATTTAAGTCAAGTTCCACATAGGAAATACCTTCACCGGCATCTTCACGTTTTAATCCAACACCATTCAAATCATCAAATCCAAGAGCATTATCTTTCAAAACATCAAAAATACTCTTGTTAACTATTTCTACTAAGTTATCGTCTTCAATTATTGCGGTAATTACAATATCATCACCAGTAATGTTGGAAAGCAGTGCTTTTGAAGCTCCGGCCTCTTCAATTTTATATAAACTTTCCTCAACATTATCTATTAATGAATTGCTACAGGAAACATCGTTATCTGATATGTCAATACCATGACATAATATCTTCATATTAAACCCTCATTGAATTATTGTATAATATCTATATAATTATTTTAATTTTAATATTTTTTTTTTAAAAAATTTTTTTTACTAAAAAAGAGATAAGTATAACATATAAATTTTGGGAGAGTAGATTAAAATAAATACAGGGGTATGTGCTTCAATAATAGAAAAAGATAAAGAAAGCATTATTAATCTGGTTCAACAATTGTCTGAAGAATATTTTGACTATTTGGAACTGAGGCTGGATGTTATAGAAGATATTAATTCTGATAAAGCAGGAAACATAATCGAATCAATCAGAAAAATCACTCAAAAACCTATAATATTAACAAACAGAACCAAAAAGGAAGGAGGATTTTTTGAAAAATCGGAGGAAGAAAGAATAAAAATACTTAGAGACAATGCACCACTCGTGGAGATAACAGACATCGAATTAAGTACGGATAAAAAGCTGCGACAAACAGTAATTGATAATGCAAACAAGACAATAATATCCTACCATAACTTTGAAAAAACACCCACAGAGGATTGTTTACAGGAAATTATTGACAAAGCATATGAAATAGGCGATATACCTAAAATAGCAGTTAAACCACACACAATAGAAGATACATACGTCATCATACAACTATTGATGAAAAACAAGGGTATTATAGCCATAAGCATGGATAAAATAGGTTCATACACCAGAATAATGGCACCAATAATGGGTTCACCAGTAACATACGCAGCAATAATGGATGAATCAGCACCGGGCCAACTAAGTATTAAAACCACAACCAAAATAATAAAAAAATTAAAAAACTGATTGAAAATGAATGCAGAAGAAAAAACAATCATCAAAGCATTAAACAAGATGGGTGTAGACACCAGGTTCATCAGCCTGTATAAAAACAACATTTACCTAAACAACCTGAAATACTCTAAATTTTCAAGAAAAAAAGAAGAAAAATTTAGGAAAGAATACCCAACAATAGAGGTAAAACGTTCAAAACTCTTCCAAAAAATATGCATTAAAGTATCAAGAACAGTAAAAAACCAGATAAAACCTCAAAGCAAGTTATACATAGAAAATGACAACACTTTAGAAAATATCCTATTGTACATACTGCTGGAACCATACAAGAGAAAATATGGAATAAAAATAGTGGAAAACCAGGAAAATGATACAATAAATGTCAGCAAAGATTGTTTGAACGATTTCTGCCTAAACTATATGAACTTGATGAAAAACGGAAAAAAAATCGAAAATAAATTAGAAAAAAACACAATCTATCCATTAAAACATGTGGATTATCAGTGGATTAGGGACTGGGCAGAAAGCGCCAACATTAACTATTCTTCAAGAAAAGAATATGAAGAAGACACAAACAAAGAAATAATAAATTTCTTAGAAAAACACATTCCAAACGTACAAGAATCAATCATACAATCCGTAAAATATTTGGAAGAAAACAATCAACAGATGGGAGACTAAAAAGATGGCATCAAACACAACCGGAGAAATATTTAAAGTCACAACATTCGGTGCAAGTCATGGAACAGCACTGGGAGCAACAATAGATGGCTGTCCTGCAGGACTGGAATTGACACGAGAGGACATACAGGAAGAATTAAATAAAAGACGACCGGGAACAAGTAATTTAACAACATCCCGTGACGAAAAGGATTCTGTTGAAATATTGTCCGGCATATTCAATGGCAAAACAGATGGAACACCAATTACCGCAATAATAAGAAACAAAGACCAGAGAAGTAAAAACTATGATAACCTAATAAATAATCCAAGACCTGGACACGGCGATTTATGCTGGTATAAAAAATTTGACAACTATGATTACCGTGGTGGAGGAAGAGGTAGTGGAAGAATAACAATAGGACACGTAATTGGAGGAGCAGTCAGTAAAAAATTATTAAGCCTCCATGACATTACAGTTACTGCCCACGTAACGGCAATACATAACATAAAAGCACAAAACAAATATTCATTAGAACAAATAAGGGAAAACATAACTAAAAACAACGTAAGATGTGCAGATTTGGAAAAAGCCAAAGAAATGGAAGAAATAATTCTCAAAGCCAAAAATGAAGGAAATTCTGTGGGGGGAATTGTGGAAATAATAATCAACAATCTTCCAATAGGTTTAGGTCAACCAGTCTTTGATAAATTGGATGGTGATCTTGCAAAGGCATTGATGAACATTGGTGCAGTTAAGGGAGTGGAAATAGGACTGGGATTTGAAAGCACATTACTAACCGGAAAAGAATTCAACGACCAGTATTACATGGAAAATGATAAAATTATGACAAAAACCAATAATTCCGGCGGAATCTTGGGTGGCATGTCCAATGGTATGCCAATAATTCTTCGAATCGCGGTTAAGCCAACACCATCCGTTAGTGGTGTTCAAAAAACGGTAAATCTGGAAAACGGCACAGATTCAATCATAGAAATAGAAGGTCGACATGATCCTTGCATATGTCCTAGAGTAACAACAGTAGCTGAATCTGCATGTAGCATGGTAATTGCCGATCATATGATAAGAGCAGGATTTATTCATCCTGATAGAATATAATTAAAAATAAGAAAAGCCCCGAGGGGGATTTGAACCCCCGATCCCCTGATTACGAGTCAGGTACTGTGCCGGGCTGAGCCATCAGGGCATAAAAAAAAGTGTAACTAACAAATTAACTATATATTTTAAAGTATTTAGTATTTGTTATTATTACATAAACTGTTCTAAATTCATAGTTAATCCATCAGTTGCAGCAATTGTTCTAACACCAGTATTATTTGTTATTACTCTGGTGTTTTGGAACGGATTGTTCATGATTAAATTAACACCTAAATGTGTCATTATTGCAATTTGAGGTTTAATTTCATCCACAAGCTTTTCAAAGTCTGTGGTTCTCATATGACCTCTAATTTTTCGTTCTCCTTCCTTAATTACACAACCAATTAATACATCGGCACCTTCATGTTCTTTAGATAATTCTGGAAAGTATTCGGTGTCGGCAGTGTAATTAATATTTAATCCATCATAATTAATGTTAAATCCTACACAAGTAGAATCTCCATGATGAGTATCAGTACCTCTAATTGTAATTTCACCTTCTTTAATAACATCTCCGGGATGTAATACCGTAATGTCTGATTTTGATTGATGATATTTTGATATACCGGGACCTATTTCCCCATTTCCATTAATTACACTTTCACTTCCAATCACATGTCCTGTTCTTTTTGTCATTCCTTGGGTCATAGCTTCTATCATAATTTCAGCATCATTATAATGGTCCGTATGACAATGACTGACTAGTAACATATTGATTTTTCTTGGGTTTAAACCGAATTGATGGCTTCTTACTAAAGCGCCTGGTCCAGGGTCTACATGGATATTTTTACCATCAATGTCGTCTATTCTGAACCCACCAGTCATTCTTTTTTGGCTAATGGTGGCAAAACGACCTCCGCCGGTTCCCAAAAATTGTAATTTCATCATATCTCCTACTAAATTTTTGAGAAAATAATAATATTTTAAATATATATTATCTATGTCTTAATTTACTAAGATAAGTATATATATTTTCCTATATTTAGTAAAGTAATACATTTTTTTAGAATTATATATACCGTTAAAGTATTGATGAAATATCTAAGATTGATAATAGGTATGCTTTATTTAAGCATAGGTTTTAAGTAAATTCCAGTATAAGACTCTGTTTCGGAAATTTCTTCAGGAGTTCCTTCAGCAACAATTTCTCCGCCTTTATCTCCACCTTCAGGACCTAAATCAATGATATAATCGGATGTTTTAATCACATCAAGGTTATGTTCAATGATAACTAACGTATTTCCCTGATTTCTTAATTTTATCAGCACTTCCAGCAATCGATTAATATCATCAAAGTGAAGTCCTGTTGTAGGTTCGTCCAATATATATAATGTATTGGATGTGCTTTGTCTGCTTAATTCCTTGGCTAATTTAACTCTCTGAGCTTCTCCACCGGATAATGTTGTTGCAGGCTGACCAAGTTTCACATAACCGAGACCTACATCGACAAGAGTCTGTAGTTTTCTCTTAATTTTAGGAATATTTTCAAAGAATTCTAAGGCTTCTTCACTGGTCATTTCAAGAACGTCATTGATATTTTTTCCTTTATACCTGATATCCAGTGTTTCTCTGTTGTATCGTTTTCCTTCACAAACATCACACGGAACATATACATCCGCCAAAAAGTGCATTTCAATCTGAACTATTCCATCTCCACTACAGGCTTCACATCTTCCACCCTTCACGTTAAAACTGAATCTTCCCGGTTTATATCCTCTCTGCTTGGATTCTGCAGTTTGTGAAAATAACTCACGTATATATGTGAATAATCCAATGTATGTTGCAGGATTAGAACGGGGAGTTCTACCAATAGGGGATTGATCGATTACTATGATCTTATCAATATTTTCCACTCCACTGATTGATTCATGTTTTCCTATTTTATGCTTGTGTTTGTTTGTTAATATCTCATCAATTCCATGATAAAGAATTTCATTTACAAGAGTACTTTTTCCAGAGCCTGAAACTCCGGTAACACAAATAAACTTACCCAACGGGAATTTAACATCAATGTTTTTAAGATTATTTTCCTGTGCTCCGTAAACAGTAATAAATTTACCGTTTCCTTCATGTCTTTCCTTTGGAACGGGAATTTCCTTATCGCCGGATAAATACTGGCCAGTAAGTGATTCTTTGTTGTGTTTTATGTCGTCGGGAGTTCCCTGTGCTGTTAGCATACCTCCATGTTCTCCGGCACCAGGGCCTATGTCAATTACATGGTCTGCTTCAAGAATTGTTTCCTCGTCGTGTTCAACAACAATTAATGTATTTCCTATGTCCCGTAAGTGTTTGAGGGTTTCAATAAGCTTCATGTTGTCCCTTTGATGTAAACCGATACTTGGCTCATCAAGAACGTACAATACTCCGACAAGTCTGCTACCAATTTGTGTTGCGAGTCTGATTCTCTGAGCTTCTCCACCGGATAATGTTCCTGATGAACGTGCTAGTGTAAGATAATCCAGACCAACATCGTTTAAAAATTCTAAACGTTCCTTTATTTCTTTCAATATCTCTTTTCCAATAAACTCCTGTCTTGTGGTGAGTTTTAAATCTTCAAAAAACTGTCTGCTCTGGCTAAGGGATAACTTTGTTAAATCGGCAATATTTATGTCGCCCACAGTTACGGCCAGCATTTCAGGTTTTAATCTGTCACCATGGCAGGTAGGACAATCATTTAGGGTCATGTAGTTACGTGCAGCTTTCCTCCGATATCTTGAACTTGTTTCAATAAATAAACGTTTCATATAAGGAATTACGCCCTCAAATGTCTTTGTAACGTTACGTGTAGTTCTTCCACTACCGAATGTGAAATCTATTTTTTCACTTCCGCTACCATATAATATTATGTTCTGATGCTCTTTTGCAATAGTGTTGAATGGAGCATCCAAGTCGATGCCATAATGTTTTGCAACACCGTTTATCATTTTATTATAGTAATTTTCGGTTTTTTGAGAATTACTCCATGGTTTTATTGCTCCTTCCCTTAAGGACAGTGTCTTGTTGGGAACAATTAGATCAGGGTCTGCTTCCAGTGTACTTCCTATACCATTACAACTGGGACATGCTGCCTGGGGATTGTTGAATGAAAACATTCTGGGACTTATTTCTGTGAAATTAATTCCACAATCTGGACATGCAAGAGCTTCACTATAATACTGGTCTTTTACTTCGGGGTTAACATTTGCAACTGTTACAAGACCTTCGGCAAGTGAAAGTGCCGTTTCTATGGATTCCACCAGTCTTTTTCTGAAATTTTCATTATTTGCTACTTTAAGTCTGTCGACAACGATTTCAATACTGTGTTTATTGTTTTTGTTCAGTTCAATTTTTTCGTCCAGGGATAATACTTCACCGTCTACTCTAGCTCTTACAAATCCTTTTTCTTTGTATGTTTCAAAGACTTTTAAGTGTTGTCCTTTACGACCTTTAATAACTGGGGCAAGTATCAATATTTTTTCGTTTTCGTTTTCGTCAATGATTGCTTCTGCTATTTGTCCGGGTGTTTGTTGTGATATTTCCTTTCCACAATTGTAACAGTGTGCAATGCCTATTCTTGCATATAAGAGTCTAAGATAATCATATATTTCCGTAACGGTTCCAACGGTGGATCTTGGATTGATTCTTGTTGTTTTCTGGTCTATGGATATTGCGGGAGATAATCCTTCAATATAATCCACTTCAGGTTTTTCCATTTGTCCTAAAAATTGTCTTGCATATGCGGATAATGATTCGACATATCTTCTTTGACCTTCCGCATATATTGTGTCAAATGCTAATGAACTTTTTCCAGAACCACTAAGTCCTGTTATTACGATAAATTGGTCACGTGGGAGGATAAGATCAATATTTTGAAGGTTATGTTCCCTTGCACCTTTGATGATAATTTTTCTATCCTGTATGGCTTTATTTCGTATTTCCTCTTTTGTTTCCATAATTTATTCCTCTTTTAATTCCCTTATTCTATCTCTTAGTTTAGCAGCTCTTTCAAAGTCTAATTTCTCTGCAGCTTCTTTCATTTCTATTTCAAGTTCTTCTATTAACATATCCACTTCTTCTATTGTAATGTTGTCTATTTCTTGTATATCATCCACTTTATTTTCTATTTTTTTATCCTTAAGTTTACGTACAACATTTCTAGGTACGATATTATGGTCTTTGTTATAGGCAATTTGTATTTTTCTTCTTCGTTCAGTGATGTTTACCGCATTTCTTACAGAGTCCGTAATATTGTCGGCATAAAGAATTACTTCACCATCAACATTACGGGCGGCCCTACCAATTGTCTGTATAAGTGATGTTTGGGAACGAAGAAATCCTTCCTTATCGGCATCCAATATGGCAACTAAAGATACTTCGGGCAAATCCAAACCTTCTCTTAAAAGGTTTACACCGACAAGACAATCAAATTCCCCTCGTCTTAGGTCGTCAATAATCTCGGTTCTTTCAAGAGTCGTGATTTCAGAATGTAAATATCTGCATTTGACGTTCATCTTAATATAATAATCCGTCAAATCCTCGGCCATTTTCTTGGTTAAGGCAGTGACAAGAATTCTTTGATTCTTATCAACACGTTTTCTGATTTCCCCGAGAAGATCATCTACCTGATTCTTAACTGGTCTGATAATAGGTTTAGGGTCAACAAGCCCTGTAGGACGAATAATTTGTTCAACCTTGTTTTTGCTTCTGCCCAACTCAAATGGGGCAGGAGTAGCAGAAACGTACAATACCTGGTTTTGAGCCCTTAGAAATTCATCAAATCTCAATGGCCTGTTTTCTTTGGCACTTGGAAGTCTGAAACCGTACTGTACAAGAGTTTCTTTTCGAGCCCTGTCTCCTTCGTACATTCCCCTTATCTGTGGAACCGTTACATGTGACTCATCAATAATTGTAAGATAATCCTCTGGAAAATATCTTAGAAGGGAATATGGTGTTTCTCCCCATTTTCTTCCATTCATATGCATGGAATAGTTTTCAATACCTGAACAGTACCCTATTTCCTGAATCATTTCCAGATCAAAGTTTGTTCTTTGTTCAATACGTTGGGCTTCAACATATTTGCCGGTAGCCTGAAAAGTTGCTACACGTTCGGCAAGCTCTTTTTTAATATTTTGGATTGCAACATCTTGCTTTTCACGGGCAATAACAAAGTGTTTTGCAGGGAAAATAATAACTTTACGTATTTCCTCAATAATATTGTTGGTAAGGGGGTCTGTTTTATAAATACAGTCTATTTCATCACCCCACATTTCAATACGAAGGGAATAGTTGGCGTTAATAGGGAATATTTCTATTACATCTCCATGTACCCTGAACTTACCTCTATCAAATTCAATGTCATTACGTGAATACTGCATTTCAACAAGACTTCTTAGAATCTCTTCCCGGGTAATTTCCTGTTCAACCTCCAGTTGTAATGTAAATTCCGCATAATCTTCCGGAGAACCAATACCATAAATACATGAAACACTGCTAACAACAATTACATCATCCCTTGTAAGTAATGATTGTGTGGCAGAATGTCTAAGTCTATCAATTTCTTCATTCACGGAAGATTCCTTATCAATAAAGGTATCTGTTTGTGCAACATAGGCTTCCGGCTGATAAAAATCGTAGTAACTAACAAAGTATTCAACAGCATTGTCGGGGAAGAATTCTTTAAATTCTTCGAATAGCTGTGATGCTAATGTTTTGTTATGGCTCATTACAAGTGTAGGTTTATCTAGTTGTTCAATAACATTTGCCATAGTAAAAGTTTTTCCAGAACCGGTTACACCCTCTAAAGTTTGTTCCTTGTCCCCATTTTTAAAATGTTCCACAAGGGATTTAATAGCCTTTGGCTGGTCTCCGAATGGTTTATAATCAGAATGTAAATTGAATTTTGACATAATAACATTATATTTCTAAAAGGTAATTGATAATATTATTCATTTAATAATTCATAATTTTTTAAAAAGTATTCAATTATTCCTATTATATTGATTAAAGAAGTATTATTACAACCTAGAACAAAAACATATAATAGAATAATGGGTGTGGAAATAATATGATTGATTGGGATGCTAGAGAGATTACATTAATTGATAAACATTACCAGGAAATACTTGATCCCAGCGTTAATCTCATATATTTTTGCAGACATTTTGAAGAAATTTACACAATGGCCATGAACGATGAAATATTAATACCGGACATATTCAATGATATAACATATTACACGTCAAACGGAATTAATGCACGTTATAAAATATTGTTTCATCCAGACAAAGAGGAGCAGGTGCAGGAAAAACTATTGCCTCAAAGGATGAAGCAACGTGCAAAACGACAGGAAGCCCATAATAAGGGATTGGAAGAATATTATGATTTTATGATAAAGGAAGTAGAAGAATTTATAAAAATATATCCATTTTGGAAGGAATTGCTACGAAGATAAATTCAAAAAAACAATGGCAGAAGTAAACTGATGGTGGAGATTTTATGTCTATGAAGATAACAGGTCCCGAAGAGTTACCGCAAAAACCGGGCGTATATATTATGCATAACAGTGAAGATGAAATAATATACGTGGGAAAGGCTAAAAAACTAAAAAACAGGGTTCAAAGTTATTTCAGGGATGAAAATAAGTTAGACAGTCCAAAGACGCAGGTTTTAATGAAATACTTCTCCTATCTTGAATATATTTTAACAAACACGGAAAAGGAAGCATTAATATTAGAGGCAAACCTGATAAAAGAACACCAGCCACATTATAATATAAGCCTAAAAGATGGTAAACAGTACCCATACATTAAAATAACTAACGAGGAATATCCAAGAATTCATATAACACGACGATTAATCAATGATGGAGCATCATACTATGGACCATATACTGATGCAACAAATGCAAGGGGATTCATAGACTTTATAAACAAAAACTTTAAGATAAGAACGTGTAAACACATGGACGGCCCTTGCTTAAATTATCAGATAAAACAATGTGATGCTCCATGCATTAACAATATTTCACAAGAGGACTATAATAAAAACATTAAACGTACCAAACTATTATTACAGGGAAAATACAAGACAACAATCAAACAATTAGAAAAGGAAATGAAAAAATATTCTAAAAACATGGAATTTGAAAAGGCCGCAAAAATAAGAGACCAGATTGACACGATAAAAATCACGCTTGAAAAACAGAGCATTCAACCAACAAAAGAAGTAGATCAGGACATAATAGGAATTGATCACAACGATTCCGAAGCGGCAGTAGTAATAATATCCGTAAGAAATGGAAAAACAAATAAAAAAGATGACCTGGTACTTAAACAAATCGATGGATTCACCGACACGGAGATACTCACCGAATTCATAAAACAATACTATTCAACAGCACCTGCACCCGATGAAATAATACTGGAAAACGGCATAAATGATGAGGAAATAATTAAGGAATGGCTAGAAGAAAAACATGGACATAAAATTAAGATTAAAATTGCAGAGGATGGACATTACTTAACACTTATAAAGATAGCAAAGAAAAATGCACATATAAGCTTAACAGAAAACACTAAAGAAGAGGAAAATCCATTATTAACATTGGAACAATATCTTAACCTGCCAAAATTACCATACCACATAGAAGCGTTTGATATTTCAAACATATCGGGCATACATGCGGTAGCGTCAATGGTAGTCTTTGAAAATGCAAAACCGGCAAAGAAAATGTACCGTAAATTTAAAATGTCAACGCCAGGACCAAACGATTTTGCAATGATGAAGGAAGTGCTTACAAGACGTTATTCAAGAATATCACCGGATTATGATAAACAACAGAATCCTAACGATTCAATGTTTATTAAACCTGATCTTGTACTTATTGATGGGGGTAAAGGACAGTTGGGTATGGCGGTGAAAGTCTTTGATGAACTGAATATCAGGGACGTACCACTGGTTGGACTTGCAAAGAAGTTTGAAGAGTTATACGTTCCCGGCCGAAGCGACCCGATTATTCTTCCAAGAAAATCCACGGCACTGCACCTGTTACAGTATGTCAGGGACGAATCACACAGATTTGCAATCACATTCCACAGACAGCTAAGAAAAAACGCCTTTACAAAGTCAATACTTGATGAAATACCGGGTGTTGGCAAAAAAAGAAAACAGGCATTGTTAAATCATTTCAAAAATCTTGACGCAATATATGATGCAAGTGTTGAAGAAATAGCGAATGTTAATGGAATAAATGAAAAATTAGCCAAAACAATTTTTGAAACGCTTGAAAATGATAAAAATAGTAAAAAGTAGGGGGAATTAGAGGGTTGCAGATTCTAAATCAAGTTTATGTGGTATGATCTCGTATTCTTCAAGTTCATAACCGATATCTTCATAATCTTCTAATTCATATTCTTCAAGTTTACTATCGAGCATTAAATTTCCAATATCTAATATTTTGTTTACTTTAAAATTACCTGTTGCCAAACATCTATGAGTATTTTCAATAACGAAGGGATTGATTTTTGCCGACATATGAGTAATCATTAACAAAGCTTTGGTTTCGGGTATTGTTAATTCAGGGTCGTAATTACAGGAGCCTAACCTGTCAAGGAACATTTTTGAATGTCCTGCAATGTCATTGTAGTATATGGGTGCAGTGAAAATAAAGTAATCGGATTGTCTGATTTTATCCATTATCTTATTGTAATCATCATCTAGAACACAGCCTCCACCCTTTTCACAGGCTCTGCAGGCAGTACAATGCTGAATTTCAAAATCGTCCATGAACAAAACTTCATTTGTTCCACCATTATCTTTAATACCGATTGTTAACCGGTCAACAATTGTTTTTGTATATCCGTTTCTTCTAGAGGACGTAATTAAGGTCAATGCTTTCATAATAGTTTCATCTCCAATACAATTTTTTTTATCCTTTTAATAATTCTTTTGACTTTTTATTTCCAAAAGGACATATGTAAAGACACATTCCACAAGCTACCTGATGACCCTCTTGTTTACGTTTCATTAGGAATTCGCCACATTTTTCTGGACTGTATGATTTGCTTGGGTCAGGCAAATTAACAATGGCATTTCCGGGACATGCCTTTACACACATATCACAGTCGCCACATAAGGATTCCATAGGTCTTCCGGCATATTCGCCCAGTGGAGCATCAGTTAAAACAGTTGCCCAGGTAAGTCGCGGACCAAACTCTTCGGTAGTTAACAAATTATTTTTTCCTAACCAGCCAATTCCCGAAAGATTTGCACTGGCTTTATTACTGAATGGTTTTTTAAGATCTAATTCTGGATTAGTGCCTGAAACATCCAATACAATTGCATTATGCCCTTCATTTTCTATGTATTTCACAATTTTATCAGCAATCTTAGAAACTCTTTGATGGGAATTAAAGTATTCATCAAGATATTCTTTTGCAAGTTCATCATCATTGTATGTTAGGGGTATTTTTTCAATAATATCCTCCAGCATCTTATGTCCAATTGCTATTGCATAGGGGTACCTGCAAATGTCTTCACCATAGGTTTCGGTTAATTTTTCCCGGTCAATCGTAAAATCGGCAATGCCATAAATATCACTTAATGAGCCTATGTATTCAGTAATTGACATTATAGTCACCTATTCTGTAAAACCTATTATTAAAGTTCCGATAGGTTCATCATGTGGTAAATCAAAGCAGTCCTTAATGTAATGATCAGTTGGTGTTGATGGAATTGCAACGGTTAAGCTACTTACCAGCTTTTCTGGATGGGTGTCCGTGAAAAATGCACTGTTTGTAGAGCTCATTACAAAAAATTGTTTTTCTCCAGGTTTTGTAAGATTGGAATAGGTGACAAAGTTATCTGATAAGAAGAAAACGTTTGGATCGTCTCTTAATTCTTCAAGTTCTTCTTCGTCATATATTGTTTCACCAATAATTTGTCCTGATTCATTTCTAAGAGTAAAGCTGGTATCTCCTTCATCGTAAGAATTTTCAATATTTTCATTTTTAATGGTATTGTCAAGTATTAACACTATTGCTTCTTCTTCTTCAAAAGCCTGGTTCATACCTTCATTAATGAATGGCACTAATTCTTCTAATCGTTTCATTTCATGTTTCAATACATTTTTTTTCATTTCTTCACTCATGAGTTCTGCGCGCATTATGGATTTGTCTGTTTCTAGTAATTTAATTAGTTCTGATTTAATACTCATTTTATCACCCAATAAAAAAAAGAGTATGTGTTTTTACTCTTTTTTAACATTAAATCCAACTAATATTGAAGCTAATTTTGCGTCATCTTCAAAATTAAAGTATTCCTTAATATATACGTCTGCCAATGGGTCGGGACTACTTGATACAACATCACATGTATCTTCTAATTCTTCTACTTCAATAAATTGGACTGGAGGTAAAATAAATGCTTGTCTTGCTTTATTTTTTTCTAAGTAATCGGTTGTTAAAGTTTTTTGTATATCATTTGGGTCTACTGTTAATACAAAGTCTGGAGCTACAAAAGTTGCATTTTCATCTGCTTCATGTTTTTTCTTTTGTTCCACGCTAACAATTTCTTCTCCAAGAACATTTCCCTTGTTGTCAACTAGTTGTACGGTTGGTGTTGGAGGTGGTCTGAATGTTGCCGTTTTGATTATGGCAACGGTATATTCTCTACTTAAACATTCATGAACTCCAACATTTATTACGGGGATAAGTTCGCCCGTTTTTTCCATTTCAATTTCTAATATGTGTTTACGTACATCATCATTTAATACGCCTACGCTTTGAACTCCTCTTAAAGGTGTTAGGGTATCTATGACTTCTTGCAGTACATCTTCAGGATTTTTTGTAATAGGTATTCCTCCTTATTTTTTTTGATATATATTTAACACTTGTTTAATTTAATTTAAGTATTTTATTATATTTTTTATACTATGTGTGTTAAGGCAATGATTTTAATTATTATCTCTTTTACAAATAAAACGATATTTTTTAAGGATTGCGGCATTAAATTTATCGTAGTAAGTAAATGTTTTTCAAAAAAAGAACCTAAAAAGGGGTGTGTGTGGGGGTTTTATAGATAATTATTATAATGTTACTCCTACAATGAGGGTTATTATTCCATCCTCATAATCCATATGGTACAAATCTTTAATATAATGGTCTGTTTCGGTTGATGGTGTGGCAATAGATAAACTTGAAACCATTTCTTCTATTTTTTTCTCACATTCAAGTTCGCCACGTAACTGATTAACTACAAAAAACTGTTTTTCTCCGGGTTTTGAAAGATGAGGGTATGTTACGAAGTGTTCTGATATAAAATATACGTCAGGGTCTTCACGTAAATCCTCTAACTCTTCAGGATCATAAATTTCTTCACCTATCAACGTACCATTTTCACTCATTAATGTCAGGGTAGGAATTAGTTCTTCATCGGGAACAACAATGTCCTTTTTGTCTTTAATGATTATGAACACATATTCCTCGTTTAATGTCTCTTCGACTCCTTTGTTTATTAGTGGAACCATTTCATCCAATCTTTTCATTTCTATTTGGGCAATGCCTTTTTTAGTTTCATCATCCATAGGGTCAACTTTAATAACTCTGTCTTCTTTTTCGAGTAGTTCAATGATTTGGCTAATTATTGTCATGCACTAATCATCCTCCACCAATTTTCTACCTAAATTTGTGGCATATTCTATTAATTCATCACAATTTCCACTACTTGGCTTATTATTGCCTACACTTAATATTTCCTTTACATCACATCCAATTGATCCAAACACTCTTGAACGTTTATTTATGTATTCATCATAGTGTCCATCACTAGCGCCGTAAGTATGGATAATTACGCATTTTGGATGGTTTTTTAGTTGATTGGGCGTGGTTTTGGTCATTGAATAAAATCTGTTTATAAAAATATGTCCTTGAGCATTTATTTCACCAAAATAATTTGGAGCGGCAAAGATGAACAGGTCCGATTCCTCAATTTCATCCATTATTTTTATGAAATCATCCTTTATTACACATTTTGTAGGATTATCCAGATTTTTACAAGCTTTACAATCTTTACATGTGCTAATATTCATGTCATCAATGAAATATATATTGTTTGTACCCTTTTTTTCTTCAATTCCTTTTGTAATATAATTTACTATTTGACTACAATTTCCCTTCTTTCTTGGACTTGCAATAACCGTAACCGCTTTCATTTTTTCCCAACACCCTATCATAATTCAATTTTTTAATTATTATTACTATGTACTTTTATCTATAAAAATTAATTATTTATATTATATATATCAAATTTTTATTTATGAAGACAAAAATAATGGAGTTTTTCACTGAAAGTGCAAAAGTCATTACAAATCCTGATGATTTATTTTACCTTAAAACAGAGGGTGAAGATAAAAACGGGATTATTTCCTTAATATTTTATAGTCTCATATTGGCTTTAGTATTAGGAATATCTACGGGGGATATTGTAGTTACTGGAATACTTTTAGTTGTATTCTTAATTCTTTCATTATTCTTTATGTTTATACGCTCCCTTTTTGCATTCATTTTTGCAAGATTATTGGGTGGTTCAGGTTCATTTATAAATACATTTAATTTAATGAGTTATTCAAGTGTTTTAAATGTATTGACGATTGTTGGAATTGCATTGCTTTGTTTAGGCTTTGGCGTAATATTCCCAATTATGTTCCTAGTATTCTTATGGAAAATGGTGATAGAAGTTATTGCAATAAGTGAAGAACATAATTTAGGATATGCAAAATCATTTTTATCAACAGTAGGTATACCCTTAATAATATTTATTATCATTGTGTTTATTGGAGGGTTGGTATAAATGGATAGTAGTAAATTGTTGGGTGTTATAATCATTATTGCTCTGATATTATCTGTATGTGTAGTCGGATACACCACTATAAACAAAGTCACAACCGATAGTGATGAGCAATATGTTCAAACAGAATCAATTCTCAATGAATCCGAGCTAAACCAGACAGGTAATGGTTCTAATGTAACAATATCAACGGTGAACTTGGTTATAGATCAAAAGACTGGTGGTGCAAACATTGAGTTTGTGGACAATATGTCTGCAGTATATAACGTAACATCAAAGGATGAAGGAAATATCACAACAAATGTCACAACCAATCAAACCGATGACCATTTGGATGTTGTTATTCATTCTAACTCCTCAGATAACACAATTCTATTAAGTAATAAGTACACTTATAATATTAGCGGTAGCTTTATTGCAGGAGGATTTGATGCAAATTTAAATAACAATGCATCAGTCGATCAAATGAACATTAATGCCACATTAGGTGGGGTTAATATAAGATTTAATGGCGGACACCTCAATACCTTAAACACGGTTATAACTACTGGTGGTTTAAACATTATAGGAGAACCGAGTGGTGTTACTACAATTAACTCTGAAATACAAATCGGTGGGTTAAACATTCAATTAGGAAGACCTATAGCAGATATATTTTCAAATATTGACGTTGGCGGAATAAATCCTGGTGATTACCAACAAATATCTGATGTAGAATATAAGGGAAACGAGTTTGATTCATCGGACAACAAATTAATTGTAAACAATAACATTCGACTTGGTGGAGTAAACACTCAATCATTCTCCAATTAATCCTTTTTTTTCACAATTTTTTTTACATTATCTTCAAATTTTTTCTTAGATAAGCAATTTTTTATTCTGTTATTTAACAGCTTATTTTGCGAATTTTTTTTCGTGTCAATCCTTTTTTTTTATGTAGGCTATGAAAAAATAATAATTTGAAGATGAATCCGGCTATAAAGAAATAATTTTTTGCTAATTATTGCTAAAACAAGAAATATGAACGGGCGGTTAAAAAGAATAGTATAAGTGAGTATTCACTTATAAACGTTTTAAAAATTCTAAGATAAGTTTTACAGTATCTTCCATGTCCTTAATGTTCACAACGCTTATAGGGGTGTGAATATATCTTGAACCGGCAGACAAGGTTGCAGTTGCAATTCCTTCACGGGTTAAGTGGATTGCTGATGCATCGGTTGTTCCACCATCACCAACTTCTAACTGATAATCTATACCTGCAGCTTCGGCAGCTTCAACTAATAATTTCTTCATCATAGGATGTGTAATCAATCCTCTACCACTAGCATCTGCAAATGAAATAACAGGTCCTTTACCTGCTTTAACTGGTGCATCTTCAGCTTTTACTCCAGGATGGTCTCCGGCAATTGTAACGTCTAATGCTATTGCCATGTCAGGGTTAAGTTTAAATGCGGAAGTTTTTGCCCCTTTAAGTCCAACTTCCTCTTGAACGGTTCCAACACCATATACTGTTGCATCTGTATCTAATTGTTGCATAACTTTTGTCATTATGGCACAGCCAACACGGTTGTCCAATGCTTTTCCCATCACTAAATCGTTTAAACATTCTTCAAAGTCTGTATGGAATACAATTGCATCTCCTACTGAAACTAGACTTTCTGCTTGTTCTTTATCTTTTGCACCAATATCAATAAACATGTCCTTGTAGGCTATGATTTTTTTGGCTTCTTCAGCACTTGTTATGTGAGGTGGTTTTGAACCGATAATACCCGGTACTTCCCCTTTTTCTGTTTGGATGTAAACTTTTTGGTTTAATAACATTTGGTCGTTAATTCCACCAATTTTAACAAACCTTAAAAATCCATCGTCATCAATGAAACTTACCATTAATCCGATTTCGTCCATGTGGGAAGCTAACATTACGCTAGGTTTTCCTTCTTTACCCTTGTGTGTTGTAATGAGGTTACCCATTATATCAGTTTCCATTTCATCTACACAGTCTTTTAATTCTTCTTTAAGTATTTCACGTATTTCATCTTCAAATCCGGAGATACCACATGCTTCTGATAATCTTTTTAATAAATCTTTCATTGTAAAACCTCTTAATTTTATTATGTTGGTTTCTATAATTTAGTTTATAACAACTTTTATAATAATCTTTGTTAGTTTTTTAATATTTTTAAAATAATTAAATACAAATAGGATTAACAACAAAATATTTTATAATATTGAAAAATTTAACATAGGATGATTTTATTATAATTATCATTCTTTAGAGAGTGGATAAAATATGGATGCTTTGACAATCATTATAATGATAGTTTTATTTATTCTAGCTATGTTATTTGTATTTTCAACAGCATTATTAACACCATATATAGGTAAAAAGAATTTAATTTCCGTAATATTATTGGGTTTAATAGTGGGATTGGCCGCAGGAGCATTTCTACTTACACCGATAATGGAGGATATACCTGATTTTACTAGGACAATAGTAGAAGAAAGTGTTGATGGTACTGATGTAATTGAGCTAGATTTATCGACAAACGGAAACTTAACACAGATAATTGAAAACATCTCCTCAATTGGTGGGGTAGAAAAAGTAGATTATCAGGGAATAACCATTAAAATAGATGAACAATTTGATTCCGACACGGAGAAGCGGCTGATAACTCAAGCCATAAATAATAGTAACAAAGATATTTCAAACGTAATAGAAGAAGATGAAGACACGTTCCTTGTAGAAATTGCTGAAGGTGGAGATCCACAGGAAGTATTAAACAGTATTTACAACACATTCAGTCACGAAACATACACCCATCTAAGGTACACTGCAATGAATGCCAATGCAACAGTTCAGGCAAACAATGTAACAAAGATATTGAATAAGATATCCGAGAATGATGTTGTAGTATTGAATGTAACAGGACCTACCGAAACACAAAATGCATTCTTCAGTCAATTTATGCCTAGTGGAACTAACGTAATATTGGCTTCAGGAATTTTGGGAATAATTGTTGCGGCAGCAGGTTTCTTTGTAGATAGTCTCATAACAATTATAAACAATTTCAGAAAGAAAAGAAAGAAAAAACCATCCGAACAGGAAAAAATCAAAAGAAAAGTTGTTCCGGGTACAGAGACTAAAGGATCTCCAAGAAGAAACAGAAGAAGAAGAAAATCAAATTCCATTGACATATTTGATGAATCCTTTGATGAAAGTCCGAAACAGAACATAGGTTCTAATAAACGATTCAAACAATTAACGGTTGATGATTTTAAATCAGAAGATGAAATCAAAACAACAACAGAAGAAAAGTCTAAAAAAGGATTTTCATTATTTAACCGTTCATCAAAAGCCGATAAAAAACCAAAACAGAAAAAAGAAAGTAGGAAAGAAAATAAGAAGTCTAAAAATCGTGGAACTCCTAGATTCAGACCTAAACGAAAAAATTAATTTTCAAATCCACTTTCTAATAATTTTTTTTTAAATTATTTATTTTTTTTTAGGAGTTTTAACTTATGAAATCAGTAATATTATATTCTGGTGGTAAAGACAGTACTATGGCAGTTTATGAAGCTTTAAAAAATGGTGACGAAATATATGCATTGCTTGCCATGGTTTCACGTAATGATGAATCTTACATGTTTCACGTGCCGGACATACACATGGTAGATTACTGTTCTGCCGCTATGGAAATTCCTTCAATTGATGTACTCACCGATGGTATAAAGGAAGAGGAATTGGTAGACCTGGAAAGGATGCTGGAAAGACTCAAAGAAAAGGGTGTGGAAGCGGTTTATTCCGGAGCACTGGAATCAGAATACCAGAAATCAAGAATAGATAAGATATGTGAAAAACTAGAACTTAATTCCATATCACCATTATGGCACAAAAATCCCATAGAATACATGAATGAAATAGTGGATTTGGGATTTGAAGTAATAATAACAAGTGTCTCTGCATATGGACTAAACGAGAAATGGCTGGGAAAAACCATTACACATGAAAGTCTGGACGAATTATTAAATTTAAGCAAAAAGTACGGCATTCATCCGGCATTTGAGGGCGGTGAAGCGGAAACATTGGTTTTGGATGCACCATTCTATGATAGAAAAATAGTGATAGATGAAGCAGATATAAACTGGCACTTCGATAATGGAACATATGACATTAAAAAAGCACACCTCAAAGAGAAGTATGATTACAATTTGGAAGATTAGGAAGTAATCCATTCAATTACTTCTTCTATGTCATTACTTTTAACGATAATTTCGATATCGCCGAGAGGAGACATATTTTCATCAATCATATGGAATAAATTGTTGTATGCTGCCTGTTTATTGATAAAAAAGTTTACGCTTGATTCTGTCCTGTTTTTTTCCAAAATATTCCTGGCCACTTCTTCAAATTCGTTTTTAACAATCATATTCCTTATGATGGATAATGATGAGAGATCATCTTCAACAATCAGGTAATTATCGTCGCTTTTTTTTATTGTAATCTTTTCTCCCATTAAATTTCGTATACTGTTTTCTACCTTTGTTTGGTCTTCTGTTTGGTTTAATTTTGTTTTTAACTTTATTTGGGTGTTTTTTACGTTTTGGTCTTGGTTTGATTTCATTTTGAATCAGTACTCTTACTTTATTTTTAAAATTCTGTATGTGTCCTTCATTAATTAGCATATAGTCTGCTTCTGCAATAACATTTCCTATACCAAAGTTCAGTTCTCTTTCATCTCTCTGTTTAAATACTTCAAAATCTGTTGAATCATCATCTCTTTTTCTTCTGACAAGTCTGTTAAATCTTTCCTGAGGATTTGCATGTATTGCAATGATTTTAAAGTTTTTAAATCGTTTTCTAAAATATTCAACTTCATCCGGGCTACGTATACCTTCAATAATGTATACGTCCTGTTCGATTCTCTTATATTTTTTTGGTGCTTGGTATTTATTGTTTGACTTATGAATCTTTTTAACCATATGCTTATTGTTCTGTCTGTTCCTTGAATGATGAAATATCTCTTGAATGCACCTGTCTGCCACTACATTATCACCATAGCGTTCTCTTAAATTTATGGCAGCTTCCCCGGTGGTACAGTTTTGTTTTTCGGCTTCCTTTCGTATTACATCACCCATACTTATAGAATAAATACCATCTTTTTTAGCAATTCTTGAAATAATGCTTTTTCCCGAACCAGGAAGACCTGTTACACCAAAAACTTTCAAAATTATTAACCCCTTCAAAGATTTTTCTTCTTGACATTATTTTTGTTATAAGTATTATTCAAACCTTTTTAAAATATCATGAATGGCAGTATCTAAATTTTCCCTGTTATTGAAGTTTTCAATTCTTTCAAGAAGGACATCATTATCACAATCCATAAAATTATTTACGGATTCAATTAAAAGAGGCATTGCACGAACAATATTGTCCACGATTGTTACGGTGGATGTCACTGCAGTTCTGGATAACGGATTTAAGTCAACGTTCACAATATCCTTTTTCAGTGCAGCTAATTTTTCTGCCCTGTCCCCATCTTCTAGGGGGATAAATATTAGATCTGCTTTATTAATTCCTTCAATGCTTACCGGACTTCTTGGACCGTTCAAATCCGGAGTGTCTATAAAATCGTCTTCATCAGTACCTAAAATCTCTTTTACACCCAATTTTTTATAAACGGATTCAATATTTTTTATTCTTTCAGGTGTTCTGTAATAAAGATTAATTTCAACGGGAATGTCAAGAATATCTGCTAATTCTGCAATATGTTCTGAAACCAAAGCGGTTGTATTACCATTTACGGATAACACGGGTCTTTTTCTAGTTAAAAAATAACAGGCGGCAACTTCAATAGTGTTTTTAGAGTTTTCGGTTGTTTTTTCTCCAATAAGGTAATCAAAGGTTTCACCTCTTCCATGAGCAATCATACCAGAATCTGCCAGTATTCCATTTTTGTGTGCTTCAACAATTTTTTGTCTATATAGTAATGATTCATATCTTGGGTGATCTTTGTTTATCATAATATAAAATTAGTATTTTTTTATATTTATTTTTTTGAAAAAAATGTGGTGGATATGACTTATTGATTGAATTTATAAAAAATAGTAAATATTTAAAAAAAAGGTTAAAAAGAAGAATCATCGTCTTTTTTTAGCTTTTTCAGCTTCTTCACGAGCGATAGTTTTTCTTCCTTTCTTCTTGTTCTTTTTAGGTTTGGAACTTGATGATTTTGATATGTTTATTTGTTCTCTAGGATTTTTAACAAGGAATGTTTCAATATAATCAGCAAAGACAGGTCTTGTAATGAATATACCGATAAGTACTCCCACAACGGTTGTAACTGCAAAACCGGTAAGCATACCAATTCCTGTAGCACCCCTGACAAATCCTATATATGCTAATGGAAGCATTGCAGCAATAAGTGTTCCTGCAGAAGCATATACTATAAAGAATGCATCTTTAATTCTTGTTTTAACAATATTTTTTCTGTTACTTCTGTCACGTCTTGCTAATACTTCGTCAGTCATCACAATTTGGTCGTCTACACCAGTACCTATTGTGGCTATCATACCCGCAATGGCTGATAAGTCTAAGTTCCAGTGGATTAATGATGCAAATCCGAGTATGAGTAAAAGTTCTGATAAACTTGTTACAACAATTGGAATTATAAGTGATGGTGATTTGTATTTTATGGATACAATCACTACAATTGCAAGCAATGCAAGTATACCTGCAATTAATGAACCGGTTTCAAACTGTGAACCTAATTCTGCGGATACACTGTTTACTCCACTAATTGCTAGTTTAACAGGTAATGCACCAGATTCTAGTACTGTATGAATTTCAGTTGCTTGGGTTTGTGCTTGTTCTTTGGTTTGTTCTCCTCCAGATACTTCTATATCTGTTGAACCTACTCCATTTGCTAATCCTGCATCAAGTTGTGGTGAGGAAATCAATTTGTCATCAAGGTACATTTGTACTTCTGCACCAGCTTGTCCTTGAGCAACCTCTGCAAATTTATTTGCAGCTTCTGTTGATACACTAAATGGTACTTTCCATCTTGTTCCTGTTACTTCTGCTGATGAAACAGTTGTGATGTCTGCACCGGTTAGTGCTGTTTTATTGTTTATCTTTGCTTCAAATTTACCTGGCGTACTAATTATTCGTTCTACTTCTTCGGGTTGCACTCCCGCTATTTCAACGATAACATCCTGACTACCACTTTGTCTTACTTGAACATCGCTTATACCAAATGCGTTTAACCTTTTATCAAGAACTGCCGTAACAGTGTTCATTGTGTCCTGATCAACTGATTCTTCAAGGTGTAACTGAATCATTGAACCTCCGGCCAGGTCAAGACCTTCTTGAAGTCCAAATATTCCTATTGATATTATACTTACTAATATTAATACAAGTAGTATTATTGTTCTAGGTCTTTTTAAAAATTGTATGGTGGCTTGATTAATTGTGACCACCTCTTTCCATGTGCCATTTAAGAATTCCTAAGTTCATAAGCCATGTGGATAATAAATCTGATAGTAATCCCATTATAAGAACTGCGGATATGTCTTCTAATACTTGAGCTGAAGGAATGAATATTCTTACTACAATGAATAACACTATCATTGCGGCAAGTGC
The DNA here is from genome assembly GCA_045639105.1 of Methanosphaera sp. GTDB lineage: Archaea > Methanobacteriota > Methanobacteria > Methanobacteriales > Methanobacteriaceae > Methanosphaera. Next base: position 23,978 of record JAZUCJ010000038.1, read on the forward strand.
TGAAATCGTTAAGGTTACACCTGTTTTGCAAGCACCTTCTGCCCGGTCATCTAGATCTCCATCGCTACGTTTAAGCAAACGTGTGGTTAGGAGAATGTCTGTGTCTACTCCATACCCTATAAGCATCAGTAATGCACCTACACTAGCTACGGATAGAGGTATTCCAAAGAGGGACATACTTCCAACAGCAATTGACAGGTTACATATTGCTGAAAGTATAATTGCTAATGATGGTACTGGGTCTCTAAATACATAGAATACCGTTATTGCCATGAAAACAAATGCAAATAATAGTGCGTATGCTATTTGTCCCATTGCAGCATCACTTAAGAGTGCACCTACACTTTTAAAGCTAAGTATCTTAAAGTTATCCGAAAATGTCTTTTCAAAGTTGGCTTGATCAACATCTCCCGACATTGTAACTGTTGCTGTATTTCCGGATATGGAAGTTTTCACATCAGTTATGCCCAATTTTTGAGAAATTAGATTTGTTACTTCTACTTCAGACATAGGTTCTTTAAGTTCTAGAGTTACTAAGGTTCCACCTTTTAAATCTACTCCTTCGTTTAATCCAAAGATTCCAAGGTATAGTAATGATAGAACCATAAGTAATATTGGAATTATAATTAAAGGCTTATGAGATTTTCTTGTAATATATGTGATTACATCTACCATCTCATGTTCTCCTATGTTATCTGATGAAAAAATTCTTTAAGAATTTTTTATCTT
>JAZUCJ010000039.1:0-9018 GCA_045639105.1 Methanosphaera sp.
TAAAGTTTATATATTACTTATTCCAAAGTATTATATGTGAAGCAAAGATGAACAAAAATTAGATCAACAATAAAAGGGCGTTCCACATAACAACCGTTTATTAGCTTCTAAACTAGTAAAGAGTGCTATGTGGTGGGAACTATTGGCATGATAAAAATTAAATTAGTAAAAATGATTTAAATTTTTAATACACGATATATCCCTAATATATTATCATAAAAATAGTTGTGGGAATTTAAAATTTAATGAAAAGTTCATTTTAATCAGCTCTCTAAAAAAATTAATTCAATGAAAAAAATATCGAGAAAAAAAGACATTTAATCATCTCACAAAAGATAATGAAGTATAAAGTAGTCATAACATTTCATATAAAAACAGTTCAATTAGATATCCTAATATCCGGATAGTTTTGTGTCATTTCGAATATGTGTTCATTTCTAACCACCTCCAATAAAGGTTTAATCCGGATAATAGTAATCATGTTTGTATCATCTCTCAAAAAGGAAGTATAATATTTGTTATCATCTTTAGTAATAATTTCATTTAATCACTCGAATAAAAAAAAGGTTCAATTGATATCCTAATATGCAGATCCATTTTGAATCCAATCAAAAAAAAGAATTCGTGTTCATTTGTTCTACTCCAATAAATGTTTTTATTAGAAGTCAAGGATATTAGGATTCATTTGTTACCCTCTCGATATAAGAAATTCATTTTTATAACACCTTCAAAAGGGAACAAGGTTAACAAAAACCATGTTAACTTTGCTTTTATTTTTTTTTTTAATAAACAGATACCTATTTTTAATCAACATATACTAACATAAAATAATCACCACCAATTCTATTGTTACCCATTATATCAACAATATACTTTATCAAAAAACTCTTACGGACAAATTCTTATCCCATTCATTAAAGTATTTTTAAATAACATAACTTAAAGATATATAACTAGTAACACATAGGTGATTATAATGAAAGTTTTATTAGTAAATGGGAGTACAAGACCAGAAGGATGTACATACACTGCATTAAAGGAAATAGAAAAAATACTAAACCAGGAAGAAATCGAAACTGAAATATTTCAGATAGGAACAGAACCAGTATACGGTTGCAGAGCATGCAGGGCATGTGACAAACTAGGTAAATGTGTATATGATGATGTTTCAAATAAACTGGCCGAAAAAATGAAAGAAGCAGATGGTATAATATTGGGAAGTCCCGTATACTATGCAAACATCAACGGATCCTTTGGCGCAGCACTCGATAAAGCATTCTACCAGAACTCAGCACCATACGAAAATAAGATAGGAGCTGCAATAGTCAGTTGTAGAAGAGGAGGAGCTGGTTCCGCATTTGACAGACTAAACAAATACTTCACAATCCTAAGAATGCCGATAGCATCAGGACAATACTGGAACGCAGTACATGGAAACACACCGGAAGAAGTAAAACAGGACATAGAAGGAATGCAACAAATGAGAGATCTTGCAAGAACAATGTCCTGGATGCTCAAAAACCTTAAAGATACAAAAACTCCCGAAAGAGAAGAAAAAACATTATTCAACTTTATCCACTAAATAACAATAAAATCATGTGATAATTATGAAATTTTACTTAATCAACGGAAGCAACAGAAAAAAATACAACACAGCAAATCTATTGGATGCAGTAGCAGAAGGAATAACCGACGAACTAGAACAACAGGAAAAGACGGCAAAAGTTGAAATAATAGATTTGTACACCTTAGATTATAAGGGATGCAAATCATGTTTACATTGTAAAAAAATTGATGGAAAATACTATGGAACATGCCCAATCAAGGATGATTTAAACGAATTGCTGCCAAAACTATGGAACTCTGATGCATTAGTTCTTGGAAGTCCAATATATTTCAGAAACGTTACGGGTCAGATGAGATGTTTCCTTGAAAGACTCATGTTTCCAAAATTTGTCTACGGCGGAGAATCATTATCAAAACCAAAAGAAACGGCTGTCCTGTATGATATGAACGTTTCCGAAGAAATAAGTAATGAAAACTATAATCACATCTATGATGATATCGAGGAATTCCTGGAATACACATTCAAAAATAAACCGTACACCCTAAAAGTTTATGACACATACCAATTTAAGGATTACTCCTTATATGAACATAATTTTGATGAAAAAGCCAAGAGAAAACAACTGGATGAGCAATTCCCAAAAGACTTGGAAGAAGCCTATAAAATAGGTATACAATTGGCTCGTAACGTAATAGACAACAGATCCTAACTATAACCTCCGGGAAATATGATATTTTTGAACTAATTTCCCAAATCCACCTCATTTTTTAATAATTATTTTTCATGTCAATAACACAATAAAATGAAAATATATTTATTCAACCAATCATAAAGATATGTATTACATTATTAAGTTTATATTTAGAAATATAATCTTTTTTTTAAAAAAATATTTAAGATTTAGTGTTTTTTATGAATCAGAGATATAAAAAGATATGTCTCTTCATATTAATCGTGTTAATATTCTTGACAGGTGCAAGTATAGTATCTGCAAATCAAGACAATATACATGAGGGATATGATGAGCCAATAAAAGAGAATAGTGTAACTGATGATATAATCTATTCTAACAATAACGAAAACTTGGATGAAGTAAGGGATGAAAAAATAGATAAAAACTACCAAACACAAACAAAATCAGCAACCAATACGGAAAGTCCAAATCAAATTGCACTAAATACGAGTGTAGAAAACAAAACAATCAGCCTAGTATACGACACAGGAAAAGAAGTGGCCATTACCAAAAACATTACCACAGTAAATAATAAACCGGACGTAACAAAATTAGGAGTGGACTATGCATATGCCGATGAAGAGGGAGTCTATACAATATTGGGTTCAGAGATAAGGCGAGTGATGAAACTTGACAGTTACTGTCAAGAGATATATGGTTATGTTCCAAAATACACCTTCTTCAGACAGGAAGGAAGTAACGTAAAATACATTATCAGCCGTGAAAAATGGAACGTGATTGCAAGATCATTAAATGCCTATCACGTCAAAAAGGGATATGAAAGTGTTCCAACACCATATTCAATAACAGTAAACTTGTCAAATCAAAAAAGCTATTATCCTGTTTATTATGATGCTCAAGAATGGATAAACGGACAACAATATACGTGTGGACCTACAGCAATGAGTATGATAAGTCAAGCACTCAACTGTTATGCCAGTGAAAGAAAACTGGCAGGAACCTATTCGACCACGGCAAGAGATGGTACATCTGAAAACCAGATAATAAAATACTCACCTAATGTTCACATGAAACTAACAGACATAACTGACAATAAGGAATCTGTTAAAAATGCATTGACAAGTGGAAAAATGGTATTCTGGCACATATCCGGACATTACATGTGTATAATAGCATACAATTCCGTAAATGATACTTTCCTATGTTTAAATCCTAGCGGTCCAAGCCACAACATTAAAGCCGTACAATGGGCAACTTGGACACAGATAAAAAATACTGACAGAGCCCTTAAGGGAAACGGATTCATGAAGGTAACACCATACTGGAATTTAACATCTACGGATAAGACCCATGCAAAGTATTACTACTATAACATGGGCGGAAAATACACAACTCCCGCTAACTCACAATACCCAAACCAGAGCAATAATAAGTACACGGTAGTTAGCACGGCACCAAGCAAGCTTCCAACAACTACAAACCAAACAGTATTGCACATCAAAGCAGAAGTAAAACTGGCATCAAAGCTTGCAACAACAGGAAAGATTGAAATTACATTAAACGATAAAGTTATTGCAACACAAACCGTTAAAAACGGTATTGTAAGTGTAAATTACACGTTACCAGCATATGCTCCGAAAAATATTAAAATCAGAGCAAAATACATTAACTCATTTAACGTCACTTCAACAAAATATGTTCAAAATGAATTTTATAAGTTCAGTGCAGGAAAAACATTTAGAAACACAAGCATTTTGGATAATTATGAAGGTATCACATTATATGATGCAACTGGTAAAAAGGGTGATGTTGTAACATTCAAGGCATTTGTCACAGATTTATCCGGAAAGGCTGTTACAAACGGTAACGTCGTGTTTAAACTTAATGGAAACACCTTTAAAAAGGATGGTACGGCTGATAAGATAGCAGTTAAAAACGGAATAGCCGAATACAAGTACTCTGTTAAAGCAATCAGTGCAAAGGATTATAAGATAACGGCAGTATATGCAAATAGTACAACAAGATTGGAAAGTAACGCCACATTAACCATCAATAAGTTAAATACCAAAATCACTGGAGTCAGGATTACGAAAAATAATGATTCCCTACGGATAGTGGCCAAAGTATTGGATGAAAAAGGTGATGATGTAGAAAGAGAAACCAAGATTACCATTAAAGTAAACGGTAAAACTATGGTCAATCAGGTAAAAGTACAAAACGGAAGCATTGACTTTGATGTCAAGTTATTGGATTCCACCAAGAACGAATACAATGTCACAATAATAGCCGGAGAAAACGGATTATACAAAAAATCCACGTTGGACCAGAAATATACTCAGGAAAGCCAGAAAATTAGCATAAAACTCACGGATTTAAAACGCACATATTCTGGCAATGTTGCCAAGATTACTGCTAAAATTGTTGACAAGGATGGAAAGGCAGTGACAGGAACCTTAAAAGCTTCATTAAAGGTTAATGGAAAAACATTGCTGAATAAGGTTTCACTTCAAAACGCTATGCTGGACATGAGTGTGGACTTGTCAAAATATGCCTCAGGAACACATAACGTAACAATCATTATTGGAGAATCAACCTCCTATAAGGGTATTTCATACAATACCACAATAGTAAAATCTTAAACTATCCCTCCCCCCAAATATTTTCTTTTTTTTTCATATAGAATATATTTCCCCATATTTTTACCAAGCTTTTGAAGATTTATTTTATCAGTATACATCCACAACCCCACCTATTTTCCAAAAAAAATAAATTTAAATCCATAATATGATTATTAATCACTTTCAGTTATGTTAAAATTAATTTATTCAAATATTAAAATTAAAGAAAATAGTTATAAGTTATTTAAAACATAAATATGTATAGGAGTAATTTTTTAAGTGGATTTTCATGGAATTTTTTAATAAAATAGAAATTGATGCTAAATTAAGGAAGGCCATAGATGAAGGAATGGCAATAGGCATAGCCAAGGTTGATAAAACAGGCAAATCCTCTGTTGAGATATTACACAAGGATTTGATGATAAAATCATATAAAACAGGTTATACCTATAAAATATCCGTAAACGATATTGATTTTGTAAGCTATTCCAGAGGAAATATTGTTGAAGGAGACCAAATCCACATCGGAGTATCGGGCAATCAATTAACCATAACAAGTACAGGAAAAAATGAAATTGAATTCAGGAATTTCTATAACAACCTGATAAAGGTTAGAAACAATGAAAAGATGGGAGTTAACTTCCTTGAAGACAATCAGAACATAAAATCCTCCACAGAATCGTCCAAAGACATTTCTTCAATACTGGAAAAACGTATTAGCACACAAATTCCGGAACAATCCAAGAAAAATAAGACAGAAAAAAAGAAAAGCAATAAGACAATCAACAATATAGATCCGGCAGAGGAAATTCGTAAATATTACAGTCTTATGCAGGATAAAATCATATCCGAAGAAGAATTTGAAGAAAAGAAAAAAGAACTGCTTAATTACAAATATTATTAGGAGAGTATTATAATGAAAATAAATCCCGTATTAGCATTTGTTGCTTGTTTATTTGGATTGGTGGGAGTATTTTTTACTTTTTCATCATCAGCATTTAATACTGATTTACTAATCCATTCTCTGATAACAGCATTATCAAGTATTCTTGCCCTGGCAGGAATCTTTTTGTTTGATAAAGATTATAAGATAGCAATTGTTCAGTATGTAATATGTGCCATAGGATCAATATTGGGTGTGGGATTGTATGCAATCGTTACTTTCCTATTGTTGTTGATAGCTGCAATTGTCTGCTTCTTTGAAAAGAAAAAAAGTGATAATTACATTGAAAACAACGTTCTTGATGCTCACTTCTTTGGAGATGAAAGTGAAATAAGGGAAAGATATAATAATTTCCCAAAAAACACTACAAACAGTACGGTTTACTGGGTTATACCAGTTGTTACAGTTATCATATTGCTCTTGGTTGGCGTTATTGGAGACTTAACATATGAAAATGATGTGGAAAGTAAGCTTGATGCCATTGAAATCACCAATTTAAGCAGTGACATTAAACGAAATTATACAAATTACACCGGTGGAGTACATGGTGAGCTTTCTTCACAAAGGGATTTCCAAAACATTCAGGTCAAGGGAAAATGGTACTCTCCTAATGGAACAATAATTGATGAAACCCAAGATAATAATATAACAAACATCAACAAAGGTCAAAAATATCAGATTAACGTTCCATATAATAAGCCAACAACAATAAAACCAAAAAAAGTAGAAATTGAAGTATATGAACCAAAAGAAAACATGCTGTTATACACTAAAAACGTGACCTTCAACTAAAGAAAAATGTAAACTATTAAACACAATAGTTTAACAGTTTTCCTTCCCTCATTTTTATATACAAAAAATTTTTAAATAAATATCATTATAGATTTTCAAATACTGTCCATCATGCCCTTATCATAGGATTTAATGTTATTTAACCGCTATGCCATTTATCATGAAACAATTTGATATCTTATCTGGCAGTAATGTAATCACTTTTTTTTAAAAGTATAAATATAACTACTGGAATAATCTACAATATAAAATAAATATACTAAAAAAAATTAATTGTTTTTCAACAGGTGAAAGAAAAACATATGTTGATAATTGTAATAAGAATAAAATGATAATTTAAAAATAACAAATTATTGAGGTAAAGCTGTATGAAATGTGAAAAGTGTGGATATTATAATAAAAGTGATAATGACACATGTGTAATATGTGGAAGTCCACTAAATCAAAGTCCAGTACTCAAATACAAACAGAAAGCAAAAAATCAAAGCAGGAACGATGAAACATTCAACACAACACAAAAACTGGTCATAGCAATTTGTACCATAGGAATTCTAATGTTAATAGCTTCGGCAGTCATTCCGTCGGACTTGGATTTTTCCAACATGCTAGGCTCAGATAACAATACGCAAAACGATACCCCGGTAGAGCTTAACGATACACAGATAAAAATAGATACACAGATTCAGGTAAACTCCGCAGGATTTGGTGGAAAAGATCAGATAATAGTAAACGCCATAGTCAAGGACGTAAACAATTATCCAGTAAATGGAGGAACAGCAAGCATTACAATAAATAATGTTAAATATTCGGGAAATGTAGAAAATGGAAATGTAAACATTCCAATACCTAAACCAAATGAAGAAAAGCCAAAAGTAACAGTTGTATATGAAGGAAACAATGAATACAATCCATCAGAAATTACAACAACACTAGAAATAACAAGAATAAGTACTCAAATAGATGTTGAATATAATAATTCCACAATAGCAGCCACTCTTAAAACGGCAAATAACGAAAGCATACCTGATTCAACAATCACTGTATTATATTCGGATAACACATCAGTCAATAAGCAAACAGATTCTAATGGAAGAATAACATTAGACACTAACTTTGATTCAAGAATAAAAAATATTAAATTATCCTATGCTGGAAACCATCAGTATAATCCGTGTGAAAAAATTATTGAAATTGAAAACAGTAAGATAGACACCAAAATCAATGCCGAATTTAATGAAGAAGAAAAAACAATCACGTTAATGCTGGTCGATATTGACAATCACCCAATCGGTGATGCAACATTGGATATTACGTGTAATGATACAAGAAGCAGTGAAAAAACGAATTCGATAGGTATTGTAGAAATACCGGTTAATGAGGGTGTCTGTAGGTTTGTAATAAAATATCCTGGAAATGACACGTATAATCCATCGGAGACAACGATAAACACTGTAATAGAGGGCAACAATTCAACAAACGTTACTGAAAACAACACCACAAATAACACTACAAACGTTACCATGGATAATTCCACCAACACTACAAACAACATGACATCAAACTCTTCGATTAACACAACAATGAACACGACAGAAAACAATACATCAAACACAACAGTAAATGTCACAAACGATACTACAAATGCAACGGTAAATGTTACAAACGATACATCAAGCACTGACAAAAACAACAGTGATGACACCAATTTAACCAAAAACGATACGAACAATAAAGCAGATAATGACGCGAAGATTAACACAACATTAAAGGCGGAAGTTGTCAAGGAAAACTCAACAATTGTCGTGAATTTAAAAACCGATGACAATAGGGTTGTATCTGATGAAATTGTCAAGATAAATCTTGGTAACGGTACTGAAATTACAAGAAAAACAGATAGTAAGGGTATGATCATATTGGATTTGGATGATTTCCATGACATAGATAAGATGGAATTTAAGTTTTATGGTGATGAGGATTATGCTTCATCCGATGATTATATTTTTTTAATATAATCTGACTAATATTTTTTTTTTAACCAATTAAAATTATCAAATATACTTGATATATTATAAAAAGCATATTATTAATTCATATAATATAAATATATGGTTGCCTATATTCTATTATATAAAGTTCTAAATTTATATGAAACTTTAAATTATAAACAATATGGGGCTGAATAATATGCCAAAACACAATAAAATTTCTTTAAAAAATACTAACGAAAACGATATGACTTCAACAGTAGAATTAGACCATTTAAACAAAACAAGCGTAAACTTTGGATTTAAACCGGAAGATGTTGAATATATTGGTAAAGTAAACATAAAAGATTTAGAAGAGGAAGAAAAAGAAGAAGAATAAAAATATTTTTTCTTAAATTTCTTTTTAATTTATTATTTTT
>JAZUCJ010000040.1:0-12037 GCA_045639105.1 Methanosphaera sp.
ATAATAATAGAAAATGGAGATACAAAAAAGTATCATTATCACCAAAGGAAAAATCTTATTATTACTTTTTAATCTAAGATTTGATTATTATAAAATATGTGAATAATTATTTGAGAAATTATTGAAAACATGGATTATTTTAGAGAATAATATAATAAACACCAATTTAGGAGCTTTTTATTATGGTAAACACAGAATATCTAAAAATACCAAAAGACCGTGTTGGAGTAACTATCGGTAAAAATGGTAAAATCAAACATCAATTGGAAATTATAACTAAAACTGAATTAAAAATTGACAGTGAAACTGGAAACATTGCAATCAGTTCAACAGAAGAAACAGATGATCCTTTAGCTATATGGAAAGCCAGATACATGATAAAAGCTATTGGAAGAGGATTTAATCCTGATTTAGCTTTAAAATTACAGGATGATGATATGATACTGGAAATCATCAACCTGCAAGATTACGTGGGAAAATCCAAAAAAGCTTTAGTAAGACAAAAAGGAAGAATTATTGGTAAAAATGGTAGAACCAGACAAATCATGCATGACATGCTTGATGTTGAAATAAGCATCTATGGTAAAACCGTGTCCCTAATAGGTAAAATTGAAAATATTCAAATGGCCAGAGAAGCTATTGAAATGATACTTGAAGGTTCTAGACAAAAAACCGTTTATGCTTTCCTTGAAAAAATGCATGACAAACTTAAAAGAAAAGAGTTTGATGAAATGGTTAATGGAGTACCTGATGAAAGAGAATTTTTAAGAGAAGATCTTGATACCGATGAAGATTTTACTGATGCCGAATCAGAGTATAATCAGGCAGCATTAGACCAAGATGATTCTGAAGAAACAGAAGATGAAGAAGAAGTTCCTGAAATTATATAACCTCCCCCACTATTTTTACTTTTTTGTTGTAGTTTCTATACATTAACAGTATTCTTAACATAATCCTAAATATTTAGTATATTTTTACAGCATTGATTAAACAAAAATCATGTACTTTAATATTACTTATCAAGACCCCCCTAACTTACTAAAAAAATATAATGTAGGGTATACCAATGCATTTATATTATATGTTTTATATATAATAAAATATATAAAAAATATGAAATTTATTTTATTCCCTATATACCATACAATAAATTAACAACAAAATAACAATTATTCAACAAATAAAATCAAACAATTTTATAAATTATCAAAGATTAAAAACATGCACTTGAATAATACTAATAAAAGGGAATAGTAATAAAAAAAATATTTGGAGGTTTGAAATCCTTGGAACGTGACACAACAGAATTATTTGAAGAATTTAAGGAATTAACCGCATCTGAGTTTTTTAAAAGAAATAAACAAATGTTAGGATTTTCTGGAAAAATAAGATCATTAACAATAGTATTCCACGAACTAATCACAAACAGTCTCGATGCATGTGAAGAAGCAGGAATCCTACCTGACATATCAATAGAATTAAAAAGATTAGGTAAAGACCACTACCTATTAAAACACGCAGACAATGGACCTGGAATTCCAGAAGACTACATTACAAAAGTATATTGTCAAATGTTTGCAGGAAGTAAATTCCGAAACATCCAATCAAGAGGACAGCAAGGTTTAGGATGTAGTGGATGTGTTCTCTTATCCCAGATGACAACAGGACAACCAGTAAAAATCAGATCAAGATACAGAGATGGAGACACCCTAAAAGGAGTCGAAATGGACGTAAAACTAGATGTTAAAAAGAATACTGGTATAATACTTGACAGAAAAGAATTTGAAACAGACAGAACAGGCTCAGGTATAGAAATTGAATTCAAAGACGTATCATACTCAATGAGTGAACAAGGAGCATACGAATACATCAGACGTACCGTTATTGGTAATCCACATGCAAGAATAGTATTCAAAGACCCAACCGGACGTAAATACACATTCGAAAGAGCAACAGAACAAATACCTCCACTTCCAAAAGAAGTACTTCCACACCCTAAAGGTGTAACAGCAGACGACATAATCGACCTTTGTAAAACAACAAACAAAAAACGATTCAAAAACCTGTTAATGGACTCATTAAGCCGTGTATCAGCCAAAAAAATCAAAGAAGTTGAAGAAGCAACCGGCATAGACATGAACAAACGTCCAAAAAGCATAACCTGGAAAGAAGCAGAGCAGGTAGTAAAACAATTCGACCAAATGAAATTCATGGCACCTCCAACAAGTGGTCTAAAACCAATTGGTGATGAACAAATTGAAAAAGGTATCAACGAAATACTATTGCCGGAATTTTCAACGGCCATAACAAGAAAACCTCAAGCATACCGTGGTGGAGTATCCTTCATCATAGAAGCAGGTATAGCATACGGTGGAAAGGCAGGACGTTTAATAGGACAACAGAAAAAAGCGGAAATAATGAGATTTGCTAACAGAGTACCATTAACATTCGACCAGGGTAGCTGTGCAATCACAGAAGCTTTAAAAAGTATTGACTGGAGAAGATATGGTGTCAGAAACTTAGATGATGCACCAATATCCGTATTTGTAAACATAATCTCAACAAACGTTCCATACCTATCCACAGGTAAACAAAGTGTTGCCCCTGAAGAAGAAATTGTAAGGGAAATCAGACAAGCAACAATGAAAATTGCAAGAAAACTCGAAAAATACATACGAACCAAAAAAGCAGCAAAAAACGAAGAAATGAGGGCAAAAATCTTCGAAGACCTTGTACCGGTAGTAATCAAACAATCAGCATTACTTGCTGAAAAAGACGTACCTGAATACAATAAGATTATGGATGAAGTAACACACAAAGCAAAAATTATGGACATGAAACATCGTCTTAAACAACCGGAAATAGAACCAATGCAAATACTCGTTACTGAAGATCCAAAAACAAGAATGAAAACGGAATATGAAGAGTATGAAGACTACGACGAAGTAGCAGAAGATGACGAATAAATAAAAAGAGTTTTGATAACATGATGAAACATAAAGAACAGGCTTTGAACAGATTAAAAGGTATGGGAGATGAAGTTCTCGAAAAAATATTACAGGAACAAGTTCCAAGCCTTAAAATTCCTTCAAGAGGAACAGGTAACATTATTTATAACGAAGACAAAAGATACTTTGAACTTGGTGACCGTAAAGGAACAAGATCATTAGGTAATGTTAAACAAATCAAAAAAATGGCACAAATGATGTGTGTAGGAAACTTCTGTAAAGAATTGGTTAACATCCAAAAAACAGCTACCATGAGGGAGATGTACTATGTATCCGAAGGATGGGATGTGGGCTTTGATAACCAGCAGGAATCAAACAACATAACCGAAGACATAGAAGTGACATTAGGAGTATCTCGTGAAAACTTAGGACTATTACCGGAAGAAGACGGAGCAGCAGTGTACGGTGATATAACATTAAGGGATGAGGATGTGGAATTCAATGCCCTTAAAATGGGAAAATCAGGATATTCCATTCCACCTACCGTTGATGATGTTGAATTTGTTGAAAGTGGAGTAGAACGTATTATTGCCGTGGAAACCATGGGGATGTTCCACCGTATGGTACAGGAAAAAGCATATGACAGATTCAATACATTAATCGTAGGACTTAAAGGTCAGGCAGCCCGTGCAACAAGAAGATTCATCAGAAGAGCAAGCGATGAATTAAACGTTCCAGTATACATCTGTAACGACGGAGACCCATGGGGATTCCACATTGGTATGGTAATTATATCAGGTAGTGCTAAGTTAGCACACGTAAACCATGATCTTGCAACCCCTGATGCAAAATTCCTTGGAGTAACAGCATCAGACATTACAAATTATGATTTACCTACCGACAAACTAAAAGATATTGACGTGGCACGTCTTAAAGAACTCTCAGCAGACCCTCGTTACAGAGGAGAATTCTGGCAGAGCGAAATCAAAAAAATGCTTAAATTAGGTAAAAAAGCCGAACAGCAATCCTTCTCAAAATATGGTTTAGAATACATTGTAGATGAATACTTCCCGGCTAAAATTGGTGCAATAGAAGGTACACCACTAGAATAGACTCGTATATATTACCAATATATACATCTTACCTTTTATTTAGGGGTGATAGTATTAACTTCCAAAACATAATTAAGGGAAAAAGCATTGCCCTAACCACATTAATGATTTTAGCTTGTTCAATACTAACAGGTGACATTGCACTGATTATTCCCTCAATGCTCTTTATAGGAATATTACTTGGGATAATGAAAAAAGTCACAATGAACGAATTACTGGTATGCAGCATACTTACATTTGTCATCGCTTCACTACTGGCCATGATAGTTTCATTAATAAATGTGTACTATAGTGAAGGCGGATTATATGCCATAGCCATAATCCAATATTCCTGGATTTACATCATGTACTATACATTCATCGGAACTGTTGGTAGCGCTATAGGCTACTATCTTAGAGAAGAAATAGAAAATAGAGGTTAACATTATGGACATTAATCGAATACTTAAAGGTAAAACAGTGCCTTTAGGAGTAATCATTATAATTATTACTTATCTTGCAGGCGGTTTAAGCAGCAGCATTTTACCATTTGTTTTCTTTACGGGAATACTGATGGGTATAATAAAAAACAATGATAAAATAGAAGCATTAGTAGCTGGTTTAATCACAGCATTTATTGGTTCAATCATTACAACAATAATAAACATTGGATTCATGTACTTACTATATGGTTCATCTTACGTTTCATACATTCTTACCAATTCATTATATTTAATAATATTATACCTCATTGTAGGTGCAATTGGTGGAATAATAGGTTACTATGTATCCGAAGAGATTAAACAATAAACTCCCCCAAAAACCTTTTTTTATGATAATACCATTAAATCAGATCAACTTATTTTAAAAAATAGAATCCCTAATTCATAAAGGGATTGATGATTAACTTCAATAATTTATCATGATTTTTTACAAAGTTATAAATAACTTATATCCCTTATATATTAATATATAATCAGACGAAATTATGTGACATCTGATTTTGTTTTCCTTAAAAATTTTTTTTAGGACGTTTTAATATGAAAGGTATTGGAATTAATGGATACGGAACTATAGGTAAAAGAGTAGCAGATGCTGTTACTGCACAAGATGACATGAAAATTGTAGGAGTAACAAAAAGAACTCCTGATTACGAAGCAAAAGCTGCCGTAGAACGAGGATACGACTTATACATTAGTGTTCCAGAAAGAGAAGAACAATTTGAAGAAGCCGGAATTAAAGTAACCGGAACAGCAGATGAATTGTTTGAAAAATTAGATCTTGTAGTGGATTGTACTCCTGGAGGAGTAGGTATTCAAAACATGGAAGACACCTACAAACCATTAGGATTAAAAGCCATCTTTGAAGGTGGAGAAGATCATGACCCTGTAGGAACCTCCTTTAACGCTGAATCAAACTATGAAGAAAGTTTAGGAAAAGATTATGTGCGTGTTGTATCATGTAACACAACAGGTTTATGCCGTACATTAAAACCGGTAAATGATCTTGCAGGAGTAAAAAAAGTCAGAGCAGTAATGGTAAGACGTGCTGCAGACCCTAATGATTCTAAAAAAGGACCAATAAACGCTATTAAACCGGTAACTACAGTTCCTTCACACCACGGACCTGATGTACAAACCATCATCAAAGGTATGGACGTTATGACAATGGCACTTGCAGTACCTACAACCCTCATGCACACACACAACATCATGGTAGAATTAGAAAATGACGTAACTACCGATGATGTCCTTGACACTTTTGAAAAAGCTCACCGTGTAATGCCTGTAGATGCAAGTCTTAAATTAGGTTCCACCGCAGAACTCATGGAATTTGCTAAAGACCTTGGTAGATCAAGAGGCGACTTCTATGAAATTCCTGTATGGAAAGAATCTGTTAATGTAGTAGATGGGGAATTGTTCTATATGCAAGCAGTACATCAAGAATCAGATGTTGTACCTGAAAATGTTGATGCTATTAGAGCAATGCTTGAATTAGAAGAAGATGGTGAAAAATCCATATTAAAAACCAACAAAGCTATGGGAATATTATAACCATGACACTATCTCTCCCCCCATTTTTTACTTACTAATTCTATAAAATACTAAAAAATAGTTATAGTATAATTAAGATACAATATAATATAACAAATTTTTTCACGATAATCAATTATAAAAAGAATATTAGGATGTTGAATAAATGTATGTTCAAAAAATTAAATTAAGCGGACACATCATTGATTCTTTCACGATTCAAAAAGTTATGGACACCATTATCGATCAGGGTGGAGACTATGAAATCGAAGAATTGAATGTTGGTAAACATAACACTGATATAAGTACCGCCAGAATACGTATAGAAACAGAAGATGAAACAGTTTTAGAACAAATTTTAGATATGGTAACAGACCTTGGTGCACAACTTATAGAAAAGGATGAAGTGGAACTTGTTGCATCAGAAAAAGATAAAACAGTGCCTGATAACTTTTATTCAACAACAAATTACATAACCGAAATCAGGTACGACAGCCGATGGATTAATATTGACAATATTGAAATGGATTGTATGATTGTTGTTGATACAGAAAATAAGACGGCAACGTGTAAACCATTAAACACCATTAAAAAAGGAGAAATGGTTGTTGTTGGGCATAAAGGTGTAAGAGTAACTCCTCCGGAAAAGTCTCGTGGAAAAAACACCTTTGAGTTTATGAACAGTGAAGCTTCAGCCGAAAAACCTACACACAGTATCATATACAATGTTGCAAAGGAAATGAAGGAAATAAAGGATAAGGGCGGAAAGGTATGTGTAGTTGGCGGACCTGCAGTTATCCATACGGGTTGTGCTCCAGTGCTTGCACAACTTATTAAGGAAGGCTACGTTCACAAGTTATTTGCAGGTAACGCTCTTGCAACACACGACATTGAAGATGCATTATATGGCACCAGTCTTGGCGTAAAAACCAAAACCGGCGAACTTGTTGCTCATGGCCATAAACATCATTTACGTGCCATCAATACCATTAACAAGGCAGGAAGCATTAAAGATGCCGTTGAACAGGGCGTTCTTACAAAGGGTGTCATGTATGAATGCGTAAAAAACGATACTCCTTACGTATTGGCCGGAAGTATTCGTGACGATGGTCCTTTACCTGACGTTATTACCGATTCACAGGAAGCTCAGCAAAGAATGAGGGAAGAGGTACAGGATGTGGACATGGTTATTATGATTGCAACACTTCTTCATAGTGTAGCTACTGGTAACATTATTCCTGCAAGAATTAAAAGTGTGTGCGTAGACATTAGTAACGCTTCAGTAACAAAATTATCCGATAGAGGCAGTGCACAGGTAATTAGTATTGTAACTGATATTGGTTCATTTTTACCAATACTTCTTGACGAGATACATAAACTTGAAGAATAGGGTTGGATATTTATGTCTATTTTAACAATAATCCTGTTGTTAGTAGGGTTTGTGTTTCTTATTAAGGGAGCGGACTTGTTTGTTGAAGGAGCAAGTGATTTAGCAACCAAACTTAAAATTCCCGCAATGATTATTGGTTTAACCATTGTGGCTTTTGGTACCAGTGCTCCCGAAGCGGCAGTATCCGTTTCATCCGCCTTAAGTGGCAGTAATGCTATTGCAATCAGTAACGTTGTTGGAAGTAATATCTTTAATCTTCTGGCCGTTATTGGTGTAACTGCAATAATGTATAAAATTGACATTACACCCGAATCATTAAAACAGGACTTTCCGGTTTTATTAGTAAGCAGCATACTACTGCTATTGTTCATATATACAGGTAGTCAAATCAGCAGAATTGAAGGAATAATCTTATTAATATTGATTATTTTATACATTACTTACCTAATATTCAAGTCTAAAAAAGAAAGTAAGACAATGCCTGTGGGAACTACTCATTTAACGCCTGCCCGGATTGGTCTTTACATCGTTGTTGGAATAATAGGAATCATATTGGGTGGAAACTTGGTTGTTGAATCAGCCAAGGAGATTGCATTAAGTCTTGGAATGAGTGAAACCCTTGTTGGTCTTACCATAGTTTCCATAGGAACAAGTCTGCCAGAGCTTATAACCAGCGTAACAGCAGCATATAATAAAAAAACAGACATTGCAATTGGTAATGCCATTGGAAGTAACATATTTAATGTGCTTTTTATTGTAGGTTTAACGGATACCATAAGTCCTATTACTACAACCGGCAAAATGTTTTATGATACGCTTATAATGATAGTGATTATAATTATCACATACATACTGGCATATGATAAGCATGATTTCAACAAGAAGGATGGTCTGATTTTAGTAGGACTATTTATAGTGTATACTGTTTACATCATACTAAGAAACTAATCCCCCCACAAAATTCCTTTTTTTAGAAAATTAGTTTTTTTTAGATACAAGAAATAGTTTATTCATATATTATAAAGGATTTGATTCAAAAAAAGAGTTAAATAAAATTTGAATAAATATAATTTATTCGGTATAAGTTTCTATTTTATTATTTTTACGTACGTTCTGATCTCTGCTTAGCCAAGCGCCATCATAAACTTCTTTAAGTGTGTGCATGTCAACACTTGTATATATTTGGGTGGTACTTAGATTGCTGTGACCCAATAACTGTTGAATAGCCCTTATATCCACACCATTTTTCAATAAGTGTGTTGCAAAGGAATGTCTGAGTATGTGAGGCGTAACTTTACGTTTAATACCTGCTTTCTGAGCGTATTCCTTAATCATGTACTGAACATATCTTGGAGTTAAAGTATTGTTTCTTTGATTGACAAACAAATATTCGTTTTCAACACCCCTCTTTTCAAGGTATTCATCTATTAAATTAAGTGTTGCATTATCGAATATTACAATCCTATCCTTTTCTCCCTTACCTCTTACCCGTATCGTACGTTCTTCATAATCAATAGTTTTTATCTTAAGCTTAATTAATTCGGATACCCTTAATCCTGTTGAATATAAAAGAGTTAGAATTAATTTATTTCGTAATCTTGAAATGTTTTGAGGATTATTCTTTTCAGGATCGTATTCGTCATCCTTAGCATGTATGAGATTATAAACTTCCTGTTCATTCAATGATTTTGGTAATGATTTTGTTCTTTTTGGTGCCTTTATTTCATCAAAAATATTTATTTCGGCAAATGTGAAAAACTTCTTGATTACCACTGTCACAAGATATAAGTAGTTTTGTGATACCTCATTGTCTCTTTTTAAATGCTGGAGGTATTTCTTAAATGAACGTAATAATCCTTTTTCATCCTTGATTCTTTTATCGTTTAATAAAAATTTATAAAAACTGTGAAGGATTGATGAGTATGTCTTAAGAGTATTTGCGGAATAACTTTGTATATCCATTTCTAGAATGTAATCTTCTATTTGATCTTTAAATTCTATTTCTTCAAGATAGTCTTCAGACATTATATTTTCCCCCACATTTTTTATTAATTGATGATTTTAAAATTATTTTGTTATGATTTTAATTGTTTCAGGTTTTTTAACAACTTCACTCATTTTAACTGCAACTAAGCATTCAATATTTTTTTCTTTAGCTAAATCTACTAATCTTTGACTTATAATTCCATCAAATACTGCTGTTTTGATTTTCTTGTCCGAATTTTTTATTTCGTTGAAAAGATTTTCAACTTTAACTTCTGCTATAACATTGAATTCTTCATCGAATAACTTACCTTTACCCGTTCCTTTAACTTCATCCAATAATGTTAAATGTTTATTCTGTTTTTTAACGGGTTTTGGTTCTGTTTTTTCTTCTTCTACAACTTTTTTTTCTGTATTAACAGTGTTTAAGAACTTATCTTGTTCGGATTGTTTAATTTCTTTTTCAAGTTGTTCTTTTAATTGTGATGTTAAATCAGAAAAGTTTTCTTCATCTTTTTTATCATTGTTTTGCACGTCATTATTGTTTGTGGCATTTTCTTCTTCTTTTATGTCACTTCTTTTTGTGCTTTTATGATAATTGTGTTGATTATGATTGTAGTTTGCATATTGTGTTATTTTATCAACAGATGTTTTATTCTTTAATGCGTAGATTACCTGATCCTTGTTTAGATATTCCACTTCCTGACCTCTAGGTGCTCGTGTTACATAATCAATATCTCCTATTTGGAGCAATTCTTTGAGAATTAAATCTCCTCCACGATCACCATCAAGGAATGCTGTAACAGTTCTTTCTTTGGTTAGTTCTGCAACGGTTTGTGGAACATTAACTCCCTCCACTGCTATGGTGTTTTTTATTCCATATTTTAGAAGGTTTAATACGTCAGATCTTCCCTCTACAATGAGTATTGCATCGGATGTTGGTGTGTTTGGACCTGCCGGCAAATTATCTTCACCGTATTCGATAATTTCGGGTACTTTGATTGATTCTTTTACTTCATCAATCATTCTGGAACTTTCCGGAGTAAATTCTTCCATCATGTTTTTGTATAGTTCCTTAGCACGTTCCACGATTGTTCGTCTTTTAACTGCACGAACATCTTCTATGGACGTGACTCTTAAACTTGCCTCACATGGACCTACCCTGTTGATAGTTTCCAGTGATGCTGCCAGGATTGTTGTTTCTATCCTATCCAAACTTGATGGGATTATTATTTCCCCTTTGGTTTTGCCCGATTTGTTTGTCATGTCTACCTTGATTCTGCCTATTCTTCCGGTTTTTTGCAGTTCCCTTAAGTCTAGACTGTCACTTAGTAAACCTTCGGTTTGTCCGAATATTGCTCCCACCACATCCGGTTTTTCTACAAAACCTTTTGCATTTATCTGTGAGTGTATTAGATATTTTGTAGTTGTTACTTCATCCTTAAACACATAATAATATTCTTCATCATCATGATATTTTGCATTTTTATGAGTCATATTTAATCGCCTTTTTTAGATTTAATCTATAAGCGAAGAGATGAAAAAACTTATAATGCATTGATTATATTGTTAAATTAATGATATCATCTGATATCCATTTTGTAAAATCTGAATTGTAATTCGTTGATTTACAGAGATTATAAATTATTATTATTTAATAAGCATATTTTATAACACTTCGTTATATCATACACACTTATTATTTATCCTTGTTCTATTATATATTATTGACTAAAAATGTGTTAAAAAGAAAGATATATTAATTAGAATAAACATAAATTATTTCATAGCTAATTGTATTAGATACAATTTATTTTTATAAAATGATTTTTACTTATTAATCACTATTAAGTAAGAGAGTTCTATAATAAATGATTATTAGAACAAATTTCATATAAAATACTTTGAGGGAAAGTAATGGCAACTAAAGTAGTAGAAATTAAAACTTTAAAACAAGGAAAATACTTAGTATTAGGTGGAGAAGCTTCAAAAATTACCAGTATTTCAACATCATCACCTGGTAAACACGGAGCTGCAAAAGCACGTATTGAAGCAGTAGGTATATTTGATAACCAAAAAAGAAGTCTTGTAAAACCTGTAAACGCAAAAGTTGACGTACCTATCATTGATAAAAGAGTAGGACAAGTTATTGCTTTAATGGGTGAAGAAGTACAACTCATGGACTTAGAAACCTACGAAACTATTGATTTACCTATTCCTGAAGATTTAAAAGATGAAATCGTTGAAGGTAAAGAAGTAGAATATATTGAAGCTATGGGTAACATGAAAATAATGAGAACCAAAGGTGGAAACTAATTACTAAACCTTGATTCTCTAATTCTTTTTTTATTATAATTTAAACTCCAAAAAACTATTGAAAAGTTATTTTTATCTGAAAATACTTATTTTAACTAATTTTATTAAAAGATAAGGTAAATCGTTTAAAACTCTAAAAATTGTAACGATTTATATATTAGTACAAATAAATATAATAAAACTTTGAGGAAGTTCAGAAAAATGTTCGCCTTTAATTAAATTATCAGCGTCAACCATAGATTGATAATAACGAGTACGTAAACCCAATAAATCAGG
>JAZUCJ010000041.1:0-20452 GCA_045639105.1 Methanosphaera sp.
CTTATAACTAGATAATTAAAAGATAAGAATTGTATAGATTCTTGTTTTCATAGCTTATTAATTTATTGAAAAATTGATTACTATCAAAGAAATAAACCAAAAACAAGTCGTATCTTAGAAATAAAATATGACTTCAGATATGAAAATTTATGAAATAATTTTTTTTGGTTTGTTAGAGGAGGCGGTAAGATTAAGAGAAGTTTGATTTTGGTTCTCTTAGCTGCAGTATTATTAAGTGTTTCAGCATTATCCGCTGCAGACACAGATGCTGATAATACTACCCTAAATCAAGTGAATAATCAAGTTATTGAAAACTCACAAGCTAAGAGTGTTACCAATATAGAATCAAATTCTATAGAAAATAAAGTAAGCAATGAATATGAAACTATAACAAATGTAAATTCATCAAACAATGTAAAAACAATAACCAAACAAACAACAGATAACACAGATACAAAAACAGCAACTACCACTGCAACTAAAAAAGAAATAACAATCACTTCCAAAGCAATCACAGCATACGCATTAGATACAATTAATATCAAGGGAAATGTTTCTTATAAAAATGGTGAAAAATTAAAATCCGCTAAAGTAGCTATTAAACTTAATGGTAAAACAATCAATCAGACAACAGTATCAAACGGTGCTTTTTCAGTAAAATATACTTTACCTGCTCTATCAGCAAAAGTGTATGATATAAACATTATAGTTGGAGAAACTAGTACTTCATTAAAAGGCACTAAAAATACTACATTAACCATTAACAGACAGGACATAAAAGTATCCATGTCTAAAATTTCAACGACAGCTGCTTCAAAAGTAACTCTTAAAGCAAACGTCACATATAAAAATGGTACTTTAGCTAATGGTCAAAAGGCAGTATTTAAATTAAATGGAAAAACAATCTTAAATACTACAGTTGTTAATGGGGTAGCTAGTGGAAGTTATATAGTTCCTAATGCTGCAGGCAACTACTCCTTACTGGTTAAAATCGGTCAATCAACACTAACAAACTATAAGGAATTAAATTCAACTCTTGTAGTTTCAAAACGTACGCCAACCATCGTCAAAGACAACCTTGTCTTTGTCAAAAAGGGAAGTTCCGTATATTTACATGCAGGAATAACTAATACCGGTTATGCAAATGCTACCGGAAAAGTATCTTTCAAAGTAAATGGAAAAACCGTTGCAACTGTTAATGTTATAAACAATTCCGCAGATTATAAATATCAGGCAGATTTAAAATATGGTATTCATAACCTGTCTATAGTATATGGAGGATCATCAGGTTTAAATTCCGTAAGAACAAATACCTCTTTAAGAGTACAGGAAGCTTACGTTTCAAGTTATACTTATTCACAAGTACTTGAAAAAGCCAATTCCACACATGATTTCGTTCTGAAAAACAGCAGATTACCAAATTATGTAACAATGAGTGGTAATCAGGTATCAATGTCAGATTTATTATTTATGTTTGCAGAGGCATTAACATATAATAATTCTTACCACAATGGTGGTTTTTCAGGACCAACATCACAATACCAATCTACAAAATATAATTATGAGATTAAACAAGAGGATTATGTTTCACTCGCTAGAAGAGTAGTAGATTTCTATATAGCAAACGGAAGAGCTCCTAACGTTATGTCTGTAAGTTCAGGAGTAAATTTGAATTTCAATGATACAGTATACACTTTAGCAAAAGCATTATCATTTACAAAAAGTAATAAACGATTACCAAACTATGTGACTGTTCTAAAAATAAGCAGTTCTTCAACAACACCAAGCGAATCAGGTTCATCAACAACAAATTCAACTTCAAGTTACACACCATCAAATGATGTGCAATCAGGATTTGAAAAATACTTAGTTGATGCTAAAAACGCTTATGTAAATTCAACCACAATTAAAAATGCTGTTCAAAAAGCAGTATCCGGTGTAACGGGTGCTTATAATCAGGCAGTAGCAATTTTTAATTACGTGAATAAAGTAACTGATTATAGCAGTTACATGAACACTAAACGTGGAGCTATAAAAACTTTACAAGATGGTTTAGGTAATTGTGTAGACCAAGGTCATTTGTTACTAAGTATGTATCGTACTGCGAACATACCAGCAAGATATTGTCACGCAACCTGTTATTTCAGAAGTGGTCTAGTAATAGGTCACGTATGGGTTGAATGTTACGTGAACGGAAAATGGTATTCATGTGATACCACATCCAACCAGAACACATTCGGTAATATCGTAAACTGGCATTCAAGTTCATCAGTAAACAGATACATCGAATTATATTTCTAATTGGATAATTTATTTATCCAAAAATTATTTTTTTTATTTTTTTATCTAATTTTTTACAATTAACTATTTTTATTTTATTATAACAAATTATAGAAGTTATATTTAACAAATATATTAGTATATAAATTTTTTATCAAATTATTATATTTAATAATTCATATGAGGGATGTAATTGAGATTTAGTCTGGAACTTCTACCAAATGAACCTATTAAAGACATAGTTGAAATAATTCAATTAGCCGAAGAAATAGGCTTTGAAAATGTTTGGATTACAGATCATTATAATAACAGGGATGTTTTCGAAGTATTGTCAATTGCCGCTTATGAAACATCTACAATTAAAATGG
The DNA here is from genome assembly GCA_045639105.1 of Methanosphaera sp. Lineage (GTDB taxonomy): Archaea > Methanobacteriota > Methanobacteria > Methanobacteriales > Methanobacteriaceae > Methanosphaera. The sequence continues at coordinate 2,649 of JAZUCJ010000041.1, forward strand.
GGTCTGGTGTGTCTAATCCATATGTTAGAAACCCCGTAACAATTGCAGCTGCAACTTCCACATTAAATGAAATTTCCGAGGGTAGAGCATTATTGGGTGTAGGTCCCGGAGATAAGGCAACAATGGAAACATTAAATTTGTCATGGGATAAACCTGTAAAAACGGTTAAAGATGCCATAGTTTCTATACGTAAATTATTGAATGGTGAAAAGTTAGAACAGGGTGCTTTTTTAAACGGTACAAAAAAAATAGAAAATCAAATTCCAATTTATATGGCTGCTCAGGGACCAATGATGCTGAAAGGTTCTGGAGAAGTTGCCGATGGATGCCTTATCAACGCTTCTAATCCAAAGGATTTTGAGATAGCAATCCCATTAATTGAACAGGGAATATCTAAAGCCAACAAATCTGTTAAGGACTTTAGTTTTGCAGCATACACGGCTTGTAGTGTTGATGAGGATATTGCCGTTGCTCAGAATCAATCAAAAATTGTTGTGGCATTTATTATGGCAGGAGCACCGGATGTTGTGCTTGAACGTCATAACATTCCAAAAGACGTTGCATTGAAAATTAAGGACGCGTTATCAAAATATGATTTTAAAACTGCTTCAAGTTTAGTTAACGAAGACATGATAGATGCATTTAGTGTTAGTGGTACTCCAAGGGATATACGGGATAAAATCGAAGAACTGGATGGTCTTGGCATTAATGAATTTGTGGTTGGTTCACCTATAGGTAAGGATAGGGTAAATTCTTTAAAGTTATTGGGAGATATAATTAATTCATATAATTAGGTTGTTGCTTTATGAAAGTTCAAGAGATTAATAAACAAATAAGGGAAAATGCGATTGAAAACATCATAAAAAAGAGGGATAGAAAAAAGGATAAAAAGCCATTACAGGCTTATGCTGCCAGTTGGGCTAATGAGGACAGATTATATGATTGCGTAGGCTACACCATATTCATAGTTTTACCAACAAGCGGCTGTGAATGGGCAACAAAAAGTGGTGGATGTACAATGTGTAGTTATATTGCAGATTCACCATTAACCAACATTTCTGAGGATGATTTAATAGAAATATTTAACAATGAATGGAACAAGCAATTAGAAAAGACAGATATTTCTTCTCATGAAAATGTTGCAATAAAGTTATTCGTATCGGGTAGTTTTTTAAACACAAACGAAATACCTGAAAAAGTACAGGATTATATCTTCAATGAATTTAACAAGTACGACCAAATTAAAGAGGTAATAATAGAATCAAAACCCGAATACATTGACGAATCTTCATTAATACGTTTGGCACAACTAATTCCCGATAAAATATTTGAGATTGGTATAGGTCTTGAAACATCAAATGAAGAAACACGGTTAAATAAGATAAATAAGGGAATTACAAACAAGTCATTTGAAAGATGCGTTTCAACAATTAACTCCATAGAAGATTATGACATTAGGGCAAAGGCATATCTTTTAGTAAAACCTATTCTAATATCTGAAAAAGAGGCGATTCAAGAAGCGATAGAATCTGCAAAATATGCGAAAGATTTGGGAGTAAAAAGAATTGCATACTGTCCTTCAACAGTTCATGGTGGAACGCTTATGGATTATTTATGGAAGAGAGGTTCTTATAATCCTCCATGGATCTGGAGTTTAATAACAATTATTAAGCACGTCAGAGAAAATGTTGACATACCAATGATTATGGACACGGCAGGTTATGGTACTAGACGTGGACCATTTAACTGCAAAAAATGTAATTCAAAGCTAAAAAGTTTAATAATCAAATCAAATCTGGAACAAAGCATTCCTGAAGAATTAGAAAATTTCACGTGTGAATGTAAAGAAAAATGGGAAGCTGATCTTGAATTTTCCGATGTTTTAAACACTACAACAAACCCAAAAAATTAGAAAAAAAGGTTTTTAGGAAATTATCCTAAAATCTCCTTTATATCCTCTTCCGGAGTAGAAATAAGTTTAAGGTCAAAGTTTTCTACTAAGACGCTTAGGATTGTTTCATCTACCCATGCCGGAAGAATAGGACCAATATGAATATTTGTCAGTCCTAATGATAATAAACTCCAAAGAATTGAAACTGCTTTTTGTTCCATCCAACTTAATACAAACGTTACAGGTAAGTCATTTAATCCCATATCAAAGACTTCGGTAAGTGCTGTTAATATTTCTGCTCCAACAATCGCATCATTACATTGTCCTAAATCAATTAATCTAGGAATGCCATCGATATCGCCTAAATCTAAATCGTTAAATCTGTACTTTCCACAACCTACACATAATATAACGGTATCCTCAGGTAATTGTTTTGCAAATTCGGTGTAGTAATTCATTTCTGATTTAAACGGTACGTCACATCCACCCATTACAAAGAATTGTTTTATTTTTCCTCCGAGAACTGCTTCTTTAATGGTGTCGGCAAGTGATAATACGGTAGTTTTTCCAAATCCGGTGGTGTAAGCGGTTTTTTCTTCTTCTTCAAGTTCAGGTAGTTCCAATGCCTGTGCAATCATGTCTGAAAAATCATAGTCCTCAATATGTGGTGCATTTGGTAATTGTGCAATGCCTGATGTGTAAATTCTATCTGCATAGGAATCTGCAGGTATTAAACCACAGTTTGTAGTTACCAATATTGGAATGTTATATTTTGCAAACACTTCTTTTTGATCAATCCATGATCCACCCAGCTGTCCTTTAAGATGTTCGTATTTATTTAATTCAGGGTATGCATGGGCAATTAACATTTCACTATGTGTGTAGATGTTTATACCTTTTCCTTCCGTCTGTTTTAATAATTCTTCGAGAACTTTTAGGTCGTGTCCTGTGACTAGGATACCATGACCTTTACTTGCACCTTTTTCAACTTCTACGGGTACCGGTTCGCCATAATTGTCTATATGTGCTTTTTTAAGACCTGCCATTGCTTTAATGTTAATTTGGCCGGCTTCTAATGCTAAATCGATGTGGCTTTGTACATCAAAATTTACGTTGGTTAAGGTTGTGTATAATCCTTTTTCTAAAAATTCATTTATTTCTTCATCAGTTTCTCCGAATTCTCTCATTTGGTATGCATAGGCTGCAATTCCTTTTAATGCAAAGAGTAAGTTGTCTTGTAATCTTGCTAAAGTTTCGTTTTTACCACAAACACCTGCAACAGTACATCCTTCTGCATTAACGGTTTGTGAACATTGGTAACAGAACATATTGTTATTCATTTTATCACCTGATTATTTTTTTTTATTTTTATGATATTAATCATAAATGATATTTTTCTTTGATTATATATTATTTTTAGACATATATAAAAATTTGTCACTATGTGAGTGAAAATAGAAAAGTATTTTTATAATATTGACAAGACAAGATAATAGTGGTGAGAGAATGGATGAAATGATAAAAACATTAAAACAAATAGGTTTAACCGAATATGAATCAAAAGCTTACCTTTCATTAGTGTCCTTGGTCTCAGGAAAGGCTAATGAAATAAGTAAACATTCACATATTCCACGTTCTAAGATATATTCTGTTTTAGAAGGCCTGCACAAAAAAGGATTGATAGAAATTAAAATGGGACGTCCTATTGAATATATTATGATAAACCCAAACGAAACAATTCCAACTTTTAAAGAACAAATAAACAAAGATCTTGATACTTTAGAACAAAATATTACTAAAATATATGAAAGTAAACTTCCCAGCATAAACACACCCATTGTTTCGATAGAAGATAAGGATAAGATATTGGAACAACAGTATTATTTAATTAAAAAAGCCGAATCCGAAATGTGTTTGAGGGTTGGTTTTGTAATTCCATCAGAATTGGCAAGATTTAAAAAACAAATAGTTTATCTATTAAAAAAAGGAGTAACAGTTAAAATATTGGCGGTAAAGGAATTTACCTTCAATAACAAGAAAATTAGCCTTGAAAAAGAATTTAAAGATATTCCTGTTGATATTAAATACGTGAATTTACCTGCCGCACAGTTATTAATAAGGGATGAAAAGGAAATGCTGTTGATATTTGCCGATAATTCGGGTAATAAAATTACGGATAAAAATATGGTGGGATTATATAATTCGTATCCGACCATTATTTCAAGTTACGTGTCAGCATTCAAGAAACATTTTTCTTAACTAGTTCAAGTTTTTCTTTAAAATAACCGGACTTCTAAGGGGAACGCCGATTTCACGGGATATTACGTTACACTTTGTGGTTAACAGGAAATAAACTGGTGTTTTGATATGCATCTCCGTTAAACCTTCATAGTTTCCCATTCCCTTACTGATTATTAAGTCAACAGAATCCATATATTCTTTTAGTTCATCGGAGATGTATTCTTTTACAACACCAACCGATGAAGCGCCAGTACTAATGATATGGGCGTATTGTTCTAAGTTTAATTTCCGGGCATCGGGAATTAATGCATCATTCAATATTGGATTTTCTTTTAAGGCCAAGGTGATATCCACATCATAGTCTTCCTTAATCTTTTTAAGCAGTAACTTATCAAACACTATTTCTCCCCCATTATCTGTCAGGTAAAGAATAGTGTCCGCATTCTTCAAATCAATGTCAAGCTGTTTCGTATCATTAATTGCAGGCTTCCGGGTAATCTGCTTTTTCAATAAAGATTCCATATCCGTGGTTTCATCCAATGCTCCAAAGTCTATTACATTTCCCGCAACAGCAATTTTAACATAGTTTTCCAAACTTTCATCTTTTTTAATAAGACTACAAACCATGGGAATTAATTTTTCAGCTATTAAATTTCCCTCTTCCCTTAATTTCTTGTACGGATCGTTATTATCAGTTTCATCCATAATCATATGATGTAAATCAGTACCTAATTTATTTGAATTGGTGCCTTTTTTAAAGTTAGCATTCATAAAATCTAAAACCTTTAAAGTAACATCCATTCTTTTTTCATGATCTTTTGTTGCATGTTCAATAGCTTCACGTGACTGCCTTAACATACATGATGCACATTCGTAATTAACTTTCACTTTCGAACTCCCCTTACTATAAGTCTTATTTGTTTTTAAGCATTAATTAACTTGTGCATACATAAAATGAATAACGGATGATATCATTATCTTTTCATCATTAAAATCAAATTTATGACTTTTTTAAGAATAATTGATAAATAAGTGGTTATTTAATTGAAATAATGATAAAAAATAAGATTTTTCCTCCACATATTTATTCAACAAAATACAAATATATAACTGGTGATTAATATGAAAATAGTAGGAATAAACACTAGTCCTAGGGACGTAAGTAATTGTAAAATTGCATTGGAAAAAGCATTAGAAGCAGCAGAAGCTGAAGGTGCAGAAACTCAATTAATCAATTCAAACAAATTAAATATTTCAACATGTCAAGGAGATAACTATTGTAAAGCACACGAAGGAAAATGTGCAATAGATGACGACATGACCCAAATATATAATGCAATTGAAGAAGCCGATGGAATAATCTTTGCAATACCAGTATATTTCTTTGATATAAATGCACAAATGAAAATAATCATTGATAGATTATACGCATATTTCCAATCAGCATATACTGAAACATTTGCAAACAAAAAAGTATCATTCATCATTTCTCAAGGAACACCAGACCCTGATGCATTTAAAGCAGGATTAGAAATACAATTCGGAGCATTCAAATTCTTAGGTTTCCAATTAGCTGATTTTGTTGTTTTAACAGACAACAACGTTCCTGGCGCAATAAATGAAAAAGAAGATCAATTAGCTCAAGCAGCCGAAGTTGGTAAAAATATATTATAATAAATCAAAATATATTAACCAACCTCTCCATCCTTTTTTTATAACTTCAGAGTAATCACTTACATTTTTTTCTTCAAACTAATTGATTAAGAAAATATAAGTATTCAAAAAATTAAAAATATAATTATAATAATTTTATTTCAACTTCTATTATATTAATGCATTAATGGGGAGAATAAAGTGCAAGATGAATTGCAAGACAAATGTGGAATTGTAGGCATATACTCCTATGACGAGTCAGTTGATGTGGCTTCATGGATATATTCTGCATTATATACTTTACAACATAGAGGACAAGAATCCGCCGGAATAAGTGTTTTAAAAGAAGGAAGAATAAACACACACGTTGGCATGGGATTAGTATCAGACGTTTTTGATAAAGATTTAATAGAGATTTTAAATGGAAATGTGGGGATTGGTCATGTAAGATATTCTACTACAGGCAAATCCATGGTTGAAAATTCTCAACCCTTTGTAGAACATGAAGATGACATAATCATCGCATTTGCACATAATGGTGATTTTGTAAATTCAAGATTGCTACGTGAAGAATTAGTTAACTCAGGATATGAATTCAAATCCACCACGGATTCTGAAGTAATATGTCACATGATTATTGACGAATATAACAAAACAAAAGATGCAATTACAGCCATTCAAAACACATGTGAAAAATTAATAGGTTCATATTCATTTGTTGCCGTAATTAACGGAGTATTGTACGCCGTAAGAGATCCGTTGGGAATGAAACCATTGTCCTTGGGAAGAAGCGAAAATTATGTGGTTGTAGCATCCGAAACAGTTGCATTTGATTCATTAGACATGGATTATGAACGCTCTATTGAGCCTGGTGAAATATTGGAGATTAATGGTGAAATTGAAACCAGCCATAAAATGCCAACACCGGATCATACAGCAAATTGTATGTTTGAATATCTTTACTTTGCAAGACCTGACAGCATAATATTTGATAAAAGTGTCTATGAAGTACGATTAAACATTGGTAAACGTTTAGCACAGGAATATCCAATTGATGCTGACGTGGTAATAGCCGTTCCGGATTCATCAATCCCTGCAACGTTAGCCTATGCAAGAGAATCAGGTATTCCATACGCGGAAGGTTTAATAAAAAACCGTTACGTTGGACGAACATTTATCATGCCTACTCAGAAAGACAGAAATACTGCTGTAAAACTTAAAATGAACACTGTAAGTTCAGTCTTAAAAGATAAACGTGTAATTGTAATAGATGACAGTGTTGTAAGAGGCACTACCTCTCAAACAATTATAAAAATGATCCGAAATGCCGGAGCTAAAGAAGTTCATCTGCTCATTGGTTGTCCAGAAATCATATCCCCATGCTATTATGGTATTGCTATGGCTACCAAGGAAGAGTTATTGGCAGTGGATAGGACCAATGATGAAATCAGAGATCTTATTGGTGTAGATTCCGTCGGTTATATAAGTATTGAAGGATTAGTTGAATCAATCGGAACACCACGGGAAGATCTATGTTTAGGTTGTATTACAGAAAAATATCCTACAATCATACCTCCTGAATTATACGATAATGAAGAATAAATCTTCAATTCCTTTTTTTTTAACAGTTTTTAGTGATTTAAAATGGTAGAATTATTGGCTCCTGCAAGAGATAAACGTTCAGTCAGTGCTGCTATAAACAACAATGCTGATTCAGTATATGTTGGCATAACCGATTATAATATGAGGGCAAATGTTGCTAACATTGATTTGGATGATATAAAAGATATTGCAAAACAATGTCATGACAACGATAAAAAGGTATATGTCTGTACAAATACGATTGTTTCAGATAATCAGTTGGAAAAATATAAAAAACAACTGGTTAAATTAGAACAATACGATGTGGATGCATTAATCATTTCAGACATGGGAATGATTAACATTGCAAATAAACATTCCATACCCTTACATTTGAGTGTTCAGGCAAACATCACTAATTCTGAAGCTTTGAAATTATATAATGAACTTGGAGTTTCTAGAGCCGTTTTATCCAGAGAATTATCCTTGGACGATATAAAAAAGATAAAAAAGAATTCTCCAATAGAAATTGAAACTTTCGTGCATGGAGCAATGTGTGTGGCAATATCTGGACGTTGCTTTTTAAGTTCATATTTTTATGATAGAAATGCCAATTGTGGGGAATGTTTACAACCATGTAGGCAGGAATGGATTTTAAAATCAACTGAAAACAAAGAATTAATACTATCACAACCAGAAGATAACGATATTGAAAAATCCAGACTGCTTAGTCCAAGGGATATGTGTATGATAGAGCATATTCCGGAATTGATTGAAGCAGAAATTGACGCTTTTAAAATAGAAGGAAGAGCACGTGCACCGGATTACGTTTCAACGGTAACCAAATGCTATTCTGATGCAATAAAATTATATGAAGACGGATTGTGGGATGAATCATCAGATGTCATGATACCCAAATGGAAGGATGAATTAAAATCCGTTTTTAACAGAGGTTTCGACACGGGATTTTACTTTAGAACACCAAAAAAGACTAGTTTGGATAATCAGGCAACATATAAAAAGGTGGATATTGGCCAAGTAACAAATTTCTATAAAAAAATTAATGTTGCGGAGATTAAGCTATGGGATACTCTGGAAGTTGGAGATACGATAATCATCCAAGGTAATAAAACGGGAAGCGTAACCCAAGAAGTATCTTCAATGCAAATTGATGGAAAGAACGTTCAAAAGGTAACAAATAGCTCTGCAGGTATTAAATTGGAGCATGTTGTACGGGAAAACGATCATGTATATAAAAAGGTTTTACTAACGGACAGGTGATATAATGGTTAAGAAAATTGCGATTTATGGAAAGGGTGGTATAGGAAAGTCTACCACAGTGTCAAATATGGCGGCAGCATATGATAATGCTACATTTGTAATAGGATGTGACCCAAAATCTGATACAACCAGGACTTTGGTTGGAAAAAGAATTCCAACAATACTGGATACTATTAAAAAAAATAAGGAACCACTCTTTGAAGACGTGGTTTATGAGGGTTATAACAATACTCTCTGTGTAGAGGCAGGTGGACCAGAACCTGGTGTAGGATGTGCCGGTAGGGGTGTAATTGTTGCAATGAAATTGCTGGATAAAATATCAGCATTCAAAAACAATCCCGAATTGGTCATATATGATGTGCTGGGTGATGTTGTATGTGGAGGTTTTAGTGTTCCATTACGTGAAGAATATGCTGATGAGGTATACATTGTAACTAGTGGGGAATATATGTCATTATATGCTGCAAACAACATTGCAAAAGGAGTTAGAAAACTTAATGGTAAATTGGGCGGTATCATCTGTAATTGTAGGAATGTTAAGGACGAAATTGAAATAGTTACAGAATTTGCTTCCTTAATTTCAAGTAAAGTAATCAATATAATTCCACGCAGTGACTTGGTTCAGAAGAGTGAATATAATGCTTGCACGGTTTTGGAAATGTTTCCTGATTCGGAACAAGCAGATATTTATCGTGACTTAGTCAATAAAATAGTTAATAATGATTCCTTCACTGTACCTACTCCAATGACAACTGAGGAATTTGAAACTTTTTTCCATAAATACGTTTAATTTTCAAACCAGTGTTGTGCACAGAAGCCAAGTTTCTCATATGAGTTTACACTGGAATCCAATGCATTTTCATAACTATTAAAATAATACAAATGGGATAAACATTTACAGTCAGAACAACCAAAAAGTTCAATATATCCATCCGAGGTTTTGTTTATTTCGTTTGATATTTCACATTCTATTTTTTTTGTTGAGTATGTGAATATTACCTCTTTAATTTTGGTGTTTTTATCAAGCAATAAATAATCGACATGCCAATGCTTTTTCTTTTCTTCAGAGATATGTCTTTCTATACGCTTATCCAAAGAATTCAATGCCGAACCAACATAAACATAATATCCTTTCTTAAAAAACATCATTCCCTTTGCACCAACTTTAATATTTGAATCCCTTTTGTTGGAAATGATTAAACAATAATTTCCTTTGTTTTTCTTTACATCATCATTCATAAAATTACACTTTTTTATACTTTTAAATCAATATAATAATTATTAATATCTATGGTGAGTATATGGAATATAGTTTTATCGCAGAAGGTCATGAAAATGTTACTTCACTTCACAAATCAACCTTTGAAATTACCACTGATCAATCATTAACCCTAAAGGGGGATTGTATTATCGGTGTAAAATCCGAAATTACGTTAAATGATTTTCCTGAAGAATTAAAGAATCAGATTAAAACGGATGATAAAAAAATTGAATTACTATTGGAATCAGACAATTTTTCCGATAAGATAATTGGTTACGGTTCATCAAAATTATCATTGGATCATCCATCAGACATGGTTTGTAGAAAAAGTGACTTTACATGCAATAGAACTTTAATGATTAAAGCCGATAAAGCAGCAAGGGATCTTGATAAAAACTTAATCGATGAATTAAAAAAAGGTTCAAAACTAAAGATTACAATAAAATGTTAAAAAATTAATTGTAATAATATTGAAAATGCGGGAGACGGGAATCGAACCCGCGAAGAGACTACCTCACTAGGCCCTCAACCTAGCGCCTTTGACCGCTCGACCACCCCCGCATATAAAAATAGAATTATATCTCTGGTGGATTTAACCAACAGCCCTTATCAAATAAGGTTATTATAAAGTATCTTTATCATAATATATAAACATTTCTATTTAAAAAAAGGAAATAAAATAATTATTCTGAATCCGCCATCCTTTTCAGAGATTCAGAACAAGTTTCCATTTTCATATTCAATTCCTTTTCCACCTTATTAACATTTAATGATGAATCTCTAGGTCTGGGTGCTTTCTGAATAAATTGGGCACTGGTGGTGGGATTAATCAAGGAATCATCCAAATCAAATGCATCAGCAATTTTTTTCGTAAAATCAAACCTGTTTATAGCATCATTTCCCGCAGTATGGAAAATGCCATTTTTATCTTTCTGTGCAATTTTAAATATGGCTTCGGCAGCATTATCGGCAAGCGTCGGAGAATTAATCTGATCAGTAACGATATTAATTTCATTATTCTGTCTTAACTGTTCAATTACCCACGTAGTAAAATTCAATCTGCTATGCCATCCATAAAGCACACTAACCCTTGCTATGGCCCAGTTATCACTATATTTTTCTAACTGTACTTCACCATCATATTTGGATTTGGCATAAATGCCCAATGGATTAACTTCTTCATCCTCTTTATAATAACCTCTTGTGCCGTCAAAAACAAAATCTGTAGAAACATAAATAATTTTTGCACCAACATCATTTGCAGCTTTAGCTAAAAATCCTGTTCCATCACCATTTACTTTATAAGCCAATTTTGTTTCATCTTCACATAAATCCACGTTAGTCATGGCGGCACAATGGATAATCACGTCCGGATTTTCTTTTTCAACAGTATCTTTCACATCTTTTTCATTAGTAATATCGCATTTAATAGTATTTTCTGAGGGATTACTATTATGTACCAATGTCAATTCATCATTATCATTTGCTACAGTAGCAAGTCTTTCACCCAGAAGACCACTACCACCAGTTATAAAGTATTTCATACTATTATCTTTAGATTTTTAACTATAAATTATTATCCTGATAACATTAGCATTCTAAGATTAACGGATTAAAAGGCAATGGAAAAAAGCATTATCTACTTAAGAAAATACATTTATTATATGAAAATTCAGAGAAGAAGATAATTATGAAAAAAGTTAAAATAACTGTTTTAAAAACTACCCTGGATACTCAGTTAGCAAAGGAGTACGGTGTTAAAAATCTCTCGGCATGTCCAATGCTAAATGAAGGTGAAGTGTATTATGCAGATTATGCAAAGCCAGAAAATTTCTGTGATGAAGCATGGAAGGCAATATACCAGTATGTCTTTGCACTAGCACATGGAGCAGGAAGTGACGTATTTTATTATCATGATTGGATTGAAGAGCCGGGAGTAGCAATTGTTTGCTGTAATGATGGATTGCGGCCAGTAATTTTTAAACTCGAATCTACTGACATAGAGTCCACTTCCGAAAATTAAATTAATTAAAATAAAATATTAATAAAATTTATTATAAATCTATTATTGTTATATTATTGCTTATATAAATTAAGGTGATTATATTGAAAATTTTGATAACAGGAGGAGCCGGATTCATAGGCTCAAATTTTGTCCATTACATTGCAAACAAATATGATGATTATGAGATTACAGTTTTAGATAAGTTGACTTATGCGGGAGATATGGAAAATCTTGCAGGTTTGGAAAACATTGATTTTATTAAAGGGGATATTGCCGATGAAGTTGCTGCTTCACAAGCCATGAAAGATGCAGATTATGTTGTTAATTTTGCTGCCGAAACACACGTGGATAAATCAATAACTGATCCTGCAGCATTTGTTAAATCCGATGTGTTAGGTACTCATAACCTGTTGGAACTGGTAAGAAAGTATGATGTTGAAAAGTATATTCAGATATCTACTGACGAAGTTTATGGAAGCATACTTGAAGGTTCCTTTAAAGAAACTGACAATATAGATCCTTCCAGCCCTTATTCAGCCAGTAAGGCCGGTGGAGATTTATTAGTAAGTGCATATTACAAGACGTATGGTATTCCAGTAATGATTACAAGAAGTAGTAATAATTTTGGACCTAGACAGTTTCCTGAAAAATTAATACCATTATTTATACTTAAAGCATTGCATGATGAAAAGTTACCCGTGTATGGTGACGGAAAGAATGTACGTGACTGGATTTATGTAGAGGACAATTGTGCCGGTGTAGATACTGTGCTACATAAAGGTAAAATAGGGGAAGTATATAACATTGGTGGAGGAAACGAAAAGAATAACTTGGAAATAACCAGGTTAATACTTGAAAAATTAGGTAAACCCGAAACGTTAATTGAACACGTTACAGACCGTTTAGGACATGACAGAAGATACTCCTTGGATGCAACAAAAACTAAGAAACTCGGATGGGAACCTAAATGGTCATTTGAAGATGCAATGGAAAAAACCGTGAACTGGTATAAGGACAACGCTGAACGTTTATATAAAGCAACTAAAACATTATAATCTCCCCATTTCAACATCCTTTTTTCAATTTTTTATATAATTAATTCAAAAAAATTTATATTCATAGAAGAATATAAATAAACTTATATTAAAGAATTTTTTAACTTTCTTTTATATTTATAAACTTAATTTTTGTGGTGAGTTACATGAAAGGTGTTATTTTATCAGGAGGTCATGGAACAAGATTAAGACCATTGACTCATACCGGACCTAAACAATTGATTCCAATAGCAAATAAGCCGGTTATTGAATACGCTATAGAAGACTTACGTGATGCCGGAATAACAGAAATTGGTATTATTTTAGGAACTAATATGCCTAATAAAATTAAGGAAGCGTTAGGTGATGGTTCAAGTTTTGGCGTAAATATTACATATATTATGCAAGGTGAACCTAAAGGTTTAGCACATGCTGCTAAAACAGCCCAAGAATTTGTTGGTTCAGACTCCTTTGTAATGTATTTAGGTGATAATATTCTCAAATCAGGCATTGACGAATTTGTCAACGGATTTGATGAATCAGATTTTTCTTCAAGATTGCTATTGCAGGAAGTTGAAGATCCTAGACAATTTGGTGTTGCCGAACTAAATGATGAGGGTAAAATAATTAATTTAGTGGAAAAGCCTGAACATCCAAAAAGCAATCTGGCACTAGTTGGTATATACTTGTTTAAAAATAACATATTTGAAGCAATTGATAAAATTGAACCTTCATGGAGAAATGAGTTAGAAATAACTGACGCTATCCAACAATTAATAGATGATGGATTTAATGTGGATTCATTTGTTGTTGAAGGATGGTGGAAAGACACTGGAAAACCTGAAGATGTCTTAGATGCAAATCAGTTAATCCTTGAAACAATCAAAACAGATATTCAGGGAGAAATTGAAGAAAACGTAAAGATTAAGGGTCGAGTAATAATTGGAAAAAACACGATAATTAAATCAGGTTCAGTAATAAAAGGACCTGCAATAATTGGTGAAGATTGTGAAATTAAGGGTTATGTAGGACCATACACTTCAATCGGAGACGGTACTAAAATAATAGAATCCGAAATAGATTCATCCATAATCATAGGAAATTCTATTATAAGGTCCGATAAACGTATTACAGAAAGTTTATTAGGATTAAACTCACAAATTTTATCAGATAAGAAAACATATCCTAAAGGAAGAAGTTTTGTTATTGGTGAAAATTCAATAATTAAATTATAAGGAGATTAATAATGAAAGCAGTTATACCTGCAGCTGGATTAGGAACAAGATTTTTGCCTGCTACAAAAGCACAACCAAAAGAAATGTTACCTGTATTTAATAAACCAACGATACAGTACGTTGTTGAAGAAGCAGTTAATTCTGGTATTGATGACATACTTATCATTACAGGTAAAGGAAAAAGACCTATTGAAGATCATTTTGATAAATCATGGGAATTAGAATACAATTTAGAACAAAAAGGTAAGTTCGATTACCTCGAAGAAGTTCAATCCATATCTAACATGGCCGATATTTATTATGTTCGTCAGAAAAAACAAAACGGACTTGGAGATGCCATCAGCTGTGCTAAAAAACATATAGGAAACGAACCTTTCGCCGTTTTGTTAGGAGATACAATCACATATTCTGAAAATCCTTGTACAAAACAATTAATTGATGTACACGATAAATATGGTGGTTCTGTAATTGCTATAGAAGAGTTGCCTGAAAGAAAAATAGAAAGATACGGTATTGTTGACGGTACCGAAATTGAAAATAATATCTTTAAGGTAAATAATTTGGTTGAAAAACCAAAACTCGAAGATGCACCATCCAATTTGGGAATTACTGGAAGATACATATTAACTCCTGACATATTTGATAAACTAGAGAGTATTGATGCCGGAGTTGGTGGAGAAATACAGTTAACTGATGCTATAAACGAACAGGATAATGTTTATGCAACCACATTTGAAGGCACCATATATGATATAGGTAATACTATGGAATGGTTAAAAAGTTCTATAGATATGGCATTAACACATGATGATGCTAGAGATGAAATTTTAGATTACATTAAGCAGAAACTTAATGAATTCTAAACAACTACTTTTTTATATTTATTTAATGCTAATCTTAAAAAATAATTACAACGCTATTTTTAAAAAAAAGAAATTTAAGGAATTAAATGTTTGAAGGGTCAGTTATTTCACCCTTTATTGCTGAAGCGGCTACAACAGCAGGGTTTGATAGGTAAACGTATGATTTTGCACTACCCATCCGGCCTAAAAAGTTTCTGTTTGTAGTGGATATGCAAGTCATATCATCAGTCATAACACCCATATGTGCACCTAAACAAGGCCCACATCCCGGATTACATACAATAGCATTTGATTCAAGGAATGTTTGAATAATACCGTTTTCAATTGCTTTTTGATATATTTTACGGGAAGCCGGAAATACCAATAACTGTACATCCTCATGAATTTCATGATTTTTTAGTATTTCGGCAGCCTGAACCAGGTCTTCGTATCTGCCATTGGTACATGAACCAAGAACTGCCTGATTAATGGTGGTGCCCTCTACTTTATCAACATCCTCAACGTTATCCACGTTATGTGGACAGGCAACCTGAGGCCTTAAGTCATCAACATCAAAGTCGTATATTTTTTCATATTCGGCATTTTTATCAGGTGTTGTGATTTCATAGTTTTTAATGCCTCTTTGTGCCAGGTATTTTTTTGTATCCTCGTTGGGTACCATTATACCATTTTTTGCTCCACATTCAATAACCATGTTCGTCATGGTCATCCGAGCATCCACAGATAAGTTATCTATGGTTGTACCATGGAATTCCAGGCTTTTATAAGTTCCGCCATAGGAACCCAGTTTCTTTATGATATTCAAGATTAAATCTTTTGAATATACGTGTTTTTGAAGACTGCCTTCAACATTTATTTTAATGCTTTCAGGCACGTTAAACCAGGTTTTACCGGTAGCATATACCATTGCAAGGTCAGTAGCACCAAGTCCTGTTGAAAATGCTCCGAAAGCTCCATAGGTACACGTATGTGAGTCTGCACCTACCATGACCGTTGACGGTTTTACATGACCCTCCTGGGGCAGAACTTGGTGACAAATTCCTTCTCCTTGTTTGTAAATGTTTTTAATTCCCTGTTTTTTAGCAAAGTCTCTGACAACCTGTTGAAATTCTGCCGAACCCATGGTGTTGGCCGGTACATTATGATCAAAGACCAGTACGATTTTATCGGGATCCCATACTTTATCAGCTAATTTCTCAAATACCTTGATTGTAGGGGGACTAGTTCCATCATGGCTCATTGCAACGTCAATATTTGCATTAACAGTATCGCCGGGACTAACTTCCTCTTGATTTGATGCTTTTGCTAATATTTTTTCACTAATGTTCATTTAAATCATCATCTTTTAACATTTGCCTTTAATAATATTTCATCAAATTTTTCATTAGTTATATCAAAGCCTTTTTCACGTTCTTCTTTAACCAGTTTAACTATTTCCAAAAGCTTTTCATTGTCAACCTTTATTTTCAATGAATCTAATTTCTCTTCAATTGCGGCTTTACCGGAGTGTTTTCCAAGCACAATTTGTCTTTTTGTTCCAATCATTTCAGGTAAAAACGGTTCATATGTGAAAGGATTTTTTACGATTGCATCAACATGTATTCCTGATTCATGTCTGAACACGTTGTTTCCTACTATGGCCTTACTGTCAGGTACTGGAATTTTACTGTATTTGGAAACTATTTGGGATAATTCTGAAATTACTTCCGTTTTAAATCCTAAATCCTTATTATATAATAATTTCAATGCCATTATTAGCTCTTCTAATGAAGCGTTTCCTGCTCTTTCACCAATACCGTTTACTGTTGTTGAAATTGCAGAAGCACCTTCAAACAGGCCTGCAATAGAGTTTGCTACTGCAAAACCAAAATCGTTATGGCAATGGAGTGCTACTTCAACATCTATCTCTTTTTTAATATTCCTTACCAAATATTGCATAGCATATGGATTTATTGAACCTGTTGTGTCTGCTATGTGAATTCTGTCGGCTTTGTGTTCCTGAGCCATCTTGTATATTTCCAGTAATTTAGGTAATTCCGTACGTGTTGCATCCTCTGCAGAAAAAGCAACAAACAAGCCATGATCTTTTCCATAATCAACAGCATCCATACAAATTTCATTAACTACGTCTCGTGGTTTGTTCATTTTTATGTCTATATGTAAGTCGGATAGGCCCATAAAGGTTATAATACCATCCACATCAGCATCTAATGCTGCATCAATGTCTTCTCTTTTTGTCCTAGTTAAACAAATAATTTGAGCATTTAATCCTTCATTAGCAATTGTTTTAACGGATTTCTTTTCATTTTCCGAAACAATAGGAAAACCTGCTTCAATTTGGGGTATTCCAAGTTCGTCTAGTTTATGTGCAATCTCTAACTTTTCATCTAAAGAAAAACACACTCCTGGAGTTTGTTCTCCATCCCTAAGTGTTGTATCATATATATTAATATTATCGGGTAAATTATACTCTACCTCTTTATTATATATACTAACGAATCTGTCCTTAATTTTAGTTTCCCCCTCGTTTAATATTTAAATAGTTGTTAGTTAGAAATAATTATGAATTAATTCTTTATTTGTATATAATTAGTCATTCTTTTTTTATAAGTATTTTTACAAAGTATACATATTATATTTATTTTATTTGTTAATATTATTTCTCTTATTTTTTTCCAGTATTTCTAAGTAGGATGTTTTTTCAAACCCTTCAGTTATGCCTAACTTCTCAAATATTTCA
The DNA here is from genome assembly GCA_045639105.1 of Methanosphaera sp. Classification (GTDB taxonomy): domain Archaea; phylum Methanobacteriota; class Methanobacteria; order Methanobacteriales; family Methanobacteriaceae; genus Methanosphaera. The sequence continues at coordinate 20,434 of JAZUCJ010000041.1, forward strand.
AAGATATTCTTCTGTATTG
>JAZUCJ010000042.1:0-6048 GCA_045639105.1 Methanosphaera sp.
AAGTAATTAAAAATTTTTTGTATAATTAATATTTCAACCAAATTTTTTTTAATATTGTTATTGAATTATCAATATTTTAAATTACTTCTTGAAAAATTTTTTTAGGGAGATTAAATTATGCCTATTCAAAATAAATATAATTCAGAAATTGATGATTTGGGTGAAGCGAGTAAGGATTATAAACTCCACCTTACAATATTGCTTTGTATAATTATTTCAGAATATATTGGTGTAATAGCATTAGACATTGCCGGAGTAAACATTGTTCTCATGCCCCTGTTATATTCATTAGTTTTGGCAATAGCATTTTACGTTTTCAAACCCTTTAAATGGATTGACAAAACGCAATCCAATGAATCTTCCGAAATTATGATGTTATTGGTTGGTCCATTATTGGTTAAGTTGGCAATTGCAAGTGGTCAAAATTTAACAATTATTTTTGATGTAGGAGCAGCCATACTGCTTGAACAATTGGGAAACTTTGGAACCATATTCATTGGTTTACCTATTGCATTGCTTTTAGGCTTTAAGCGTGAAGCTATTGGTATGACCAGTTCAATCTGTCGTGAACCACAGATGGCTGTAGTTATGGACAGGTATGGATTTACCTCACCGGAAACTCGTGGTTTTTTCACGGTCTTTTTAATAGGTACAGTTCTGGGAACACCATTTATTAGTATTATGGCAAGTGTTCTTGCGTATTTAATACCATTACATCCATTTGCGTATGGTATGGCTTGTGGTATTGGAAGTGCCAGTATGAATGCGGCAGCTGTAGCTTCATTATCTGCAATATATCCGGATTTAGCAATTCAATTAGAAGCATTTAGTGGTATGGCTAACCTGATAGCTATGGTAACGGGTATGTATGTTTATATTTTTGCAGCAATCCCATTAACAGAAAAGTTATATGATATACTGGAACCATTAATAAGTAAATTATTTAATAGTAACGACACGGACGGGGAAATATAAAATGAATTCAAAATTATCTCTTAGTATGATTGGCCAGTGGATAACTATTCTTTTAATATTTTCTGTTATGGCAGCTATAGGAAATTGGGTAGGCTATCAGTATCCATTTCAGGAATCATTAATCGGAATGTTTATTTTATCCATAATATCCTTAATAGGCTTAATAGTTGAAACGTTATTCCCGTTTGAAAATGTCCCGGCCATCATATACATCAGTTTAATAGGTTTGTTTGTAGCATTGCCATGGTTCCCATTGTCTCAACCAATTATTTATTACACTTCAAAAGTGGATTTAATATCTTTGACAACAGTTTTACTGGCTTATGCTGGAGTTGCCATGGGTAAAGACTTGAGCGGATTTAAAAAAGTTGGTATTCGTGGAATTATCGTAACTTTCGCAGTAATTTTCGGAACTTATCTGGGATCAGCACTTATCGCTCAAGCAGCATTATTATATACGGGTATGATTTAATCGTAATTATTCATTATCCTTTTTTTTAATAATTATTTTTTTATTAAATATTTTTAAATGGTTTTAAGATGAATGATAAAAAACTTTCAGAAATAAATTTTCTATATGATTACAAGTTACATTTAACGATGTTAGTGGTTACTATAATATCATTATCTATCGGAACAATAGTGGTACCGGTAACGGATGATTTTAACATAATCATTTTACCGTTAATTCCTGCATTGTTTATTTCCCTGTTCTTGTATGTTTTCAAGCCAATTGGATGGATTAATAAAACTCAATCAAAAAATTCTACAAAACTATTGCTGTTGTTGGTTGGTCCATTGTTGGCAAAGCTTGCAATTGCCAGTGGTGAAAACATTGGACTGTTATTGAATATGGGACCTCTTCTAGTTCTAAAAGAGTTGGGAAGTGTTGGAACAGTATTGGTTGGTCTTCCTATTGCATTGCTTTTAGGCTTTAAGCGTGAAGCTATTGGTATGACCAGTTCAATCTGTCGTGAACCACAACTGGCCGTATTGATTGAAAAGTATGGCTTTGAATCGGAGGAAGTTAAAGGATTTTTCATAGTCTATCTTATAGGAATAATGTTGGGATCAATATTTATCATCTTTCTAGTAAACATATTGTTTTATGTAATGCCCTTGCATCCTTATAGTTATGCTCTTGCTACGGGTATGGGAAGTTCAAGCATAAATGTTGCAGCCTTGTCAACACTTAGTGAATTACATCCTGGTTTATCTGATAAACTTCTGGCATTCAGTGGAATATCAAATTTAATTTCTTTAATATTTGGTATATATGTATACATTTTTATTTCATTACCATTAACAGAAAGATTATATAATAAATTAAAACCATATTTTAAATAATACTTTCCACAAAACTACTGAAAATAATTTACCATATTTTCAGTTTAATCCTATTTTTTTCTTTAAACAATTTATTTTATATTATATGAATATATCAAAAAAGAGTATAAAACTCACTGAATCAATATCTACTAAAATATTTTATATTTTATTATCATAAATAATATTATAAAATAATTATTGGGAGAATTAATCGATGACTGATTCAATTATAGAAAAATCAACTATTTTAATAGAAAAGTTAAGACAACAAAGTCCATTAACGCACTGTATTACAAATGTGGTAACAGTACGAGATTGTGCAAATGCAGTTCTTGCAGTTGGAGGATCACCTATAATGGCTAATGCTCCTGAAGAAGCAGAAGAGATAGTAACAATAGCAAACTCTCTTGTAATAAACATTGGAACATTAACAACAGAACAAGTAGAAACAATGAAAAAATCCGCTAAACAAGCGGTATCCATGAATAAACCATTTGTTTTGGATCCCGTTGGAGTAGGAATCAGTAAAATAAGAAATGAAACTCCTATAGAAATAATAAAAGAATCAAAACCTGCAATAATCAGGGGAAATCTTTCCGAAATAAAGGCTATTGCAATGTTTTATGGAATTTTAGAAGAATGCACTACAGCAAAAGGGGTGGATGTGGCAGATACCGATGTAATTAATGAAGAAACATTGGAAATAAACGCTCAAATAGTTAAAAACATTGCAGAAAAGTTAGGTACAACAATTGCGGTATCCGGACCAATAGATATTGTTTCGGATGGCAATGAAGTATACGCCCTTAAAAATGGTGATGTAATGATGGCAAATATCACCGGAACAGGATGTATGTTGGGTTGTATCATGGGAGCATATGTGGCAATAGATGACCCGTTAACAGCAGCAATTACAGCAACGGGCGTCATGTCCATTGCAGGTGAAAAAGCTGCCCAGATTACCAGAAATAACAATCAGGGAACAGGATCATTCGGAACATACTTGATTGACGAATTATCCAAAATGGATTCTGTAACATTCAATGAATATGCAGACATTAAAAAATTGTAGGTAGAAAAACATGAAAGACTTTGGATTATACCTGGTAACAGACCAGTTTGATTTAACAGAAGAAGAGTTTTTAAACGCCATAGAACAAGCGATACTGGGTGGAGTATCAATTGTCCAGATAAGGGAAAAAACAAGTACAACCAAAGATTTCTATGAACTGGCCAAAAAATGTAAAAAAATTACTGATAAGTACGATGTTCCATTAATTATAAACGATAGAATAGATGTGGCTCAGGCAGTTGATGCTGCAGGAGTACATTTGGGCCAAGATGATATGCCATGCAGGATAGCCCGCAGTATATTGGGCGTTGATAAAACAATAGGTATTAGTGCACATACTTATGAAGAGGCAAAAAAAGCACAGGATGATGGTGCGGATTATTTGGGTGTGGGTGCCATTATAGAAACCAGCACCAAGGAAGATGCAAATATTGCAACTCCTGATGAATTAGAAAAAATTAAGGATGCAATAGAAATACCTACAGTTGCCATTGGTGGAATCAAGCAATCAAACGCCAAAGAGATTGTTGACAAATATGATTTTGATGGAATTGCTGTTGTTTCTGCTATAATGTTAAGTGATGATCCTAAGGGAGCTTCTGAAAAATTAATCAATGAAATCAAAAAATAGTTAAGAGTATTTTTTAGGTAGGTTATTTCTTAATTAAAAAAATATTTTTTTTTCACTTATTTTAGAAAAAGAGGAAATCATATCTTTTTTTTTAGTTTATTTTTTTAAAGAAATCTAAATATTCGTTTAATGTTTCCCTATTCATTGAATAATAGGACATTTTTCCTTTTTTTCTCACATTTATTATATTTGAATCCGTTAATTGTTTTAAGTGGTGTGATAAGGTGGGTTGTGTAATGTCAAATTTTTCCAGTATGTCGTTTGCACACATTTCCTTTTCCGACGTTAATAGTATTATTTCTATTCTTTTGGGTTCACTTAGTGCTTTTGATATTTTAGATATTTCCTCATTTTCCATAATTATTACCTGTCTTATTATTAATAATAATATATAGTTTTATTAATATAATACTATTGTTATTTTTTTTAATAATAATAAAATTTTTTCCATTTTTCAATTATAATAAAACAGGGACAGCACAAAAAAAGTCTACCACAAATAATATCAATAAAAAAAAGTATTGAAATAAGATTATTTCAATTAAAAACAGTTAAAAGTTAATAAAGAGTAATACTCTGTCCCGATTCATTTTTACAAAGTTTTTTCTTCAAGTATAATGGATTTGAATTGAGGAAACTCTTCAATAAAATCATATATCTCCTTGTCTAAAAAGTCTTTATACCTTCCAACAGGATCTGCACCTGGACTGGTATATTTTGCTTGTAACTTGTTTCTTGTAGCATATGATTCTTCCAGTCTTTTTTTAACTTTTGGATCGAAGTTTTTTAGTCTTGTCGGCTGCTGGTCACCCCTGTATGCAGGACCTATAAGATTAAATCGGTATGGCATTATTGTTCCGGCATTTAATGCTACTTCATACATTTCAAAATATTTTTCCGTAATAAACTCATAATTTAATGTTATGGCAGATTCCTTATTGTGTTTGTCCATCTCTTTTAAATTGTTTATGTAGTTAATATCCCATTCTTTTTCATTTATCATATCTTCACTTCACCTTGTTCTTCACATTGTTATATATTTTTTATTATTTATATATAATTTGACAAAATTCAATAAGAAAAATTCCAAAATCAAAAAAAAGTAAAAAAATGGATGATTATTCATCACATATGAAAAATAAAAAATCACTTTCTAATGCAGCATCAAAGAAAGTGTCAATCAAATCAAGGGAGACATATTCACTGTTAACAAGTTCAATTTGTGTTTCAACACCTATATCTGTTAAACAATCATAAAGAGCATCAAGATTTCTACCATAATAATCGGGCAAATCAAGCTTTTTAATCAAATAATCATGTGAATCCCTTTTAATTTTTTTCCCATCCAACTTAATAATTTTCAAATGAACACTTCCTTAAATTTCAGTAAACGTGTTATAATGATCATCGGTATAATACACTTTATAGTTCTCTGTAGAATATACAATTCTCTTTGCTCCTCTACTTGTACCATTTGCATCTATATCACATTCAATATATTTTTTCTCGCTATGAGGTAGTATGCCTTGTCTGTTTGTAAACACATCTCCGCCAATACTTTTACCTGGCGCATATTCTTTAAGTGGACCACCTTGCCATCCATAACTTTGAGCTTCTTTCTTGGTAATATAGTTACTTGGTAGTTTATGGAACTGTTTAATATAACTGGCAACTTCATTTGCACTGACATATTCACCGCTTTCAACAACACTGACATTGGTAAAATTAGTATCTGTGCTGTCCTGAGAATCCGCATCTGACAATCCGCCCAAACCAAATAATCCACCAAGAACGGCTATTAAAATAACACCTATGACAGATATTATTTTTTTATCCACATAATCCCTCCCTAAATTTTACTAGATTATTCTATTACTATTTTTAACTTGATTAAATATTAAAATTATCATATAAGGACTATCCTATATTTCATCGAAAAAACAAGTAAATATTTATACAATAATGCAATATTAACCATAAAAAATATAAAAAATAAAATAATTAAAGGTTAAAATTATAAAAAATTATAAAAAATATAACT
>JAZUCJ010000043.1:0-9758 GCA_045639105.1 Methanosphaera sp.
GAATAAATATATTTTAAAATATTTAATAATTATATTCCAACTATATATACTACATGTAATATATTTATATAATGTGAAGAAAAAAAATAATATTATTAAAATAAACAGCAGAAAATTAACATAAAATTGTATAAAATAATGTTTAAACATTTGTTTAAATAAAATATTATTTGTTGAGATTAAAAACAATAATATTCCATTAATATTGTTTATCGTAATCTATTCCTCATAACTTAATTTCTTATGGTGTGTTCCAAAAATTAATTAAGGAAAATATTATGAAACGTTAATGTTTGAGTGTTTAATTCATATTAATGATAATGGAAAATGATGAATTAGTAAAAGAGTTCATGCAAACAAAATTTATTAAAGGTATGAAATTAATATAGTGGTGATTCCTTTGAACAAAGTATTTTTATCTAAAACAAATTATTGTAAAGCAATTCAATGTCCAAAAAGTTTATGGCTAAAAAAGTATAAATGGGAAGAAGCAGTACAAACGGCCAGTCCAATGCTCTTTGAGAATGGAAAAAGGGTAGGAGTTCTTGCTCAGGACATTTTCGGAAAAGAACATGACGACGTCGTATATGACAAGATCAGTATCATGACGCGTAAAACAGACAGATTTTTACAAAACAGGCCTAACATTATCACTGAAGCATCATTTATTCATGATAATAACTTTTGTATGGTAGATATCCTTAAAAATGATGAGGATGGTGTTGAGATATATGAAGTAAAAAGTTCAACAAAAATTACTGACATATACATTGATGATGCTTCCTTCCAGTATTTTATATTGAATGGCTTGGGCCTGAATGTGAAAAAGGTAAGTATCATCTACATAAACAATGAGTACGTAAGAGAAGGTGACCTGGATATTGAAAAACTCTTTATAATCGAAGACATAACAGGTCTTGTATTAAAAAAGCAGGATGAAATAAGGGAGAACGTGGAGTTAATAAACAAGTTCATGGCAGTTCATGGAATTAGAAAAGAACCTGATATTCCATTGGGTCTTCATTGTTATAATCCTTATCATTGTGATTTCTGGCAGTACTGTACCAGGAATCTTCCGGAACCGAATGTTTTTGATGTAACAGGCAACATGACGAAGAAGGAAAAATTTGAAAAATATGCTCAGGGTAAGATAACATTTGAAGATCTCTTGGATGAAAACCTGACTTCTGCCCAATTAGAGCAAATTGATTTTGAAGTTAATGACAGAAAACCTAAGATTGTTAAACAAGCAATCTCTGAGTTTATGGATTCATTGGAGTATCCTTTATATTTCATTGATTATGAGACTATTATGTCTCCTATTCCTGAATTGGATAATACCAGGCCATATCAGGTGTTACCATTCCAGTATTCTTTACATATTCTGGAAGATGAGAATGCGAAGCTTGAACATAAGGAATTTCTGGCAGATATTGATGATGAGGATTTTGTCAGACATTTTGCAGAAAGCATGGTGGATAATTTATCAGGTAATGGTAGTGTAATTGTCTATAATAAATCATTTGAAAGTGGTCGGGTTAACAAGGAACTTGCACGAATGTATCCTGATTTAGAGGAGAAAATTGAAAAAATAAATGCCAATATGATTGACCTTATGCAACCGTTTAAGCAAAGACAATATTATACTAGGCAAATGAAAGGTTCCTATTCTCTTAAACAGGTATTACCGGCATTATATCCTGATAGTCCGGAGCTGGATTATAGTAATCTGTCCGGTGTTCGCGATGGTGAAGAAGCTTCAGAAGCATTCATACATTTAAAGGGTAAAAGCCCAGAAAAACAGGAAAAAATAAAAGAAGAATTACGTGAATACTGTAAACTTGACACATATGCTATGGTAAAAATTTATGAAAAATTCAGACAAGTACTAAGAGAATAAAGCTGTTACATCAAATACTTTTATTTTTTGATGAAAGTATGCATTATTTTAGTAAGGAATGTGATATTATGGTACAGGTAAAGCAAATATTGGAGAAATTAAGTCCCGACTTAAAGTATGGTGACAATATAATGGATATTGAATTAGGCGATGTGGATTTTGATACGTTTAATCAGAAAGGATACTTTTTCTACGTCTATACAAATTCAAAAAATCCGGATATTGAATTAAGAATTAAGGATGATTTTCCATTCAGGGTTGTCTTATTAAAAAGAAGTGGAAATGTTATTTACGGCACTACATGGAATGGCTTTAAAAAACATGAATGGAAAGAAGTGGACGGAAACATTATAGATATAACAAAATAATAAGCAAATTGCTAGTATTTATTCATACAATTGCTTTAATATGTTATTTCCTAATTTGGATAAAGTTGTATACTAGTAATCTTATATATTATAAACATAAGTCTTAACTAGTTAAGAATTATAATTTTGTGATTGTCAGTATAATGGCAAAGTCAATAAACAAAGGGTGATTTTGTATGGATAATAAAGATAAAGTTATTGAAGCATTTAGAAATTCTGAAGATCCTTTAAATGCTACAAAGGTTAGTGAAATTTCTGGTGTTGAAAAAAAAGAAGTAGATAAAATCATGAAAGAACTTAAAAAAGATGAAACAATTGTTTCTCCTAAAAGATGTTATTGGACTTTAAACGATAAATAATCTCTTCATTATACCTTCTTATTAATCTAATCTTTGAAGAATCCTTTTTCTTTAAGGATTATTACTTGTTTTATTTTTTTTTTAGTCCGCGTGGATGATAATATCTTTTAATTTTCCATTTTTCCGTGAAGCCCTCGATTATAATATTATGGAAGAAATTTTCATATAACGTCTTTCTAGCAATAAAAAATAATAATTTAAGGATAATGTTACTAGAATCTTTTGAAAGAATATTTCCATAATTTTAGTAATAATTAGCTACCCTTTTTATTTAATCATCTATTATGACGGTCAGATATTCTGATTTTTCACTATTTTGCATGAAAACATCGAGCAATGCTTTTGCAATACATCCAGTGTTAATAAAATGTATTTCATATTCTTCGTCTATGTTTTCCAAAAATTCCTCCAGCTTTTCATAACTTCCATCATATTCCGGAAATTCAAGAACGTCCTGCAGGTAGTATTTGGGATCTTTTCTAATAATTTTTCCATTTAAATCTATGTATTTCATATTATCATATTCTTTTTTGGAAATAATATACTTTTTTGCTCAACATCAACAAAATAAAACAGGAAAATGTTAAAAAGAACTATTTCAAGTAATTATGATTTAATATATCATATGATAATCTGTAATTACTCCATTAACTGAATAATAGATAAAAATCTGTTGAATGCTATATTATTCCATATACAGTAGTTTAAAATTATTTTTTTTTAACGGTTTAAATTTATTATTTAAGTATAACTTGTAACACCTTTATTTACATGTATTAATCTCAATTATATGATAAATTTTAATAATAAAAAAAATAAATAAATAATAGTACATCAGATATTGAATTATTTAAATATTAATGATGTAACTTAAAATGTGTAATAAGTGATTATCATGGAATTAAATGAATTAATTATGGATGCTATAGGCTATCCATCTAAAAATCTTAAAGCATTAGGAATATATATGCTTATATCCATAATAATTGGAATTATACTTGTAGCTACAGGATTAACTAATGCTGCAAGCATAGAAGGTGTAAATATAATTGTAGCTTTAATAGGCATTATTATTGTCCTTGCTTTACTGTTTTTAATTGAAGGATTTGTTCTGGATATCATTAAATTTGCTATAGAAAGAAGAAATGACGCTCCCGATGTAGATTTTGCAAGACAAGTTTCAAACGGAGTTAAAAATACAATAGTTGCATTCGTATTTGTGATAATTCCTCTTCTAGTATATTTATTAGCAGGTAAAAGCATAATAGGAGTAATCATAACATTTATATTATTGATTATCTTTGGATTACTATTAATTATGGCTCAATGTAGATTAGCTGAAACCGAAAATCTTGGTGATGCTCTAAATATTAAAGCTGCTTATGATGACCTTATGGCAATAGGTTTGGGTAAAGTAGTTTTAACCTATATTGTAATTGTACTTATTATCGCTATCATTTCTGGAATAGTCTCAGGAATTTTCACATTTTTAGGTAGTGAATTATTAACTTCAATAGTAACATGTATTGTAGAAACATATTTATTATTCTTTGAAAATAGAGCAATTGGATTATTATATTCTGACAGATAATCCTTCTATTACCTTTTTTTTATTATCTTTTTAAATTACTATTTTTATAACTTTTAGGACATATGATACTAATTTTATTTAGAATTAAAACCATAATTAAAGCATAGATAATCTATGAATAGTTAGTGGAACATATATCTATTTAATGAAAAATTGACTACAAGATGGTTGGTAATCTTATGATAAAAGTATTAAATGATGATATATGTGATAAGTTATCTGTTGCAGCAAAAGAAAAGGCCGATGAATTAAAGCTTGGAATAAGTTTTGCCATTTATGATGAAAACGGATTAATGCTGTTATTCAAAAGATTTGATGGCGCTCCAGCAATCAGCATAAAACTTGCTCCCGGAAAAGCATATACCTCTGCCATGATGTCTATGCCCACACAACAACTTGCAAAACTATGCTCTGATGGAGGACCCCTGATGGGCCTGGATAATAAGGATTCAAAAATTACATTAGTATCAGGAGGTTATCCATTAATATATGAAAACAAATGTGTTGGAGGAATAGGCGTTGGTGGTGGAAGAGGTAATGAGGATAACATTATCGCAGAACACGTACTTGAAGTATTTCAAAAGCTAATTAAAGATTAATCAATAAAATAATAATATTTCTTTTTCTTAATTGTTTAAAAAAGACGGCTAAAAAAGTTTAAAAAAAATAGTTTGGATGGATTAGGGGGTGTAAACTACTCCAAATCCATTTGTACCATAATAGATACTCCTGTCATGTTTATTTTTTTGACTTTCAGAATATCTTCCATAACTGCTGATATAATCATCTTCAGCATCATATATTGCATTGGTCTGTTCCTGCATTAAATGTTCATCCCTTCTGTTCTGATAATTCTGTAGGAAATCTTTTTCTCCGGAAGATAAGTACTTTGTCTCAATGTTAAATGACCTTATCTCGGTACCATTAGGTAAATATATGTTCTGATTTGACAGGTAATATCCATGATCATAATAGCCGTTAATACTTGTTCCATTTACATGAAAATCTTCAAGGTTATCAAATCCAAAACCGTTAAATCCATACCTATAGTAATCAGTACTATTATTTGAATAATACATTAATCCTACCATTAATTCATCAGAAAACCTGACATTTTCTTCATGCTTTCCAATCGCATTACTTGTAACCGCTTCACTTAATCCATCATCGCCCTCATATTCTGTGGAGTTATGATCAATATAAACAAATGTCCAGTCGGTTGGAATAAATGTTGGATAATGACTTTTATCATTCAACGTATAGTTTGCCAAACTCTTTATTGTCGTGTTGTTTTCATCTCGTACTTCATGTACGTAATATAAACCACTTTCTTTGTATATTTCGGTTTGTGTATTGTTATCAAATATGAAAGTCATACCATTAGGGTAATTGAATGAGTAATTAGTATTTTCTCCAAGTATGTCGGTAGTTGCATGGTCTAACATGTAACTGTTAGATTCATTATCTGTGACAACACTATAATTTAATCCATAACAGCCATTGAAAGTGGTGGAATTATGATCATAGTAAACAAAGGTTATCCTTGTAGATTTTAGTGTTACATTGGTCATGTTTAGTATGGGTAAGGTTTCTTCCTGAGCCAATGAATCATTCATGGACACATCCGTTGATGTAGTCGATGAATCGCTTGTAATGCATCCGGATACTGCTATGGTAAGAATTAATAAACAACAACAGATTACCTTAGTAACTAGAGAATTGTCTTCTCTCAACTTATCACCATCCTTATGATTGATAATATTTCTATTATATTAATTTAAATAGTTTATGAATAAAAAAAATAATTCTATTCCATATGTTACGGATTCTTTTTCACATTTAACTATCAGGGCTAATTGTTTAGTATCTTAACTTAATATTATTATTTAATATTTTTAAAAGTCAATTAAATAATAGTGTTTTTGTAATATGTAGAGAAAAAGCATTAAGAGAATGTATATGTTTAATCTTATATTGGGTTAGTATGTTTATTGGATGGGTGATTATTGGAATAGTTAAGGGTTGGGGGTGAGATTATTCGCAGTCACAGAATTTTTTCGGCTGATTTTTGTATGTTCCCTGTAAGAATTCCGTGTATTTGTCTATGGTTTCTTTGTTTATTGAATAATAGGACCATGTAGATTTTTTTGTCACGTTTATAAGTCCTGATTCTTTTAGTATTTTCATGTGATGTGATAATGTCGGTTGTTTTATATCAAAATGTTCTAGTAAGTGACATGCACATAATTCGTCTTCAGATAATAATTTTATGATTTCTATTCTGTTTTTATCACTTAAAGCTTTGCCTATTAAAAGTATTTCTTCTGTTTCCATGATATATGTCTCCCTTAATCTTTTTATATGATTTATTGATTGCTATCACATGCTTGTTGAAAATGTGAGTGGTGGGGGGGGTTAAGTTTAATAAATATTATATTTTTTTATTTTTAGCTATTATACCAATCCTTGGTGTTGTTAATTATTCTTACGAGCGTTAACATTAACGGTACTTCTATTAGTACTCCTACTGTTGTTGCAAGTGCTACCGGACTTCCAATTCCGTATATTGCTATTGCTATAGCCACTGCCAGTTCAAAGAAGTTACTTGCTCCCACCATTGATCCTGGTGCTGCAATGTTTTGTGGAATTTTAAGTAGTTTTGCACTGATGTATGCTATTGTGAATACTAGGAATATCTGTATCGTAAATGGTATTGCTATGAGTACAATGTCTAACGGATTTGATATTATAAGATTTCCCTGGAAGGAAAATATGAATATTAATGTAAGTAATAATCCTATTATTGTTATGTTATTGAATTTTGGAATAAATGTATTTTCCAAATAATCTTTTCCTTTATTATTAGTTAAGTAATTTCTTGTTATTATACTTGCGATAAAAGGTATAACTACAAATAGTAGTACGGATAGTATTAATGTGTCGTATGGAATTTCTATGTTAGATATTCCGAGTAAATAGGTTACTATTGGCACATAGGCAAATAATATTATTATATCGTTTGTAGCAACTTGCACTAGTGTATATGCAGGATCTCCATTGGTTAGCTTACTCCATACAAATACCATTGCAGTACATGGTGCTGTACCTAGTAACACTGCTCCTATAAGGTATTGTGTTGCCAGATCTGCACTCATTATTCCCTGGTAGATTATTGTGAAGAATACAAGTGATATAAGGTACATACTAAATGGTTGAATCAGCCAGTTGACCGTCCATGTTAGTACTATTCCCTTCAGGTTATCCTTTACTCTTTTAATTGAATTAAAGTCTATTTTCAGCATCATCGGATATATCATTACCCATATGAGTATTGCCATTGGTATTGATATGTGTGCGTATTCGAATTTGTTAAGAAACTCCGGGATAAATGGCATGTATTGGCTTATCAATATTCCTATAATCATGCAAAGTATTACCCATATTGTTAAGTATTTGTCAAAGAAACTTATTTTTGCTGTTTCTGTCATTTTATCACCATCATTAAAATCATTTTTTCTTTATTAATGTTTATTATATATTGATAAAGATATATATTGATATTAATAGATATAGATGTATATTAATGTCATTGTATATATAGATAACACATTTCAATTGAATAATAAGTCTAATGAAGTCTCACTATGCTTATTATAAAATGATATTTAGTCTATTCTATAAAAAAAAGGTAATATAAAGAGAATACTCTTCATATTAATAGCTTTTAATTTCTGGTTTTATTTTAAATAGCATTGCTGCTAGTATGATTACGATAACGGATCCTATGTTATGTACTAAGGCACCAGTAATTGGCGTCAATAAGCCCATCATGGCAAGTAACATGGCAGCCGTGTTCAATACTAATGAAAAGATTATTCCATATCTGATTGTTTTATGTGTTCTTTTGGACATTCTAAGTACATGTGGAATATATCTTATGTCATCATTAATTAACACCAAATCTGCTGATTCAATGCTTATGTCACTTCCTATGCTTCCCATTGCCACTCCGGTATCCGCTTTTTTAAGTGCTATTGCATCGTTTATTCCATCGCCTACCATCATGACTTTCCTATATTTTCTTCTTAATTTGTTCACGTATTTCAACTTGTCTTCTGGTAGGCAGTTGGATTTTATGCTGGTGATGTTTACCTGTTTGGCTATGTCTTTTGCAACATTTTCATTGTCTCCAGTCAGTAAGGTTATGTCGTATTTGTCTTTTTGAAGTCTTTTAATCATATCCTTAATACCATTTTTTGGAGTGTCCTTTATTGAAAATGTTCCAAGGAACTTGTTATCGTAGTATGAATATATTATTGTTGACGTTTCGTTATTTTGGTAAAGATTGTCAGGGATAGCTATATTGTGTTTGGTGAATAGTTTTTCACTTCCTATTAGACATTCTTTATCGTTTATGCGGCATGATATGCCCATTCCCATTTCTACTTCAAAATCTTTTGCTTCGAGGATATCTTCTTGGTCATAGTAGTTTATTATTGCCTGTGCTATTGGATGTTCGTAATTTTTTTCGGCAGAAGCCGTTATTTTAAGCAGTTTATCTGTTTGTGTATTTTCATGTGTTTTAATGTTTACGACTTTTGGTGTTCCGGTTGTTATTGTTCCTGTTTTGTCGAATAATATGTTATCTGTTTTGTGTATTGCTTCTATTACTGATGCATTTTTTACTAGTATTCCATGTTTGGACAGGTTTCCTATTGTTGCAATTATTGCAGTTGGTGTTGCCAGTACTAGTGCACATGGACAGAATACTACGAGTATTGTTACTGCGTTTGTTATGCTTTGTGTTACAAAGTATGTGTATATAGCCAGTGTTAATGATATTGCTACAACAATGTTTGCTAACTGGTCTGCTTCTCTTATTATTGGTGTTTCTTCGTTATTGACGTTTTCTATTAATGTTATTAGTTTTTGTAATGAATTGTCTTTGGCGTTTGTTGTTGCTTTTATTGTTATTTGTCCATAATTGTTTATTGTTCCGGCGTATACTTCATCGTCTATTGATTTGTCTACTGGTAATGATTCTCCGGTTATAATTGACTGATTTACTGTTGTGCTTCCCTTGATTATTTTTCCGTCTGCTGCTATTGTTTCTCCGGGGTTGATTTTTATTATGTCATCCTTTTTAATTTCCAGGGCATCTATCAGTGTTTCTGTGTTGTTTTTTATTAGTCTTGCTTTTGTGGGTTGTAGTTTCATTAGGTTTTCTATTCTGTTTTGTGTTGTTGACACTGTTATTTCTTCAAGCAGTCCTCCTATTTCCATTATCACTGCTATTTCTGCTGCAGCAAATACTTCTCCTATGTATACTGATGCTATTATGGCAAGTGATACCAGCAGATCTGCTTTTATGTCATGATCTTTTATTAATCCTATGCATGAATTGTAGATTATTGGTATTGCACATAGTATTAATGTTATGTATATGGGGTCTATTGTCCATAGGTTTATGTTGATGTAGCTTAAAATTATGCATATTATTGCTATTGTTATTCTTATGATGTCTTTTTTGTATTTATACA